>NZ_JAMYTM010000017.1:0-146819 GCF_040322475.1 Mesorhizobium sp. M0140 | reverse complement strand
CCCTCTGCAAACCAACCATGACCCCCGCGGGGGGCCAACGGCCGGGGGGCGCGGAAGCGTCAATCCTGCTTGCCGAGGAATGACGGCCCTTCGCCGATGATCTTCTTGTCTTCCTTGCCGATGATTTCGAGATCGCGCCCCTCATAGGGCAGAGACGACAGGATGCGCCGCATGATCGCCAGCCGCGCGCGCCGCTTGTCATTGGCCCGTACGATGATCCACGGCGCGAATTCCTTGTGGGTGCGCTCGAACATTGTGTCGCGCACCTTGGTGTAGTCGTCCCACTTGGTGATGCCTGCAACGTCGATGGGGGAAAACTTCCAGCTCTTCAGCGGGCTGTAGCGGCGGTCGTGGAAGCGCTCGAGCTGCGTTTCCCGGCCGATGTTCAGCCAGAATTTGAAAAAGTGGATGCCCTCGTTGGAGATCATCCGTTCGAAATGCGGCGTCTCGTCGAGAAACTGCTCGTGCTGCTGCGGGGTGCAGAAACCCATCACCGGCTCGACACCGGCGCGGTTGTACCAGGACCGGTCGAAAGTGACGAATTCGCCTGAAGTCGGGAAGTGGTCGACATAGCGCTGGTAGTACCATTGACCAAGCTCGGTCGGGGTCGGCTTGGTCAGCGCCACGTTGCGTGCCGTGCGCGGATTGAGGTACTGGCGCACCACGAAGATCGTGCCGCCCTTGCCGGCAGCGTCGCGGCCCTCGAACAGCGCCATCACCCGTTTGCCGGTCGACTGCAGCCAGGCCTGCGCCTTGACCAGCTCGATCTGCAGCTTCTCGAGCATCTCGTCATACTCGTCGCTTTTCATCTTCTTGTCGTAGGGATAGCCGCCGGCGGTCAGCTTGTTGTCCTCGACCCAGTCGGGAAGCACGGGATTATCGATGTCGAACTCCCTCTCCTTGCCGCCGATCCTGATCTTCAGCGGCCCCGAAGTTGGCGCGGCGGGACTTTCCTTGGCTTTTTTCATCGAGACGAACCCTTTCCAGCTTCCGGACTCATGCTATGGGGAGCCACTACAGCGCCGCGCGTCCGTTTGGATGCGCAAAGGACGCTGTAGCACTTTTAATTTGCGCATGATCCTTTCCGAAAATCGATTCCCGATTTTCGGGGTCATGCGGCAAGCGATCTGGTGGAAGTTTTCTGCCACCGTGCGACCGGGTGCGAAGACATTGGGGGGCAGGTCACGAGCGAATGGCTGACCTGGACACAGAGCAGAGAGGCATCACGCAAAGCATGGCCGCACGGCTGTGGCATAGCCGCTGGCTGCTTGCGGCCGGCGTCACCGCGGTCGTCGCCGTCTATGCCTTGGCCGGGATTTCAGCCTATGTCGTCCCCGCGGCGCTGCTGTTGCTGCTTGCAGCGGCAATACTGCCGACCGCCGGCGCGCGCCAATCCACCGGCAGCGGCGCTGCCATCGAGGCCATCGGCCTGCAGCGGCTCTCGGGTGAATATCTGGCCGCCGCCGTCGCCGATCCGCTGATCATCTTCGACCGGACCGCCACCATCGTGCATGCCAACGCCGCCGCCTTCGCCGCCTTCGGTGGCATCGCGCCAGGCATGTCGCTGTCGCTGAAATTCCGGGCACCGGAGATGCAGACCCTGCTGGACGGCGTGCTATCCGGCGATGTTGCCTCGGATGTCGTCGACTACATGGAGAAGCTGCCGGTCGAACGGGCCTACCGGGTGAGCGTGTCCTCGGTCGGTCACGCCACCGATCTCTATGTGCTGGTGTTCAAGGACCAGAGCGAAGCACGCAGGATCGACCGCATGCGCGCCGACTTCATCGCCAATGCCAGCCATGAACTGCGCACGCCGCTCGCCTCAATCGCCGGCTTTATCGAAACGCTGCGCGGGCCAGCCCGCAACGACGCGGCGGCGCGCGACCAGTTTCTGCAGATCATGCAGAGCCAGACCGGTCGCATGGCGCGTCTGATCGACGATTTGTTGTCGCTGTCGCGGCTCGAGATGAAACCCTATCTGAAGCCGGGAACCGAGGTGGACCTGCGGCAGACAGTCGACAGCGTCATCGATTCGCTCGGACCGCTGGCCAGCGAAAACGCCGTTGCCATCGAGCGGCACTACGCCGATGGGCCGCTTCATGTGCCTGGCGATCGAGATGAGCTTTTCCAGGTTTTCGAGAACCTCCTGGAAAACGCCTGCAAATACGGGCAGTCTGGTGGGCGCGTGGTTGTATCCATAGCGCATGGCGATGCCGGATCAGAGCCGGGCATCGACGTGACGATCAGGGACTTTGGCCCCGGCATTCCCGAGGAGCACATTCCGCGCATTACCGAGCGCTTCTACCGCGTCGACGTCGAGACCAGCCGGACCCAGAAAGGCACCGGCCTCGGCCTGTCGATCGTCAAGCATATACTGACGCGCCACAACGCCCGGCTTTCGATCAAGTCCGAAGTCGGCAACGGCGCGGCATTCTCGGTTCATTTGCCGACGCACTGATATCGCCCTAATTCAAGGGGACTGTTTCTTTTTTCTGTCATCCGGCTAGCGTATCAGCGGGGATTCGAGGAAACGACTCAAAATCAAAACATCCCGTGGGAAGGCATTTTGCCATGCAGTCCGTGCACATCGTCAGCGCCTATGACGAGGAGTTGAAATATCTGTCGAAGCGCATCGCCGCGATGGGCGGCCATGCCGAGCGCATGGTCGAACAGGCGGTCGCCGCTCTCGTCAATGCCGACCCAGGCCTTGCCCAGAAGGTCGTCCGCGACGATACCGTACTGGACGAGGGCCAGCGCGAAATCGACGACAAGGCGATCATCATCATTGCCAAGCGTCAGCCGATGGCGGGGGATTTGCGCGAGATCGTCGGGACCATTCGCATCTCCGCCGACCTCGAACGGGTTGGCGATCTCGCCAAGAACGTTGCCAAGCGGGTGGTCGCCGTCACCGACGGACGCCAGCCAACCAGCCTGTTCCGCGGCCTCGAGGCTCTGTCCAACCTGGCGTTGACCCAGCTCAAGGAAGTGCTCGACGTCTACGCGTCTCGCTCGGTGGAGAAAATCGGCTTCGTGCGCGATCGTGACGACCAGATCGACGCCATGTACACATCGCTGTTTCGCGAATTGCTGACCTACATGATGGAAGATCCGCGCAACATCACGCCCTGCACGCATCTGCTGTTTTGCGCCAAGAACATCGAGCGTATCGGTGATCACGCCACCAACATAGCCGAGACCATCTACTACATCGTCACCGGCGATCAGTTGCCGGCTGAGCGGCCCAAGGGCGACAAGACCGACAAAATCAGCCTTTCCGGGACGCAGCCGCTGAAGTGAACGCGCCTCTCGAACCGTAATCCGATTTACGCTAAGCTTTCCGGGCTTTGCCTCTATCCTCGTCCGTGGATTTGCTCCGGGAGGTCGTGATGGAAAATGTTCGGAACCTGACCCCGGCGCCTGGGCCGACATCCGGCATTATCGCTTGCGGCGTCTACACGGCCGGGCGCCGCATCGCCGACATTCCCATCGAGGAAGCCGGCGAATGGGCAAAGAAATCCGGTCATGTCGTCTGGATCGGCCTATTGGAGCCCGACCGTAACCTGTTGCTGCGCGTCCAGGCGCAATTTCACCTGCATGAGCTGGCAATCGAGGATGCCGAGCACCCGCACCAGCGGCCGAAGATCGAGCAATATGGCGACGCCTTGTTCATCGTCGCTCGCACCGCGCAGCTGATCGACGGTCGGGTCACCTTCGGCGAGACCCATTTGTTTGTTGGCTCAGGCTACATCGTCAGCGTCAGGCACGGTCCTTCGACGTCCTATGCCGCCGTTCGGCAGCACTGGGAAAGCTGCCCGCACTCGCTGGCCAAGGGTGAGGATTTCGTCCTTTACGCCATTCTCGATTTCATCGTCGACAATTACATGCCGGTGCTCGAGCAGATCGAGGACGAGGTCGAGGCGATCGAGGACAAGGTTCTGCTGAAGCCGATGACCGCTCCCGACATCGAACGGCTCTATATGCTGCGCCGCGATCTCCTACGCCTGCGCAATGCCGCGCTTCCGCTGGTCGAAGTCTGCCGACGGCTGACCAGCGCCGAGCTGCCGCAGATACACACCGCCATGCATCCGCTGTTCCGCGACGTCACCGATCACATCCGCACCGTCCAGGAGAAGATCGACAGTCTGCGCGAGGTGCTGGCGTTCGCTTTCGAGGCGAGCTTGCTGGTCGGCCAGAGTCAGGAAACCGCGAACACCAAGAAGCTCGCCTCCTGGGCCGCAATCCTGGCGGTGCCGACGGCGCTCGCCGGCATCTACGGCATGAACTTCAGCGACATGCCGGAACTGAAGATGGAATACGGCTATCCGGTGGTGCTGGGCGCTATCGTGCTGATCTGCACGTTTCTCTACTGGCGGTTCAGGAAGAACGGGTGGCTGTGAGGGTAGGCAGTAGGCAGTAGGCAGTAGGCAGTAGGCAGTAGGCAGTAGGCAGTAGGCCGTAGGCAGTAGGCAGTAGGGCAAGAAATTCAGAGCATATTGCCCCTACTGCCTACTGCCTACTGCCCAATCCCTAACTATCGGCTCCGCCGCCGCTCCGATGCCGGCTGGAATGCCACGCGGGCGTGGTACTTGCAGTACGGACCGGTTTCGGCGGCATCGTTGCCGCAGAAATGGAAGTCCTCTGAAAGCGGATCGCCGTTCGGCCATTTGCAGGTCCGCTCGGTCAGCTCGACCAGCTGCAGATGCCGCGAGATCGGCAGCACGACATTCTCAACCGGACGGATATAATGGCGCGCCACCGGTTCGGCGTCGAACTGTGTCTGCAAGGCCGTCGCGCCGATCGATGTCGTGACATGGCGTGCCGTGGTTGCAGCGCGTGATACCGATTTCTGGACGGTCGATCCTTGTGCCGCCTTTTTCTGGCGTGCCGGCGTGGCGGTCGAGCGACCGCGGCCCGAGAGTTTCAGCCGATGCACCTTCCCGATGACCGCATTGCGGCTGACCCCTCCAAGCTGCGCAGCAATCTGGCTTGCGCTCAGACCCTCCGACCACAGTTTTCTCAAGAGTTCTACCCGCTCGTCAGTCCAGTTCATGAGACCGCGCTCCTCTAAGCGTGCGGCAATCGGAATCCTTCTCCCGACCCGGCAACATTTGCCGGGGCAGACACCACATATATCTGGTGATTAGGTCCGCCGCACGAAATCTAGTTATTTCTCGACTACAACTACTCTATGCGCTGACTCGGTGACAAGAGTCCCAAGTGCAACACGAATCGGTTTTTTCGGTTTTCCCCAACTTGCCCGGTCGCTTATGAGCCGGCGTCCCGTCAGGGGGCTTGCCGCGCGCCACTACGCGACGTTTTCGTTGACTTCATGGCCGAAAAACGGGATAAGCCGCACAGGCCGCCGCTTTGGCGGCTTTTTTGATTTTCCGGTACCGGAGACGCATATAATGAGCGGTTCGGCGCTTTACGAGACCTTTGCTCGCGCACCCCTGGCCTTCGACCACGGGGAAGGCACATGGCTGATTACCGACAAGGGCGAGCGATATCTCGACTTTGCCGGCGGCATCGCCGTCAATTCGCTGGGCCACAGCCATCCGCATCTGGTCGCCGCACTCACCGAGCAGGCAGCCAAGCTGTGGCATGTCTCCAACCTCTACGAGATCCCCGGGCAGAGCCGGCTTGGCGAGCGGCTGGCCGACGCCACCTTCGCCGACAAGGTGTTCTTCACCAATTCCGGCGCCGAGGCGCTGGAATGCGCGATCAAGACGGCGCGCCGCTGCCAGTTCGTCAACGGACACCCCGAGCGCTTCCGCGTCATCACCTTCGAAGGTGCCTTCCATGGCCGCACGCTGGCGACCATCGCGGCCGGCGGCCAGTACAAATATCTCGAGGGCTTCGGCCCCAAGGTCGAAGGTTTCGATCAGGTCAGTTTCGACGACATCGACGCCGCCGAAAAGGCGATCACGCCGGAGACGGCCGCCATCCTGATCGAGCCGGTGCAGGGCGAGGGCGGTATCCGTCCGGTGCCGACGCAATCGCTGAAGCGGCTCAGGCAATTGTGCGAACAGCACGGCCTGCTGTTGATCTTCGACGAGGTCCAGTGCGGCATCGGCCGCACCGGCAAGCTGTTTGCGCATGAATGGTCAGGTGTAACGCCAGACATCATGGCGATCGCCAAGGGCATTGGCGGCGGCTTCCCGATGGGTGCCTGCCTTGCCACGGATGAAGCGGCCGTCGGCATGACCGCTGGCGTGCATGGCACCACGTTCGGCGGCAACCCGCTGGCCATGGCAGTCGGCAACGCCGTGCTCGACGTCGTGCTGGAAGACGGCTTCCTCGAAGATGTCCAGCGCAAGGCGCTGCTCATGAAGCAGGGGCTGGCGTCGGTCGCCGACGAGTTTCCCGAAATCATCGAGGACATCAGGGGTGCCGGGCTGATGCTCGGCCTCAAATGCGCCATGCCCAACACCAAGGTGAACATGGCCTTGCGCGACCAGCACCTGCTGGCGGTTCCGGCCGGCGACAACGTCATTCGCCTGTTGCCGCCGCTCACCGTCACCGACGCCGAGATCCATGACGCGCTCAACCGCATTCGCGCCGGCGCCAAGGGCCTGGCGGAGGCGATCGCTTCCGCCGCGGCGAAGTAATCCCGGAACCATTGCTGATGTCAGTTCGCCATTTCACCGATCTTTCCGCCGTTTCCGAAGGCGATTTGCGCTTCATGCTGGACGATGCGGTGGTGCGAAAGGCGCGCCTCAAGGCCGGCGAGCGCACCAAACCGCTCGAAGGCAAGGTGCTGGCGATGATCTTCGACAAGCCGTCGACGCGCACACGCGTCTCCTTCGACGTCGGCATGCGGCAGCTCGGCGGCGAGACCATCATGCTGACCGGCACCGAGATGCAGCTCGGCCGTTCCGAGACCATCGCCGACACCGCCAAGGTGCTGTCGCGCTATGTCGATGCGATCATGATCCGCACCACCTCGCATGAGCGACTGCTGGAGCTGACCGAGAACGCCACCGTGCCAGTGATCAACGGACTGACCGACGACACCCATCCCTGCCAGCTGATGGCCGATATCATGACCTTCGAGGAGCATCGCGGTCCGGTCGCGGGCAAGACCATCGCCTGGACCGGCGACGGCAACAATGTGCTGCATTCCTTGCTCGAGGCCTCGGCCCGGTTCCGCTTCAACCTCAACGTCGCCGTTCCCGAAGGCAGCGAGCCGGCGCGGAAGCATATCGACTGGTCGCAGGCGCATGGCGGCAAGCTGCACTTCACCCGCTCGCCCGAGGAAGCCGTCGACCAGGCCGACTGCATCGTCACCGATTGCTGGGTGTCGATGGGCCAGGAGCATCGCGCCCGCGGCCACAATGTGTTCTCGCCCTACCAGGTCAATGCCAAGCTGATGGCCAGGGCCAAGCCGGACGCGCTGTTCATGCACTGCCTGCCGGCGCATCGCGGCGAGGAAGTGACAGACGAGGTCATCGACGGACCGCATTCGGTGGTCTTCGACGAGGCCGAGAACCGGCTCCATGCCCAGAAGGCCGTGCTGGCCTGGTGCCTCGGCGCTTGATCTCCGGAGGTGTGATGCCTATCTGCGGGCCATCACGCAAAAACAGCGCGTTTCGACGCATGCGCCCCGGAGGGCGGCATGGCCGCGCCCCGGAGCTTTGTCATGTTGGAAACCTATCAAGTGACTGAACATCACCCCAAACTCGGCGAATTCGGCTATGCCGGCGACGATCACGTCGTGCCGTTCGAGGTCGGCCCTCTCGATGTGCGAGGCCGCACGGTCCAACTCGGGCCGATGCTGGACGCCATCCTCAGCCGCCACGATTATCCCGAGCCGGTCGCCCGCCTGCTGGCGGAGGCCTGTGTGCTGACCGTGCTGCTCGGCACTTCGCTGAAGTTCGAGGGCAAATTCATCCTGCAGACCCGCACCGACGGGCCTGTCGACATGCTGGTCGCGGATTTTTCCACGCCCTCGGCATTGCGCGCCTATGCGCGTTTCGATGCCGACCGGCTGGAAGCGCTGGTCGCGGCCGGCGAAACCTCCCAGCAGACGCTGCTCGGCAGCGGCGTGCTGGCGCTGACCATCGACCAGGGCGCTCACACGCAGCGCTATCAGGGCATCGTCCAGCTCGACGGCGAGACGCTGGAGGATGCTGCGCGCACCTATTTTCGTCAGTCGGAGCAGATCCCGACGGATCTCAGGCTGTCGGTGGCCAAGCTTTTGACGCCCGGTCCCGGCGGCGCCCGCGAGCAGTGGCGCGCCGGTGGTATCCTGGCGCAGTTCCTGCCGCAGTCGCCCGAGCGCATGCGCGTCCCGGACCTGCCGGGTGGCGATGGCGATCCGCGCGAGGAGATCCACGATCCGGCCGACAATTCCTGGCAGGAGTTGCTGGCGCTGCTCGGTACGATCGAGCCGACCGAACTGATCGACCCGACGATCGGCGCCGAGCGGCTGCTCTACAGGCTGTTCCACGAGCATGGCGTGCGCGTCTTCGGCGGCGTTCCGGTCGCCGACCAGTGCTCGTGCTCCAAGGACAAGATCCGCGGCATCCTCGAGGGTTTTTCCGCGCAGGAGATCAAGGACAGTACAGAGGACGGCGGCATCCACGTCGCCTGCGAATTCTGCTCGAAGCAATATGACTTCGATCCGGCGGAATTTGCGGCCCAGTAGAGAAAAAACCACGCCTCACCGGCCGCGGAGCGGCCGGTGAGGCGAAATCAATTCACCGTCCGCCGCGTCCCTGGCAGGTCCAGCGAAAACGCCGGAATGGCGATGTCGAACGTCTCGCCCCGCTTGTTGCGCATCGTGTAGTGCCCGACCATGATGCCGGATGGTGTCGAGAGCGGGCAACCGGACGTGTACTGGTAGCTGTCGCCGGGATTGAGTTCGGGCTGGTCGCCGACCACGCCGGGGCCACGCACTTCCTCGACCCGGCCGGTGCCGTCGGTGATGTGCCAATAGCGCGACAGAAGCTGCACGAAATCGTCCGACTGATTGTCGATCGTTATCTGATAGCCCCAGACATAGCGGTTCTCCGAGGGATCCGAACGGTCCTCCAGATAGAACGGCCTGACCTGCACTTCGATGTTGCGCGTGACGGCGCTATACATAAGCGGCTCCAAAACAATCTAGAGCATGATCCTGAAAAGTGGGAACCGGTTTTCAGAAAAGATCATGCTCAAAGAAACAGAGATAGAGCCCCATCCCGGTTCAATCGGGATGGAACAGGCTCTAGGTCGAACTTTCGGCGCTCCACGCGGGCTGGTCAACGGTGCGCGTCCTGTCATTGCGGACGGAACCGCAGGTGGCGGCAAAGAATGTCATTTAAGTGACACATGACAATGATGGTGTGCGCCGACCAGTGCCGCGCGACTCGGGCGCTCTGTCGAATTGTTGAATCGGTCGTCATGCCAGCCAGATTGTTCTGGCGGACCGGTTTTCCTGGAGTGACCGGATCTCGATGGAACTCACTCTCATAGCCGCCACGCTTTCAACTGCCCTCATTCTCTCAAATCTCGCCAGCATCGTGCTCGCCGCTTCGCGTCTGAAACGGCGCCGCGCCATTGCCGCGCCGGCCGGCAAGCCACGGCCGGTGTCGATCGTCGTGCCGTCGCGCGGCGTCGAGCCGTTCACGCAGGAGACGCTGGAGCGCGCCTTCTCGCTCGACTGGCCGCGCTACGAGTTGATTTTCTGCGTCGCCCATGCCGACGATCCGGTGGTCAAATTGATAAACAGGACGATCGTCCGGTTTTCGAAAGTGCCGGCCCGGCTGCTTGTCGGCGACGACCGCATCAGCGCCAATCCGAAACTCAACAATTGCGTCAAGGGCTGGGAGGCGGCGCGGCACGACTGGGTCGTCCTGGCCGATTCCAACGTGCTGATGCCGAGGGACTACGTCCAGCATCTGATGGCTGCCTGGCGGCCCGGCACCGGCCTTGTCTGCTCGACGCCGATTGGCTCGCGGCCGGCCGGCTTCTGGGCCGAGGTCGAATGCGCTTTCCTCAACACGCTGCAGGCGCGCTGGCAATACGCCGGCGATGCGCTCGGCCTTGGCTTTGCCCAGGGCAAGAGCATGCTCTGGAACAAGCCGATGCTCGACGCCAATGGCGGCATCCGCGCGCTGGCCGCCGAGATCGCGGAGGATGCCGCCGCGACCAAGCTGGTGAACGGTCTCGGCCTGCGCGTCAATCTCGTCGCCGCCCCCTTCGAGCAGCCGCTTGGCCGGCGCTCTTTTGACGAGATCTGGTCGCGTCAGGCCCGTTGGGCGCGCCTGCGCCGCGTCACTTTCCCGCTGTTCTTCGCACCCGAAATCCTGACCGGCGCCGTGGTGCCGCTGGTGCTTGCGCTGATTGCCGCGGCCAGTGCCGGCTTCAGCCTCTGGGCAACCGCCCTTGCAGTGCTGGTAGCCTTCTACCTTCCCGAGTGCGCGCTGGCCTGGTCCAAGGGCTGGTACCTGTCGCCACGCATGGTGGCCGCGATCATGATGCGCGACCTGATCCTGCCAGCGCTGTGGGCGCGCGGCTGGCTTGGCGGCGCCGTCGACTGGCGCGGCAACGCGATGACCATCGGCACCAAGACGGCCGAACTGGAGGAGACGCCGTCCGGCGCCTGAAGGTCCTACCTGGCCTTCAGCGCCTGCGCGATGTCCTCAAGCAGATCGTCGGTGTCTTCCAGCCCGACCGACAGCCGGAGCGTGCCCGGCCCGATGCCGAGCTCGGCGCGCGCCTCGTCGCTCAGATTCTTGTGCGTCGTCGTCGCCGGGTGGGTGATCAGGCTCTTGGCATCGCCGAGATTGTTGGAGATCAAGACGATGTCGAGCGCGTTCTGCAAGGCGAAGGCCGCCTGCTTGCCGCCCTTGACGTCCAGGCAGATCAGCGTCGAGCCGCCCGACATCTGCTTCTTGACGATATCGGCCTGCGGGTGGTCGGCGCGGCCGGGATAGATGACGCGGGCGATTTCCGGCCGTTCGGCCAGGAAATCCGCGATCCTGCCCGCGCTTTCCGTCTGCTGGCGCACGCGCAGCGGCAGTGTTTCCAGGCCTTTCAGCAGCGTCCAGGCGTTGAAGGGCGACAGGCTTGGGCCGGTATGGCGGAAATAATCGTGCAGGTTCTCGTCGATCCACTTCTTGTCCGACAGGATCACGCCGCCGAGACAGCGCCCCTGGCCGTCTATGTGCTTGGTCGCCGAATAGACGACGATATGGGCGCCGAGCTGCAAGGGCTTCTGCTGCAGGGGCGTGGCGAAGACATTGTCGACGATCAGCCTTGCGCCGATCGAATTGGCAAGCGAAGCGACAGCGGCGATATCGACCACTTCCAGCGTCGGATTGGTCGGGCTTTCCAGGAAGAACAGCTTGGTGTTCGGCTTGACCGCCTTTTCCCAATTGGCGATATCCGTGCCGTCGACCAGCGTCGCCTCGATGCCGTATCTCGGCGCCAGCGTCTCGACCACCCAGCGGCAGGATCCGAACAGCGCACGCGCCGCCACGATGTGGTCGCCGGCCTTGGCGCTGCACAGAAGGGCGGCCGTCACCGCGGCCATGCCGGAGGCGGTGGCGCGGGCATCTTCGGCGCCTTCGAGGGCGCACATGCGCTTCTCGAACATGTCGACGGTCGGATTGGCGTAGCGCGAATAGATGAAGCCTGGCTCCTCGCCCTTGAAACGGGCTTCGGCGGCCTGTGCCGTTTCGTAGACATAGCCCTGGGTCAGGTAAATCGCTTCCGACGTTTCGCCGAAACCGGAACGCAGCGTTCCGCTGTGCACGAGTGCCGTCTGAGGCTTCCAGTTGTGCTTCTTGGTGCTCATCGCTTTTCTTCCAGACACAAAAAAACCGGCCGCGAAAGTCGCAACCGGTCCATACGGCCTTGCGGCCCGACGGTCCTTTAGCGACTTGTTTAACGTGGCTGCAAGCCGACCGGCCAAATCACCACGGGATAACGACCCTTTAGACCCGCGCCACGCTTGCGTCAATTGCCGGCTTCATTAAGAGGTTTGTACCAAGCAGGTTCCGCAAAAGTGTTCCACGGTTTTGCGACCAGAACCTGCGACAAGAAAAACGTCTGACCTAGGAGTGGAGCCTTGCGGCAGACAGGCATTCTTCCCGATCAGGACATATCGGCGCTGTTCCAGTCCGGCGCGCTGAAGTCGGCGCGTGCGCTCGACGCCGACCAGATCCAGCCGGCCAGTCTCGATCTCAGGCTCGGCGACAAGGCCTGGCGGGTGCGGGCCTCCTTCCTGCCCGGCCCCAACCACAAGGTCTCGGAAAAGCTCGACCGGCTGCAGCTGCACGAGATCAATCTTGCCGAGGGCGCGGTGCTGGAGACCGGCTGCGTCTATATCGTGCCCTTGCTTGAAAGCCTGGCGCTGCCGGCGGGCATTTCGGCCTCGGCCAATCCGAAGAGCTCGACCGGGCGGCTCGACATCTTTACCCGGGTCATGACCGATCGCGGCCACGAGTTCGACAAGATCGCTGCCGGCTATCACGGCCCGCTCTTTCTGGAAGTCAGCCCGCGCACCTTCCCGATCGTCGTGCGCACCGGCTCGCGCCTGTCGCAGATACGCTTCCGCACCGGCAATGCGCTGCTCTCGGAAGCCGAGCTGCACGAGCTGCATCGCGCGCAGACGCTGGTCGCCACCGAGCCGCCGAACATTTCCGGCGGCGGCATCGCGCTGTCGATCGACCTCAACGGCGATCAGAACGGTCTGGTCGGCTACCGCGGCAAGCATCACACCGGCCTCGTCGATGTCGACAAGCGCGGGGCCCAGGAAGTCGTCGACTTCTGGGAGCCGATCCACAAGAGCGGCGCCGGCGAACTGGTGCTCGATCCCGACGAGTTCTACATCCTCGTCAGCCAGGAGGCGGTGCACGTACCGCCGCTCTACGCCGCCGAGATGACGCCCTTCGATCCGCTGGTCGGAGAGTTCCGCGTCCACTATGCCGGCTTCTTCGATCCGGGCTTTGGCCATTCCGCGTCCGGTGGTACCGGCAGCCGGGCGGTGCTGGAAGTGCGCAGCCACGAAGTGCCGTTCATTCTCGACCATGGCCAGATCGTCGGCCGGCTGGTCTACGAGCACATGCTGAAGCGGCCGCAGGCGCTCTACGGCACCGATCTCGGCTCCAACTATCAGGCGCAGGGCCTGAAGCTGTCCAAGCATTTCCGCGCCGCGCGCTGAGCGCCGCCGTCAGGCAAAATACTTGCCTGTACCGGCTCGCCATGCTTGGCTGCCTTGTTGGTAGTCAAGATGCCGGCGTTCAAGGGGAACCAAGAAAATGCAGATTTCGAAATGGATCATATCGGTGGCAGGCGCTGCCATACTGGTGATGGCGGCCGGCTCGCTTTCGCAGGCGCAGGAGAAAATCAAGATCGGCACCGAGGGCGCCTATCCGCCGTTCAACACCATTACCGCTGACGGCAAGGTCGAAGGCTTCGACATCGACATCGCCAATGCGCTGTGCGCGCAGATGAAGGTCGAATGCGAGATCGTCACGCAGGACTGGGACGGCATCATTCCCGCTTTGCAGGCGAAGAAATTCGACGCCATCATCGCCTCGATGAGCATCACCGAGGAGCGCAAGAAGCAGGTCGCCTTCACCAACAAATATTATACGACACCGCTCGCCCTGGTGGCGCCGAAGGACAGCGACCTGACCTCGACCGAACCGGCGGCCCTTGCCGGCAAGACGGTCGGCGCCCAGGCTTCGACCACGCAGGCCGACTATGCCCAGAATGAATATGGCAAGGCGGGCGCGGAGGCCAAACTCTATCCGACCCAGGAAGAGGCGATCACCGACTTGACCAACGGCCGCCTTGACGCCGTGATCTCGGACAAGTTCGTGCTGATGGACTGGCTGAAGAAGGCAAGCGACGGCTGCTGCAAGCTGGTCGGCGACGTCAAGGGCACCGAAACGCAAGCCGGCATTGCCGTGCGCCTCGACGACACGGCCCTGCGCGACAAGCTCAACGCGGCCATCGACGCGATCGTCGCCGACGGCACCTACAAGAAGATCCAGGCCAAGTATTTCGACTTCGATATCTATTGAAGCAGCAATCTCCCCCCTTTGAGGGGGAGATGGCCGGCAGGCCAGAGGGGGTCGGGTCGACCGGATGCAACCTTCTTGCGACAGTTGGCGCTTCACGCGAGGCGACCCCCTCTGTCGCCTTTGGCGACATCTCCCCCTCAAGGGGGAGATCACCCTTTCAAAGCGCCTTCACCGCCACCTGCACCGGCTGTTCGATCTCGAGCGGATTGCGCAGCGGCAGACCAAAATCCTTGGCCTCGATCTCGAACACGTCGCCGGCTTCAGTACTGATGCCGTCGGCGAAGGACAGCGTCGCCGTACCGAACATATGCACATGCACGTCGCCCGGCTGGCGGAAGGCCGCGTATTTGAAATGATGATGTTCGAGATTGGCGATGGTGTGCGACATGTTCGCTTCGCCGGACAGGAACGGCTTTTCCCACAGCACCTCGCTGTCGCGCACGATGCGCGAGGTGCCGCGGATGTCGGGCGGTAGGTCGCCGATCAGGATCTCCGGCCCGAACGAGGCGTTGCGCAGCTTGGAATGGGCGAGGAACAGATAGTTCACGCGCTCGGTGACGTGGTCGGAAAACTCGTTCGACAGCGTGAAGCCGACGCGGAAAGGTGCGCCGTCATCGCCGATGACATAGATGCCGGCCACCTCGGGCTCTTCGCCGGCGTCCTTGGCAAAGGCCGGTGACAGGAGTGCGGCACCTGGCGCCACCGCCATCGTGCCGTTGCCTTTGTAAAACCATTCCGGCTGCACGCCGATCTGGCCGTTCGCCGGCTTGCCGCCCTCCAGCCCCATGCGGAACATCTTCATGGAATCGGTGAGCTGCTCCTCGCCGTCGGCGCTCAGCTTCTTGTGCATGGAATCGCGCGTCGCCGCCGAGCCGAGATGCGTCAGCCCGGTGCCCGTCAGGTGCAGATGCGCCGGATCGGGGTGGTTGATCGGCGACAGCAGCCGCCCCTTCTTGTAAGCGGCCTCGAGATCGACTGTCTCGCCAAGCCCCTTGCGTTCGATCAGCGCGACGAGGCCGACGCCGGTACGGGCGGCCTCCATCGCCAGCGAATAGACGCTGCGGGCGCCATTGATGATCCGGGTCTTGCCGCCATTGCGGGCGACGACGCGGATGGTCTCGGCGTCGTCAAGGATCTGGGAGATCAGCATGATGAATCCTCTCTCATTTGCCTTGGCAGGACTGCCAAAACGGCAGACCTTGCTCGGCGCGGCCGGGACCTCGTCCATGCCACGGTTTAAATTCTCAGTTCGGATTGCGCTCGCGGGCCTGGTCCCTCAGGGACTTCTGTTACCGGCGGGTTGCCGGCAGCGCCGCGATCGTATGCCTCCTGCTTGCCTCGACTAGAGCAGTTCACCGTTTCACGGAAACGGCAAACCGCTCTAACTCATTGTCTTGGTGCAATTCCGGGCGGAAAACCGTTTCACACTTTTCCTGGAATTGCTCTTAAGCCCGTTCAAGCCTTGTTCTTGTTGTAGACGTCGAAGATCACGGCACCGAGCAGCACCAGGCCTTTGACCACCTGCTGCCAGTCGACATTGACGCCCATGATCGACATGCCGTTGTTCATCACGCCCATGATGAAGCCGCCGACCACCGCACCGATGACCTGACCGACGCCGCCCATTGCCGAGGCGCCGCCGATGAAGACGGCGGCGATGACGTCGAGCTCGCTGCCGAGGCCCGCGGCCGGCACCGCCTGTCCCAGTCGCGCCGCGATGATCAGGCCGCCGAGCGCCGACAGCACGCCCATATTGATGAACACCATCAGCGTCAGCCGCTCGGTGTTGATGCCCGACAGTTGCGCGGCCTTGGCATTGCCGCCCATGGCGTAGATGCGGCGGCCGATGGTCATGCGCTTGGTGACGAAGACGAACAGCGAGATCAGCACGCCCATGACGAGCAGCACCACCGGCAGGCCCCTGTAGCTGGCGAACTGGTAGACCAGGAACAGCGCCAGCGCGCTGCCGACCAGCGTCTTGACAACGAACAGGGCAAAGGGCTCGGCCTCATAGCCATGGCGTTCGCGCTTGCGGCGCGTCCTCACCCCGAAATAGGCGTAGGCCAGCACAGCGATCAGGCCCAGCACGATCGTCGTCATGTGCAGCGTCAGGCCGCTGCCCATGATAGTCTTGCCGGCCGCGTTCACCGTCGGCGGGATCAGCGTCAGCGGGCCGATGACATCCGGGATGAAGCCGGAGCTGAGCGCCTTAAAGCCATCGGGTAGCGGCCCCACCGAGGATCCGCCGCCCAGCAGAGCCTGGCAGATGCCGCGGAAGATCAGCATGCCGGCCAGCGTGACGATAAAGCTTGGTATTCGGTGATAGGCGATCCAATAGCCTTGCGCGGCGCCGATCGCGCCGCCCACGATCAGGCAGATGATCGACACCACCAGCGGATTGCTGAACGGGCCAAGCGGCCAGATGACCATCATCATCGCCGCCAGCGCGCCGATGAAGCCCGCCACCGATCCGACACTTAGGTCGATATGGCCGGAGACGATCACCAGCAGCATGCCCAGCGCCATCACGATGATGAACGAGTTCTGCTGCACCAAATTGCTCAGGTTCACCGGCTTGAACAGCGTTCCGTTCGTGGTGAACTGGAAGAACACCATGATGGCGATCAGCGCCAGGATCAGGCCGTACTCGCGCAGGTTCGTCGCCAGCGCCGAGACGGCGATGCGTGGACCCTGCTGCACGTCTTCGGCGACTTTGCTCTGCGGGGCGGGGGCGCTTTCGGTGCTCATGCTGCTTTTCCTTCTCCCCGAACGATGGCGCGCATTATTTTTTCCTGGCTTGCTTCCGCGGCGGGCATTTCGCCCACCATGCGCCCTTCGTTCATGACGTAGATGCGGTCGGTGATGCCGAGCAATTCCGGCATTTCCGACGAGATGACGACGATCGCCTTACCCTCCGAGGCGAGGCGGGCGATGATCGTGTAGATTTCGTACTTGGCGCCGACATCGATGCCGCGTGTCGGCTCGTCGAGGATCAGCACGTCCGGGTCGGCGAACAGCCATTTCGACAGCACCACTTTCTGCTGGTTGCCGCCGGAGAGATTGCCGGTCATCTGATAGACGCTGGAAGCGCGGATATTGGTCTTCTTGCGATAGTCGTTGGCAACGGCGAGCTCGCGCATGTCGTCGATCACGCTGTGGCGCGAGACGCCGCCAAGATTGGCCAGCGTGATGTTGTGCTTGATATGGTCGATGAGGTTGAGACCGTAGGTCTTGCGGTCCTCTGTGACGTAGGCGATGCCGTGTTGGACCGCCTTGCTCACCGAGGATACGTCGACCGGCCTGCCCTTGAGCAGCACCTCGCCGGAGATGCGGCGGCCGTAGGAGCGGCCGAACAGGCTCATGGCGAATTCGGTGCGGCCAGCGCCCATCAGCCCGGCAATACCCACCACTTCGCCCTTGCGCACGTTGATGTCGATGCCCTTGATCACCTGCCGCTCGGCATGGATCGGGTGATAGACCGACCAGTTCTTCACTTCGAACACGACCCCGCCGATGTCAGGCTCGCGCGGCGGATAGCGGTCGTCGAGTGAGCGGCCGACCATCGAAGTGATGATGCGGTCTTCAGAGATGTCCTTCTTGGCCAGCGTCTCGATGGTGCGCCCGTCACGGATCACCGTCACCTTGTCGGCGACCCGGTTCACCTCGTTGAGCTTGTGCGAGATCAGGATCGAGGTCATGCCTTGCCGCTTGAATTCGAGCAAAAGGTCGAGCAGCGCCTGGCTGTCCTTCTCGCTCAGCGAAGCCGTCGGCTCATCCAGGATCAGCAGCTTGACTTCCTTGCTCAGCGCCTTGGCGATTTCGACCAGCTGCTGCTTGCCGACGCCGATATTGGTGATCAGCGTCTTGGGGTCCTCCTTGAGGCCCACCTTCTTCAACAGCGCGCTGGTGCGCGCCTCGTTGGCATCCCAGTCGATGACGCCGAATTTGGCGTGTTCGTTGCCGAGGAAGATGTTTTCCGCGATCGACAGCATCGGCACCAGCGCAAGCTCCTGGTGGATGATGACGATGCCCTTGTGTTCGCTGTCATGGATGCCTTTGAACTGGCATTCCTGGCCTTGGAAGATGATCTGGCCGTCATAGGTGCCGGAGGGATAGACGCCCGACAGCACCTTCATCAGCGTCGACTTGCCGGCGCCGTTTTCGCCGACCACGGCATGGATCTCGCCTTCCTCGACGCTGAGATTGACGTTCGACAGCGCCTTCACGCCGGGAAACGTCTTGGTGATGTCGCGCATCTCCAAAATCGTCGAGGCCATGGGGACTACCGCTCCTTGAGAGCTCGGCAAACATTGCCGGCGAGGTCGGTGACAATACCGGGCTCGCTGGTGAACGAAAAGGGGCCCTGCGTTGCGCAGGACCCCCTGACTTTGTAACCGGGATTACTTCAGTTCGTCGGCCTTGATGTAGCCGGAGTCGACGACCAGCGCCTGGTAGTTCGACTTGTCGACCTCATGCGGCGTCAACAGGATCGAGGGAACGACCTTGACGTCGTTGTTGTAGGTCTTTTCATCGAGGCCGTCCGGCTTGCCGCCCGAGAGCACCTTGTCGACGAGTTCGACGGTGGCCTTGGCCAGTTCGCGGGTGTCCTTGAACACGGTCGAGTACTGCTCGCCCGAGATGATCAGCTTGACCGAAGCGGTTTCGGCGTCCTGGCCGGTCACGACAGGCCACGGCTGAGCCTCGGTGCCGTAACCGACGGCGCGCAGCGAGGCGGTGATGCCGCGCGACAGGCCGTCATAGGGCGACAGAACGCCATCGACGCGGCTGCCGTCCGAATAGTTGGCCGACAGCAGGTTGTCCATGCGCGCCTGGGCGGTGGCGGCGAGCCAACGCAGCGTGCCGACCTTGTCCATGCCGGTCTGGCCGGACTTGATCTTGATCGAGCCGTCGTCGATCAGCGGCTGCAGGACGGAGATGGCGCCATTGTAGAAGAAGAAGGCGTTGTTGTCGTCGGGCGAGCCGCCGAACAGTTCGACGTTCCACGGCTTGGTGTTCGGGAAGCGCTCCTTGAGGCCCTTGACCAGCGAATTCGCCTGGATCACGCCGACGCCGAAATTGTCGAAGGTGGTGTAGTAGTCGACATTGGCGGTCTTCTTGATCAGGCGGTCATAGGCGACGACGACGACGCCCGCGTCAGCGGCCTTCTGCAGAGCATCCGACAGGGTGGTGCCGTCGATCGAAGCGATGATCAGCGCCTTCGGGCCTTTGGTGATTTCGTTTTCCAGCTGGCTGAGCTGGTTGGGGATGTCGTCCTGCGCGTATTGCAGGTCGACGGTGTAGCCGAGAGCCTCGAGCTGGGACTTGACGGCATCGCCGTCATTGATCCAGCGCTGCGAGGTCTTGGTCGGCATCAGCACGCCGACAAGACCCTTGTCGGCTGCGTGCGCCGAGTAGGTCATGGCAGCGATGCCAAGGGCCGCGACGGCGGCCAGTGTCTTGATGATTTTCACTTCAACTCTCCCTGTTTGATGGACGCGGCACCCCGGGGGTCGCGGGCCGCGCAATCGTGCAGAAGCGCCAAGGCACTGCTGCCGTCATATCGATCTCCGGTATCCTCCCATGGCCCCGAGACGCTGATTCAATCGATACGATTTTTCTCGTCAGCGACCGTCACGTCTTGGAACGCGCGGAGGGTGTGGGTCTTTGCCATAACTGTCAAATGCGATCTTTGATGGTTGCTATATCATGGTTGGTATATGTATTGGGACGTGACGGGCTGACTCCAAGGTCGGCCTCACACGAGCAGAAGGCAGGGAAAAGCGATGGCGCGGCCCGGGAATCTGGCAACAGCTTCAAATGGTTACAGAGAAGCACCGGGCGATGGCGAAACCCTGCTGCGCAGCGGTCTCAGTCTGCGTCACATGCGCATGATCGTCGCGCTCGACGACCATGGCCGGGTCAGCGCGGCAGCCCAGGTTCTGAACATTTCGCAGCCGGCGGCCTCGCGCATGATCGCGGAGATGGAGGCGGTGCTGGAGGTCAAGCTGTGCGAGAGGCTGCCGCGCGGTATCACCTTGACGCCATACGGCAAGGCTTTGGCCAGGCGCGCGCGCTCGATCCTGCTGGAGATGCGCGAGGTGGACCGCGAGATTTCCGAGCTCAAGGCGGGCAAGGGTGGTTCGGTTTTCCTGGGTGCCGTGACCGCGCCGGCTATCGAGCTGGCGGTGCCGGCAATTCGTGAGATCCGCCGCATCTATCCGCGCATCGAGATCACCATGCAGGTCGAGACCTCCAATGTGCTGGCACGCGAGCTGATCGCCACGCGCCATGACTTCATCATCGCGCGCATCCCCGACGATCTCAATCCGCGGCTGTTCGAGTCGCGCGTCATCGGCGTCGAGAAGGCCTGCCTGATCGTGCGCCGAGGCCATCCGCTCACCAAGGGCGAGGCGGTGCGGCTGGAAGAGACCGCCGCCTATGACTGGGTCTTCCAGTCTGGCGGCTCGCCCTTGCGCCAGGCGATGGAGAGCAACTTCCTCAACCGCAACATCGCTCTGCCGGACCGCATCCTGAACACCAGTTCGCTGCTCCTGACCCTGGTCATGGTCGCGCAATCCGATGCCATCGCACCGGTCTCTGTCCAGGTGGCGAAATTCATCCAGAACCCTGACGGGCTGGCCGGCGCCATCGACGTCGTCCAGACCGAATTCGACATCGAGGTCAGGCCCTACAGCCTGATCACGGTCAGGAATCGCGCACTGTCGCCGGCCGCCAAGATGCTGCACGACTTCATTCTGAGAGAAGTGGGATGATGGCTCGCTCGGGTAAGGTTGTCCGGCGAAAGCACCGCCAGGCCGAGGCTAGAGCAGTTCACCGTTTCACGGAAACGGCGACCCGCTCTGACTCCTTGTTTTGACGCAATTCCGGACGGAAAACCGTTTCACACTTTTCCTGGAATTGCTCTAGCGAAAGCGAACCTGGGAACATTGTTTCCCGCCGATGCGTTCATGATCTTGCAAGGGACGATTTCTCTGGAGGCTGAACATGCGCAGCTTCGAAATCATCGATCTGCTTTGCGTGATCGAGGCCTGCAAGCACGATCGATCGGTCGGGAATTTCGTTTCCATGGCTGAAGGCGTGGAAGAATTGCGGGTGTTGACCGGCGATTTCGTTTCATCGGATGACGTGGCAGCAAACGCCCTCGCAACGGTGGCGCTTGCGCGAGGCTGCTCGGTTGTGTTCGACGAACAGGCAGGCGCTGAAATGGTTCTGACGCCTTAGACTGGAGCGGGTAGAGGGAATCGAACCCTCGCGTTCAGCTTGGGAAGCTGACAAGCTACCATTACATCATACCCGCGTGTGCCCTCGTTACCATGAGGGTTAGCCTTCGGGCAATCGCAAAGCGGTCTGTTCTCACGACGGTCGTGCTGCGGATCACGGCGCGCCCGCCGCCGTGAATTGCCGTTTTGCCTCCGCGACCTTGTTGCTGGTGGCGAAGCTTGGCCAGTATTTCGAGATGGCCAGCGTCGCGCCGGCGGAAGAGAAGTGGCCATAGTCGAAGTAGAGAAATTCATTGGTCGTGGCATCGGCGTATGAACAACCTGCCGAGTCGCACAGATATGTCAGCGGATCTATGAAATCGGCTCCTTTGGTGAACGGCAAAACCCGTGCGTTGATGTCCGGATCCATAGCCATCGGCCAGGATGTGGTTCCGGTATGCTCCCGTTTCACCAAGAAAGCGATCTTCTGGACGTCGGCAATGAATTCCGGAGACTGGCCGACGGTATAGACCTTGACCCCCATCTCGCGAAGCCGATCGATCGTCTTCTGCAGGCCGTCGAAGCCCCTGGCCTGGTAGTCGGTCCATCGACCGCTCAGGATCACCGCCTGGATGTTGGCGTCGCGAATGATCGACAAGGCCCGTTCGTTGAAGCGGGTGCAGGCGGGCCGAGCATAGGAAAAATAGGTCAGGTCGGGCGGACAGCCGGCATAGGTGTATTGGATGACATTGGCCTGGATTTTCTGGGCGTTGGGCTCAAGTCCCGGAACATAATGGGCAGCGAAAGAATCGCCCCACAGCAGCACATTGGTGGCAAAGCCCGTTGTACGGGTGCAGTCGGCGAGGTTCCAGTCTTCGATGCGGGTCCCGTTTTCGTTGAAACAGATGCCGTTGCGCCAGTCGCCGACCCGGATACGTTCGGTCGAGAAATCCGGAAACCGTTGCGGGAAACCGTTGCCCAGTGCACCGGCCAACCCACCGGCGCACAGCAGCACGATTGCCGTCGCCGAAAAGGCGAAGATAGGCAGGGGGGCGGTATAGGCGCGTTTGTGGCGGAAGGGTTGCTCGACATATTTCCAGGAGAATGCCGCCAAGGCGAAACTGGCCACCGTCATCGCGATAATCGTTGGCACACCGACAGTCTTCAGGGAGAGATAATGGACGAACGAGTTGATCGGCCAGTGGACGAGGTAAAGCGAATAGGAAATGAGGCCGACCCAGACCAGCGGCGCCAACCGAAGCACGCGAGTGGCGACAGATGCCGGCCTGCCGGCGCTATCCTGGCCAGCATAGATCAGCAGAGCAGTTCCGATGCAGGGGAATAGGGCGTTGTAGCCGGGAAACGGATCGCTGTCCGAAATCATCACAAAGCCAAACGCAATCAGGGCAAAGCCGGCGAGGCCGATCAGGTCCGCCGCGAGCCGACTGGCTAGGACCGGAGGCTTCCGCAACATCAGCATGGCACCCAGCGCCAGCTCCCATATGCGCGTCGGCAAGAGATAGAAGCCGGCCGTCGGTGCCAGCGAGGTTGATATGACTGCCAGGGCAAAGCTGCCGATGGCCATCGGCAGAAGTACCGTCAGCCAGCGCTTCGAGACGTATCGGTGGATCAGATAAAGGAGGATCGGCGCGAAGATGTAATACTGCTCCTCCACCGAAAGCGACCATGTGTGCAGGAGCGGCCGCAGTTCGGCGTCGATGGAGAAATAGTTCGTCGTTTTCCAGAAATAGATGTTCGACCAGAAGGTCGAGGCGGCGATCACACTAAGGCTGAATTCGTGGAGATCCGAAGGCAGAAGGATGAACCAGGCGGCAATGCTCGCGAGCAGGATGACGAAGGTTAGCGCCGGCACGATGCGCCGTGCGCGGCGCCAGTAGAAGCGGCCGATCGAGAACTGGCCCCGCTCAAGGTCATCGAGCAGGCTGCCGCTGATCAGATAGCCCGATATGACGAAGAAGATGTCGACGCCGGTGAAGCCGCCAGGAATGGCGGACACGCCGAAATGGAAGAGCACGACGGGTAGCACCGCAACGGCCCGCAGGCCGTCGATGTCGCGCCGGTAGTTCATCCGGCCGGCTCGCACACGGCCACCAGGATCCGTGCGGCCGCACCCGCCACGCTCATTCGGCGATGCCTCAGGTCGTGCTGAAAATCCCGGCTCATCGATCTCACAGGCTTATCCCCAAGCAGTAATTTGCTGCGCTGCAACATACGTGTCAAGGCATATATTGGCCGTCGCGAAATTCGCCAGCAACGCACCAGGATCAGGCGCCAGGCAGATAGATCACTGCATGGTCGTCCGCATAGGCCCGCTTCCAGCCCAACTGGTCGAAAAAGGGGATGCGGGCGTCGTCAGCCGACAGCAGCGCCCAGCCTATTGCGTATTTCTTCAACCGGGCTTCGAGGAGTGGCTTGCCGTTGCTGTGACCCGTCTCGTCATCGGCTTTTGTGAAACCTCCCAGGAACAGCTGGTCCGTCCGTCCGTCGATATAGGTCTTGAACCCGTGGAAAATCAGCGTGCCGCCGAAATTGTAGGAATTCAGCACGTTGCCGGATAGATGATGGCTTTGCGCGAATGCCAGCGCCCCGCTGGCCGATGTCTTCGGACTTGGCGCTACCTGATAGACGCTGCCGAGCACAGTGACCCCGCCAATCAGCAGAACGGCTGCCGTGCCGCAGATGGCGTAGAACCGCCTGGCGAAGAATCTCTCCAGTCCGTCGCGCTTTTCGGCCAGCCATGCGGTGGCCGAAAGCGAGGGATATTGCTGGGCGACCTCGGCCGCCATCACCAGCGGAATCAGCAGGAAGAACAGATACATGAAGCGCACATGGGCGAGATAGACATGCAAGGTGAAGACGACGAACAAGGCCTTGGCCCAGCCAATTCGCAATCGGGACACCAGTAGCCCGAAAAGCGCCAGCAGCATCGCCGCTTCCTGGACGGGACTGTCCGGCTGATTGAACGGTTTCCATTCCATGATCAGCGACACCGCCTCATTGCCGTAGGCCACGGCGAGCGTCGCCAGGATGGCCTGGACGCCGTAGGGGTGGATCAGGCTGACCAGCGGGCAAAGCAGACCGAACGCGATCCACTTCGCCAGCAGGGACGGTTTCGACAGGCCCGTGCGCGCCAGCAGATCGAGACCGGCAAAAGCCGCGATGACGAAGCTCAAGGTGAAGGTGGCGTGCAGGTTCGCCCATAACACGACCAGCACAAGCAGCCACCAGGGCGGCGCCCGTTCTTCCCTCGCCGCACCGAAGAGCACCGCCGTCCAGATGACGATGATCGGGAAGGTGAAGACATGCGGACGCGCCGTGAAGATCGGGTTGATCAGGAACACCGCCGCGAAGGCCAGTGTAATCGCCAGGATCGGTTTCAGCCATGCGCTGAGAAACCACCCCATGAGGAAAACCGTCAGGGAGATCGAGGCGATGATCGCGGTGACGACCCCGTTCCAGCCGCCCGCCCGGTAGGCAAGAGCCAGCAGGACCTGTCCCAGCCATTCCTTGGCAATCCAGGGCTGGCCGGCAAACGTGTAGGAATAGGGATCGACGGTCGGAAATGTCCGGTTAGTCAGG
Source organism: Mesorhizobium sp. M0140 (assembly GCF_040322475.1). NCBI lineage: Bacteria > Pseudomonadati > Pseudomonadota > Alphaproteobacteria > Hyphomicrobiales > Phyllobacteriaceae > Mesorhizobium > Mesorhizobium sp. M0140. The sequence goes on along the minus strand of NZ_JAMYTM010000017.1, from coordinate 121,981 downwards.
AAATCCAGACCGACCTTCACTTGCCACCAGCTGTCGGGATCCTGCAGGGTGGCGCCTGCCTGGGCACCCAACGCACCGGCCATCGCCAAGGCCGCGAACAGGCAGAAGATCAGCCTGTTCCGCTCGTTGTATGTCGCGGCCTCCGCACTGGCCTGAGCGTCGTTCATGCTGCGCCGCCTCTGATCGGTTCCGGTGACAGTTGGGTTCAAGGTGTTGGATTGGCGGGGTGCTGCCGAGGCTTGTCGGCCACCCGAACTGTGCGGTCGGTGCTGTCGTCCCCGCGCCCCACAAACACGAAGCGAGCCGAGCCAAGATAGAAAACAACCGAATAGACGCAGATTCCCGCGAGGTGGACCAGCGGGTTTTCGACGATGCCTGCTGAACGGGCGGCGATCACGACGGCCAGATTGACGCTGTAGGCGACCAGAAAGACACCCCCGTAGCGCAGCGCGGTTCCGGGCTGGAAACCATCGGCTCTGCTGAAGGTCCATTGGCGGTTGAGGAAGAAGCCGAGGACAAGGCCGGCGGCATAACCCGTGGCGTTGGCAAGGATGTCGCCCAGACCCAGCGCAAGCCCGGCCAGGATGACAGCGTATCCCAGCGCCGTGTTCAACAGACCGACGGCGCCAAATCGCAGCATCCTCGGGAAGTCAAACGGCAGGCTTGACCACATGCGCAAAATATTGGGCTCCGACAGGTACCTTGGTGAGGAAGCGCTCGAACGGCCTCAGTCTCGCAAGCATCCGAGGAAAGAAAATCCGGTAGACGATCCTCGTATTGGCAAGGCCCGCCTCGGCCATGCGCCTGCGCATCTCGCGCGAATTTATCAAAACCGCGTTTTCATCGAAGGCACAGTTTCTCACCGCGTGCGTGGTCAGCGGGTTCCAGGGATTGTGTTCGAAGACGAAGAAGCTGCCGCCATCGGCCAGCACCCTGCCGATCTCGGCGAACAGTCCGATCTGCAGGTCCTCGGGAATATGGTGGAATACACAGGCCGCGAAGGCCAGGTCGAAGCTGCCGTCGGCAAAAGGAATTGTCTTGCCGTCGAAATGCGTGAAGGCGGCCTGGCCGGGAAAGCGCTTGCTGGCGATGTCGAGCGATTCCCGCGAAGGATCGAGCAAGGTGATCTCCGCGTCGGGAAACGCGTTGCGCATATGGCCGAGCGAATTGCCGACGCCGGCGCCGAAATCCAGTACTCGTCGGGGTTTGACACCGGCCCGCCGCAGCGTCGCGGCGACGTCGTCGATCTTGTACCTGGCGAAGAAATCCGGGTTTTCGCCGCTCAGCCTTATGCTTGCGGCATGCTGCTCCTGATATTCCCGCGCAAACTGGTCGAACTCCGCCTCAAGCACGTGCGGCCCTCTTTGCCATCTCCTGCAGGCGATGGACCGGCAATTCGCCGTCCTCCACCGCCTGGCTGCGCGAAACGATCTCGTTGACGAAGTAGAGCGGCCGCCGCTTTGTCTCCATGTACATGCGCCCGAGATACTCGCCGAAGATTCCGAGCACCATAAGCTGGACGCTGCCGAGGATCAGCACGATCGCGGCAAGGCTGGTCCAGCCGGGCAACACGTTTCCGACCGACCATTCGAACAGCGTGTAGCCGAGCACGACCAGCCCCAGAAGCCCGAACATCATTCCGAGCAGCGAAGCGAAGCGCAAGGGCACGATGGAGAAGCTGGTCATCGCGTCGACCGCCAGAAGAAGCATTTTCTTCAGCGGATAATGGGTGGTGCCGGCAAAGCGGCGGTGCCGCTCATAGGGGAAAGCCACCTGTTTCAGCCCGATCCAGCTAACCATGCCGCGAATGAACCTGTAACGTTCTGGCATCGCGTTCAGATGGTCGAGCGCACGACGGTTCATCAGCCGGAAATCACCGGTATTCGGGGCTATGTCGACGTCGACCATCCGGCGCAGCAAGCGATAGAACATGGACGCGGAGGCGAGCTTGAACCAGCTTTCGCCATCGCGCGTCAGCCTCTGGCCGTAGACCACATCGAAGCCTTCGTTCATCTTCGTCATCATCGCGCCGAGCAGTTCAGGTGGATCCTGCAGGTCGGCATCGAGAATGAGAATGCGCTGGCCGCGACAGAATTCGAGCCCGGCGCTCAACGCGATCTGGTGGCCGTAATTGCGGGCGAGGTCGATGGCGACGACATGTTCGTCCTTTTCGGCCAGTTGTAGAATGGCCTCGCGCGTACCGTCGGTCGCGCCATCGATGACAAGGACGATCTCGTAGGAAGGGCCTTGTTCAAGGCATGCGGCCGTGACCCGCCGGTGCAGTTCGGCCACGCCATCCAGCTCGTTGTAGCATGGGATGACCACCGACAGCATGACGCCGCGTCGCGCGGTGTTTCTCTCCGTCTCCACCAAAGCCTTGCTCCCGCTATTCGATTGGGAATAGCGGCAATTGGTTAGAAAACAGATAAGCCAATGGGATCGGCCGCAACCGTCGGCCGGCCATCATTTCTGCCGCACGCGGCCACCGACCGAACCGGCAACTCCATGCGAATGCGGGCGCCTTGCCAGGAGCCCGCCAATATCCGGATGGAGCCGTCGTGCAGCAGTGCGATCTGCCGGGCAAGGTTCAATCCCAGACCGGCGCCGCGCGATTGCGGCTGCAGGCGGTAGAAGGGCTCGAAAACATTCTCGTGCTCATCGGCCGGAATGCCTGGGCCTTCGTCGCGGATTTCGACGCCGCCGGTTTCATAGATCGCTATGGTGATCGTGCCGGAACCGCCGCCATGATCGATGGCATTGCGCACGAGATTTGCCAGCGCCCGCTCGATCTGCGGCACGTTGATCTCGACATGGACCTTGTTGGCTGTCGGCTCGAAGGCAAGATCGTAGCCTGCTTCGATGGCGAGCGGGGCAAAGTCGGCCGCGACCCGGCTGACAAGATCGCAGAGGTCGATGATTTGGCGCTGGTCCGCCGGGCGGTCGAGCAACTGGTGGTCGAGCAGCTGTTGCGCAAGATGCGACAGGCGCTCGATGTCATGCAGCAGGCGCGCGCTTTGCGGTTCCTGCTTCAGCAATTCGGCGCGCGTGCGCAGGATGGCGATCGGCGTGCGCAGTTCGTGCGCGGCGTCGGTGAGGAAGCGATTGTGCCGGTCATAGCCCTGGGCGAGGCGCGCCAGCGTCTGGTTGAAAGCATGCACGAGCGGCGCGATCTCCTGCGGCACATTCTTGACCGGCAGTTGCATCGCACGGGTGCCGATGTCGATGCGCGCGGCCTGCTGGACGGTGTCGACAAGTCCGGCAAACGACCGGCGCACGACGGCTGGCGTCGTCACCAGGGTCGTGGCTCCCATGACGAGGACAATCGGCAACAGCAGGATGACGATGATGGCCACGAGAGCGGGAAGCGCCTTCTCCCAGTTCCTGCTGCCATCCGGGTTCTTGGCGACGTCGATGCTGGCCGAAATGGTGACCTCGAGGCCCTCGGTCTCTTCCCGCGATGACCTTGTCGCGGCGATGATCTGAACCGTGCCGGCCTTGGTCGAAACCCTTTCGAGATAGGCCTCCGGCCTCAAATCATCTTCGGAAAATCCGATGGTGGCGTGATCGGCCTGGCCCAGCAGATCGCCAAAATTCCTGGTGTAGACGTCGGGTATGCTGCCGAAGCGGATGCTCTGGCCGCTGTTGTCGCGAATGATGTACCAGACATTGGGGAAACCCTCACGAAACGAACGCAGCCCGTCGGTCTCATGGACGATCAATATGCCGTTGCCGTCACGATCGACGGCATCCTTGAGGGCGGCGACGGCAGCTTCGTTGTCGACAAGAAGCCGCGGATTGGCGATCCATAGCGCGGCCGCGCACAGCACGATGAAGACAAGGAGTGTCGCCGCCTGCAGCAGGATCATCCGCCGCACCAGCACCCATTGCAGCGATCGCGTGCGCGGCTTCTTCACGAGGCGGCCCGCAAGAGATAACCGAGGTTGCGGATCGCCCTGATCTCGATACCGGCAGCGACGTCGTCAAGCTTGCGACGCAGCCGCGAAATGTGCGCATCCAATGCATTAGAGCCGATCTCGTCGTCGAGAGCATAGACGGCTTCTTCCAGCGTCCCGCGCATAATCGTCCGGCCCGGCCTGCGGATGAGCGTTTCGAGCACCAGCCGTTCGCGCCGCGGCAGCTCCAGCGTCTGGTCCTCGACAAGCGCCTCGCGATGGCGAAAATCATAGGTGAGGCGGCCGACCACCGTCTGGTGGGCGCGCGTGGTGAACGAACGCCGGTGCAAGGCATTGAGCCTGGCAACCAGTTCCACCGTGGCGAACGGCTTGACCATGTAGTCGTCGGCGCCGGCATCGAGCCCCGCCACGCGATCGTCGAGCCCGCTGAGCGCCGTCAACGCGATCACCGGCACGTCCAGATGCAAGGCCCGCAGGCGCGGGATCAGGCTGAGGCCATCGCCGTCCGGCAGCCGGCGGTCCAGCACCACCGCGTCATGGTGGCCGAGCCGCGCCACGGCTTCGGCATCCGCCAGTGTCGCGGCATGGTCGACGATGATGTCCTGGCGCTCGAGCGCGGTCTTCAGCACCGAGGCCATTTCCGGCTCGTCCTCGATCAGCAGGATGCGCATGCGCACTCTCCGTCACAGGCAGCCGGCACGCTGTGGCAATTCATTCGCATTCCAGCTTCGGTTGACGAAAATTGGTGATGAACCATCGGCCGCCCGAGGCGCGGGCATAGAACGTATAGAAGCATTCCTGGCGCTCGATATAGCCAGGCGTTTCGGTTTCTTCGTAGACGGTTCCGTGTTTTGTGTGGCGAACCTCGCCGCTGGAGGTCCCGGAAACCGCGTTGGTGGATATTGTCCGCCACTGATAGGCCCGCTCGCCCCGACCGAGATCAACGACGGCGGTCGGCGGCCCGTAGTCCAGAATGACCGATTCGACCGGTTGCCCGATGTAGTTCTTCATAATGTCGGAGGCGCATCCCGTCAGCACCAGCACGATTGCGACGAAGAACGCCTTGGAGATCCACACCAGATGGTTTGCGCTGCGTTTGGACATATCCGATTCCCGTCATCAAGGTTATCCGCGGCACCGAATGCATGTCGCCCAAAAGTGGCCCCGGTTTTGGGGACAACGACATGCACAAAAACAAAAACCTGAAGCGGGCCGCATGATCCGCTTCGATGCGACGCGCTTTAGGGTGTGAAGATTGCATCGACATTACGCAGGACCTGGCACACAAATGCGGTCTGCCGACACGCGTCGACGCCGGTGCGGATGGACGCAAAGCAATTGCGCGGCCCCGTTGCATCCGGGCGCCGCGCAAGGTCGTTCGAGCAAAATACAGACGGGTTCAACGGAACCCATGGCCTGCCCTAGAACCGGTAGTTGATGCCGGCCTTCAGTTCATGGCTGCCGATCGTCGCCTTGGATTTGCCCAGGGCGGACGTCGTTTCGACGCCTGGGGTGCGCACATAGTCATACTCGACCTTGGCCGAGAGGCCGCCGGCAAAACCCTGCTCGATGCCGCCGCCGACCAGATAGCCGAGTTTCCATCCGTCGGTGCTGCTTACCTTGTCGCCCTTGTCGAATTTGGTCATGGCGACGCCGCCGGTTCCAAACAGCAGCGTCTGGTCGAAGCTCAAGCCGGCCTTGGCCTTGGCGGCTCCGCGCCACTTTTCCTTGATCTTGCCGCCCCGGACGTCGTGCTCGGCGCCACCAAGATAGGAGCCCTCGATCTCGGCACCGAGAACCGCTGGACCCATCTGCTGGTTGTAGCCGGCCTGAACGCCGCCGCTGAGACCATTCCTGCCGGCAAACGGGTTCGGCATCCCGGTGAACGCCGTGCCGCCATGCACGCCGACATAGGCGCCGCTCCACTGGAACGCGGGGGGATCATTGTAGGTGGGCGAAAGGTCGGCGGCCATCGCCGGCCCTAGGAGGCATACGGCAAGGGCACTTGCCGTCAGGATGATCTTTGCTTGAGAGAACACTGCATTACTCCACACACGCGCGCATCCGGCAATCGATGCGCAGGTTAATTCCCGAAGAACTCGACCGTTGGGGCGGTCGGGCTCCGATTTAGCGTCTTTCAGGATGGTTGCGCGGTCCTGGGACTGGCTTTCGCCAGCTGTGGTAGGGGGGTCAGAGCGCCCGCGCGGCCAATCACCTGAAAGACGCCGACCGTCTCGCAGGCGAAAATTGCACGCACATTGCGGGAAGTCGAAAAATGAAGATTTTTCGCTTTATTTTCAAGATATTAAAGCGGTTCTGTTTACGCAAATTTAACAGTCTGGCGCGGGTTTGGCCAGTTCAGCAGCACAATCTTGCCATGCAATCGCTCGGTGGAGGCCTTTGGCATCCCGCAAAACTGCCGGCTTGAAGCGGGCAAGCCAAGTGCGTATGTCTGGGCCGAAGCCCTCGAGTCTGGGTACCTCAATCTGGAGACGGGCCTTGTCCGCATTGACGCGCTTTCTTGGCGACTCGCCGCTCAAGGTGATCCTGAAACTGCTGGTGGTGTCTTTCCTCGTCGGCCTGGTCATGAATGCCTTCGGCTGGTCGCCGATGGATGTGCTCTACGGCATCCGGAAGTTCTTCATGGACCTGTGGAATCTCGGCTTCCACGCCATCGACCGCTTTCTCGGGTATATCCTGCTGGGCGCGGCTATCGTCGTGCCGGCCTTCATCCTGTTGAGGATCGCCAACTACCGGAAGTAGAGCATGATCCCGAAAAGTGGGAACCGGTTTTCCGACAAGACCGTGCTTGAAAAAGGACTATCAGGCGTAGCCCGCGGCGACCTCGAACAGGATGGCGTGGCGCGCCGCATTGACGCGCTTTCTTGGCGACTCGCCGCTCAAGGTGATCCTGAAACTGCTGGTGGTGTCTTTCCTCGTCGGCCTGGTCATGAATGCCTTCGGCTGGTCGCCGATGGATGTGCTCTACGGCATCCGGAAGTTCTTCATGGACCTGTGGAATCTCGGCTTCCACGCCATCGACCGCTTTCTCGGGTATATCCTGCTGGGCGCGGCTATCGTCGTGCCGGCCTTCATCCTGTTGAGGATCGCCAACTACCGGAAGTAGAGCATGATCCCGAAAAGTGGGAACCGGTTTTCCGACAAGACCGTGCTTGAAAAAGGACTATCAGGCGTAGCCCGCGGCGACCTCGAACAGGATGGCGTGGCGCGCCGCGAGTGCGGGCACATCCGTTGAATAGCCACCTCCGATGACGCCGCACACCGGAACGCCCTGCGCGCGAAAATGGCTGATGACCATGTCGTCGCGGGCGCGCAGGCCGTCATCCGACAGCGACAGCCTGCCAAGCCGGTCCTCAGCATGGACGTCGACGCCGGCATTGTAGAACACGATGTCCCAATGGGCCTGGGCGGACAGTTCCGGCAGGATGTCGGCGAGCCTCTCGAGATAGGCGGCGTCACCCGTGCCGTCGGGCAGCGCGACATCGAGGTCTGAGGCGATCTTGCGCACGGGATAGTTGCGGTCGCCATGCATGGAAAAGGTGAACACGCGCGGATCATCGGCGAGAATATCCGCCGTGCCGTCGCCCTGGTGCACGTCGAGGTCGACGACCAGGATGTTTTGTGCCGCGGCTTCGGCGAGCAGGACCAATGCGGCGACGGCGACATCGTTGAAGGTGCAGAAGCCCGCGCCCTGCGCGCGCCGCGCATGATGGCTGCCGCCTGCGGTGTTGCAGGCGATACCGTGGCGCAAGGCCAGCCGCGCCGCCAGCACGGTGCCGCCGGTGGCAAGCTGCGCGCGCAGCGAGACGCGGGGTCCGATCGGAAAACCGATCTCGCGCTCGATCTTCTCGGGCACGCGGCAGTTGACGACCTGGTCGACATAGTCCGCCGCATGGGCAAGCTTCAGCCATGACGCTGGTGCCGGTTCGGCGGTGCTGAGCGCGTCGGGGCCGGCGAGGCCGCGCGTACGCAGCGCCTCCATCAGCAACGGATATTTGCTCATCGGAAAGCGATGGTTGACGGCGAAGCCGGCGTCGTAGTCGGGATGATGGACGATCTGCAGAGGCATGAAATCGTATCCGGCTGGCTCACGCCAGACCGGGATTTCGGTTGGCCGTCAAGGGATAGGTGATTGCGCGGTGGCCGGAAAATGGGGCACATCGACGGTTCTATCAAGCCGCAATCAGCAAGGCAGCAATCCTTGGACAAAGGTGCAACACCAGCCGACGCCGGATCCCCTATCCACGCGGGATCCCCGATCCACCCCGGATCATTTGTCGTCACCAACCGCTCCGTGCTCGCCATCGCCGTGCCGATGACGCTTGCCTATCTGACGACGCCGATGCTCGGCCTGGTCGACACGGCTGTCGTCGGCCAGTTCGGCGATGCCGCCCTGCTTGGCGGCCTGGCGGCCGGCGCATTGATCTTCGACGTCGTCTTCACCTCTTTCAATTTCCTGCGCTCGGGCACCACCGGCCTTGTCGCACAGGCGTTTGGGCGTGGCGATGCCCTGGAGGAACAGGCGGTGTTCTGGCGCGCCGTGCTGATCGCGGTTATCGCCGGCATCGTGCTCGCGGCCCTTGCCCCACTGGTCGCCATCGCCGGGCAGAAATTCATGGGCGCCGAACCGCGCGTCAGCGAAGCGATGGGCGTCTACATCCGCATCAGGCTGCTTGCGGCACCCTTCTCGCTGATCAACTATGCCATCCTCGGCTATGTGCTGGGGCGCGGCGAGGGTGGGCTCGGGTTGATGCTGCAGCTGGTGCTCAACGGCATCAACATCGCGCTCTGCTTCCTGCTTGGGTTGGAACTTGGCTGGGGTGTCGCCGGCGTTGCCTGGGCGACCGTCACCGGTGAGTTCCTGGCCATGCTGCTCGGCCTGGCGATCGTGATCCGCCGGTTCCGGTCGGCCCCGCCCTTGCCGCGCCACCGCCTGCTCGACATGGCCGCCTTCCTGCGCATGATGTCGCTCAACCGCGACATCATGATCCGCTCGTTCTCGCTGCTCGCCGCCTTCGCATTGTTCACCCGCCAGGGCGCACAGTTCGGCACGGTGACGCTGGCCGCCAACGCCGTGCTGATGAATTTCTTTCTCGTCGCCGGCTATTTCCTCGACGGCTTTGCCACCGCCGCCGAACAGCTGGCGGGCCGTGCAGTCGGCGCGCGCGCCGCCGCACCGTTCCGCCAGGCCGTCCGGCTGACGCTGTTCTGGGGTTTCGGACTGGCGGGAGCCGCGACGCTGGTAATGCTGTCTGGGGGCGCCAATCTGGTCGCTCTCGTGACGACATCGGAGGACGTCCGTTCGGTGGCCGACATCTACCTGCCGTGGGCGGCATTCACGGCGCTGAGCGGTGTGCTGGCGTTCCAGATGGATGGCGTCTTCATCGGCGCGACCTGGTCCCGCGACATGCGCAACATGATGCTTCTGTCGTTCCTGGTTTTCGCGGCCGCGCTGCTGACCCTTGCGCCCGCCTTCGGCAACAATGGACTGTGGGCGGCGCTGCACGTCTTCCTGCTGGTGCGAGGCTTCAGCCTGCTGACGATCCTGCGGCTCAGGGTACGGACGGCGTTTTAGACGATGTCCCCCGGAAGGCCCTGCGCCGTCCAGGCACCGAACGACACCTGTTCGCGATAGGAATTTTTTCTTGACTCGGTGACCTCAGCTATGGTACATATTTGTTTATGGTGCTGATTTGCGCCAGTGACCCGCCGCACAGGCGGGTTTTTCGTTTGATGCTCCGTCAGCCAACGCCCCGGCGAGACTCCGAAGGAACCCGTTAACCCGGGTTCGTTGCCAATGCTGTGCGGTCGGATGCACTTGCACTTCCAGTCGATTTCCAACAGACTTGATGCACCAATCGTTCCAGGGCGAGCTTATGCGAAGCTACCTGCCATATGTCTTGGGCGCGGCGCTGGGATTGCTCGCTGCGTTCATTCTCTCCGCGGTTTCTGGCATCGGCGGAACCGCGCAGTTGTTTCTCTTCGGAGTGTTGCCTGCCATCGGCGGCACCATCTGCGAGCGGGCCGTCAGTCGCAATCTACGCTCCTGAGAGCGGTTCAGAGTTGCCTGGACGCCCAGAAGTCGAGGCGGCTGTCGCGCAACTCGCAAATCGACTTCAACCGTTCCTTTTCGACGAAACGGATCATTCCGGAAAGAATACGGGCTGGTAGCGAGGGCCCGGCATAGATCATCCCGGTGTAGAGCTGCACCAGATCAGCGCCCGCGCGGATCTTGTCGAGCGCCGTATCGGCGGAATCGACGCCGCCGACGCCGATGATGGCAAGCTCCGGCCCGAGTAATTTGCGCATCTTCGCCAGCACGATGGTCGAACGCTCGAAGAGCGGCTTGCCGGAGAGTCCCCCGGTCTCGCGCGCGGTGTCGCCGCTACGCAGCGGCGGTCGGGAGATGGTGGTGTTGGAGACGATGACGCCGTCCACCTGCTTTTCGGTGACCTCGGCGGCGATGTCCTCCAGCTCTGCCTCGACCAGATCCGGCGCGATCTTCAGGAACACCGGCGGCTGCGCCGTTCCCGTGGCGCGCGCGGCCATGACCCGCGACAAGAGTTCGCCAAGCTGCTCGCGCGCCTGCATGTTGCGCAGGCCCGGCGTGTTGGGCGAGGAGATGTTGACGGTGAGATAGCTGGCGTACTGCGCAAACCGGGCGACGCCGCGCTCATAATCGCCGATGCGGTCGCTGCTGTCCTTGTTGGCGCCGATGTTGACGCCGACGATGCCGGAGCGGCCCTTACGCGCGGCAAGGCGCTTTTCGGCCGCTGCATGGCCTTCATTGTTGAAGCCCAGCCGGTTGATCACCGCATCGTCGGCCGTCAGCCGGAAGATACGCGGCTTCGGGTTGCCGACCTGCGGCAGCGGCGTGATCGTGCCGACCTCGGCGAAACCGAAGCCGAGGCCAAGCAGCGCGTCGGGCACCTCGGCGTTCTTGTCATAGCCGGCCGCCATGCCGAGCGGATTGGGGAAATCGAGGCCGCAGACGCTGACCTTCAGCCTGTCGTCGCGGACCGCCGGCGCACCAACCGGAACGCCGCATCGCAAGGCGGCGATTGACAGGCCATGCGCCGTTTCCGGATCGAAGGCGAACAGCAGCTTCTGGCCGAGCCGGTCGAGCACGCTCATTGCCCCTCCAGTGCCGGGAACTGGTGCACACCATCGGCGCCAAGCGGCAGTGGTCGGACCCACAGCACTGCTTTCAGGTCCAGAACGTCGTAGAGATGCGGAAACAGTTCGCCGCCGCGCGAGACCTCGTATCTCAGCGCAGTGCCCAGGCCGGCGCCGTCGACGGCGACCAGCAAAAGGTCTGTCTGGCCGGCAAAGTGCTTTGTCGCCGTTTCCCTGACCTGTGCTGCCGTGGAGAAGTGGATGAAGCCGTCGGCGACATCGATCGGCGCGCCGGTGAAGCGGCCATGCGTTTCGGCCTCGCGCCATGGCGCTTGCGGGGTTATCTTGTAGATAATCTGAGACATGGTTGCGCTATAGAGCAGTTCCAGGAAAAGTGTGAAACGGTTTTCCCGGGGAAAGCGCATAGCGCTTTCCCTTGGGAATTGCGTCAAGAAGATTCCGAACCAGCCATTCGGGAAAGGCCACGCCAAGGGTCTTCCCCATTTCCGGCGCAAACTTGCGATATCTGAGGCCTTGGCCATGGAGGACAACATGCGTCTGCAGCACATCTTGATCCCCGCCGCGCTCGTTTCGCTGATCGCGGCTTCAGCTTACTCGGAAGAAACCGACCGCTACCGGCTGGAAAAGTCCGATAACGGCTTTGTCCGTATCGATACGCAGACCGGCGCCATGTCGATTTGCGAGGAGCGTTCGGGCCAGCTCGTCTGCAAGATGGCGGCCGACGAACGCGCTGCTTTCCAGGACGAGGTCGACCGCCTGCAAACCTCGATGAAGGTGATGGACGAGCGCGTCACCAAGCTCGAGAATTCGCTCTCCGCCCGCCTCGAATCGAAACTGCCGAGCGAGGAGGATTTCAACAAGACGATGAGCTACATGGAGCGCTTCCTTCGCGGCTTCATGGGCATCGTCAGGGATATGGACAAGGACAACGGCGCCCAGCCCAATTCGCAGAAGACCTGAGCGTTTCAACCACGGGAGGCGGCGCGCTGGCTTTGCCGCTTGAAAACAGCGCGCAGCCCCTCATAATCGTCCAATTGAACCCGAAAAGCCAAAAATCATCGGGGATTTGGGGAGGGACATTTGCCGGCAGGCTATTCTTTCGTCATCGCCGACGATCACCCGCTGTTTCGCGGTGCGCTGCGCGAAGCGCTCGCCGGCATCGGCAATGTCGCCGCCATCCATGAAGCCGGCGATTTCGAGAGCGCCAAGGCGCTGGTCGTGGCCAACGAGGACGTCGATCTGGTGCTGCTCGACCTGTCGATGCCGGGCGCCAGCGGCCTGTCCGGCCTGGTCTCGCTGCGTGGCATCCATCCGGCGGTGCCGCTGGTCGTGGTGTCGGCGCATGACGATCCGGCGACCATCAGGCGGGCGCTCGATCTCGGCGCTTCCGGTTTTATCTCCAAATCGGCCAGCATGGAGGAGATCCGCAGCGCGGTGCAATCGGTGCTTGCCGGCGACATCGCAGCACCAGTCGGCGTCGATCTCGGCATCGAGCGCGATCCCGAAATATCGGACCTTATCAAGCGGCTGCAGGCTTTGACGCCGCAGCAGACACGGGTGCTCGGCATGCTGGCCGAGGGCCTGCTCAACAAGCAGATCGCCTATGAACTCGGCGTCTCCGAGGCTACCATCAAGGCGCATGTCTCCGCCATCCTGCAGAAGCTCGGCGTCGACAGCCGCACGCAGGCGGTGATCCTGCTGTCCAAGATCGGAAGCGACCCGCTGCAGCCGGCGGGTTGATCGCCAGGGCGCCTGTTCAATCAGAATAGTGTTCAATCAGAGCACTGAACCTCCGTCCGCCGCATCGGCCGGCCGTTGAAGCTTGCGAAACTGATGGCGGCCATGATCCAGACGCCGATCCCGCCATAGAGCATGACCCAGCCAAAGCCGTTGCGCAGCGCATCCTGGGCGACGGTCCCGGCGGGCCCGGAGATGGGATTTCCAGCAGCGATAGCTTCGGCGAGAAGACGCAATTGGGCAGCGTCGAGGTCGGGCAGCGCATGCCTCAGATGCGCCAGCACACCGCTGGCCAGGATGAAGCCCATCACCGCGATGTTCAACGCCAATGAAACCATGCGCGCGCTCATGTCGATGCCGGAGGCCATGCCGGCGCGATCGCTCGAAACGGAACCCGTCGTCGTGTTGGTGACAGGTGTGTTGGTTATTCCCAGACCCATCCCCGCGATCAGGCAGCCGGGCAGCATCGTCAGCCAGTCCGGTTGCGCGGCGGCGCTGCCGAACTTCATCAGGATGAACCCGACGCCGATGATGACGAGGCCCGCCGGAATGATGATGCCGGGCCGATAACGCAGCGAAAAGCGTTCTGCCAACGGCGGCAGCACAAGCGTTGGCAGCGTGTAGGCAAGCAGGGCAAGGCCGGTGGAGACGGTGTCATAGCCGAGCCCGGCGTGGAACCAGATCGGCAGGTAGATCATGAAAGGCCAATAGCTGAGGTTCATCGCGGCCGAGCCGACGATGGCGCCCGAAAAGGGCCGGATCCGGAAGACCGAGAAGTCGAACATCGGCCGCTGGCTGACCTTCTCGGCAATGAGGAAGGCGATGAAGCTCACTATCGAGATGCCGAGGATCGCCAGCGCGGCAGGGCTGGAGAAACCCAGATCCGGCCCCTGGATGATGTAGAAAACGAGGCAGAAAACCGACGGCGACAGCGTCAGAATGCCTGCTACGTCGAGCTTGCCCGCCTGTGGATCCTTCGATTCGTGGACGCCCATCAGAGCGAGGGCGAACGCCAGCGCCGCAACCGGCACGTGGACAAGAAATACCCATTGCCAGCTCGAGACCGCGACAATGCCGCCGCCGATGATGGGGCCGAAGCCGAGGCCGGTGCCGAAGATGACGCCCCACCAGCCCCATGCGACGGCGCGTTCGCGCCCTTCCCGGAATTCATGCGACAGCACGGCAAGCTGGCAGATCAGCATCGCACCGCCGCTCAGGCCCTGCAGAAACCGGGCGACAATGAGCGTGGAGACGCTTTCGGCGACGCCGCAAATCAGTGATGTCAGGCCGAAGGCGGCGATGGCGACCAGAAAGACACGCTTGCGCCCGTAACGATCGGCGATCGTGCCGACCGCCATCAGCACCGTCGTGACCGCGATCGTATAGGCGTTCATCACCCATTGCAGTTGCTTGAAGTCGGCGTGCAGCATCTGCTCCAGTGTCGGCAGGATCGTGGGAACGCTTGAAATCTCCAGGCCGAACATCAGGCACGCCAGGCAGGCGGCAAACAGAACGATGATGCCTCGGCGGGTCAATACAGTGGGCATGATTCAACCTTTCGAACGTATTTGTCGGCAATCGGCGAATCCATTGCAACTCGCCCGGCGCGCGTATGGCCCAGAGTAGGCGAGGCTTGATCATTTTAGAATTGCATGGTTGGCTATTTCAGAGACAACAAGTGCGGATAGCTGACATGACGCTGGACGTAGACGCTGTGAAAACATTCGTCGCCATCGCCGATCTTCAGAGCTTTACGCGTGCGGCCGAGGCTCTTGGCAGCACGCAAGGGGCGATCAGCGTGAAGCTGAAGCGGCTGGAAGAGCGCGTCGGCCAGAAATTGATCGAGCGCACGCCTCGGCTGGTGCGCTTGTCGGCGCAGGGCGCGGTGTTTCTCCAGCCCGCACGCGACTTCCTCGCCGCGCACGACCGCGCCATCGCCAGCCTGTCTTCAGTTCGCCGCCGCTTCACCCTGGGCATCGCCACCCATGTCGGAGGCGCGGAAGTCCCGACATTGCTGGCGCGGCTCAATGCGCATGACCCGGCGCTCACCATCGAAGTGCGGCTCGATGATTCACACGACCTGCTGGACGCTTTCGATCGCGGTGAGATCGACGCGGCGATTATCCGCCGGGAGGACGACCGGCGCGATGGTGAATTGCTGGCGCCCGAACATTTCGGCTGGTACGCCGCGCCCGACTTCGTCCACCGGGCCGACGAGCCGCTGCGCCTGGCGGCATCCTCGCCATCATGCGGTATCCGCAACATCACGACCCGCGCGCTCGACGCTGTCGGAATACCGTGGACGGAGGTGTTCCTCGGCTGCGGCTCCTTCGCCGTTGCCGAAGCTGTCTCGGCCGGCCTCGCAGCCTCGGTATTTTCCTGCCGGCTTGCCCCATCCGGCACCATCGAGGTCAGCCGGAAATTCGGGCTTCCGGCGCTGCCGCCTTCCGAGATCGTGCTGCTTTCGACGCTGACGGACGCCAAGTCCCGCGAGGCGCTGAGGACGCTTGCAATGGCCTTTCGCGAGCATCGTCCGCCTGTGGCGGGCAATGCCGGACGGCCCCGGTTCCGCAGTTCCCAGATGGTCGACGGCCTGGCCTAGAGCAATTCTAGGAAAAGTGTGAAGCGGTTTTCCGTCTAGAATTGCGTTAAAACAAAGAGTTAGAGCAGAACGCCGTTTCCATGAAACGGTGAAATGCTCTAGGACACCACCCTCGGACACCAGGGCTGAGACCGGCCGCCCTTGATGCTATTCGGCCGCCGGTGCTAGCGGCCTGACCCTGGCCATCATCGAGCGCAGTACCGCTGGTTTGAGCGGTTTGTTGATCACCGCAATCTCGAGCCCGCCGGCGGCCGTGCGCACCTCGTTGGAGCGGTCGGCGGTGACCAGCACGGCCGGCAGGTTGTCGCCATGGGTCGCGCGCAGCCTGACGACGAGTTCGAGACCGGTTTCGCCGTCGAGATGGTAGTCGGCAAGAACGATGTCCGGGCGGTGTATCTTCGCGGTCTCCAGATCCTTTGAACCGGACACGGTGTCGACGTTGCAACCCCAGCCTTCGAGCAGGAGCCGCATGCCTTCGAGGATGCGGGCGTCGTTGTCGATGCACAGCACGTGCAGCCCGGCCAGCGAAGCCGTCGCGCGGGCAGGAACCCTGGCGTCGATTTCGCGTCGCGGTTCCTGCACGGCCGCGACGGGCAGGATGACGGAGAAGCGCGTGCCTTTGCCTGGGTTGGAAAAGATCCGGATCTCCAGGCGCAGCACCCGAGCGATGCGGTCGACGATGGAGAGACCGAGACCGAGGCCTTCGGCCTCGCGCGCGCCCTCGTCGAGCCGGGTGAATTCGCGAAAGACGGTGTTCAGCTTGTCGCCGGCGATGCCGATGCCGGTGTCGATCACCTGGATCTCGGCCAGTTCGCCGCGCCGCCTGACGCCAACCAGCACGCGGCCGTGGCGCGTGTATTTGATGGC
This sequence comes from Mesorhizobium sp. M0140, assembly GCF_040322475.1. NCBI lineage: Bacteria > Pseudomonadati > Pseudomonadota > Alphaproteobacteria > Hyphomicrobiales > Phyllobacteriaceae > Mesorhizobium > Mesorhizobium sp. M0140. The sequence continues at coordinate 105,703 of NZ_JAMYTM010000017.1, read as the reverse complement.
GTTGGAGACGAGATTCTGGATCAGGCGGCGCAGCAGATTGCGGTCCGTCGTCACTGTCAGCGATGACGGCATGATGGTCAGCGCGAGCTTCTTTTCGGCGGCGAGCGGCCGGAAGTCGTTGCCGATCTGGCGCAGCAATCCGTCGAGGTTGAAGGCGGTATCGTCCGGCTTCATTGCGCCGGCATCGAGGCGGGAGATGTCGAGCACGGCGCCGAGAATCGTCTCGACCGATTCCAGCGAGGATTCGATGTTGACGGCCGCCTTGCCGGCAGGCCCCTTGCCGGCCTTCTCGATCAGCGAGGAGCAATAGAGCCGGGCGGCGTTCAGCGGCTGCAGGATGTCGTGGCCGGCGGCGGCGAGGAAGCGCGTCTTGCCGAGATTGGCCTCCTCGGCCAGCATCTGCGCCTGCGCCAGCTCCTCATTGACCCGGGTCAGTTCGATGGTGCGGGTCTTGACGCGCTGTTCCAGCGATTCATTGGCACGCTTCAGCGCCAGATCCTGTTCCACGCGCCCGGAAATGTCGGCATAGGTGGCGACGATGCCGCCGTCCGGCATCGGGTTGGAGCGCAGTTCCAGGATGCGGCCCGAGGTTTTCAGCTCCATCTGCCATGGGCTGACGAAACTGGTCAGCCGGTTGAGCATGGCCACACGCTGATCGGCGGGGATGTCGCCGCGTTCGGCGAGATGGCGCAGGATGCGGTCGAGCGAGACGCCGACCTGGCCCATCTCGTCGGGCAGGTCGAACAGCGCCCGGTATTGGCGGTTCCAGCAGATCAGGCGGAAATCGCGATCGAAGACGGTGATGCCCTGTTCCATCTGGTCGAGCGCGATCTGCAACAGGTCGCGGTTGTGCTGCAGCGCCTCGGTGGCGTCGTCGAGCAAGCGGAAAGCATCCCTGGATTCGCGGTCGTGGCGCCGAAACAGCAGCGACAGGATCAGCCGCGCCGAGGAGGAACCGACGGCGCTGGCGAGCAATTGCTCGGAGAAGCGGATGACGTCCATGCTCGCCTGCTCGTTGCCGTGCAGCGAGGCTCCGTTGGTCTTTTCGAACGACTGGAAAGAGCGCTCGGTGCGCTCGACGCCGAGATAGCGCCCGATCGTGTCCTTCAGGTCGTTGACGGTGATGGCGGTGCGGAAGCGGCGCAGGCTTGGCATCGGGCCGGCATCGCGCGGCACGAAGATCGACGCCTGGATGCGTTCCAGCGGCACCGATGCGCGCGACAGCGAGCCGAGCACGAAGAACACCGCGTTGAGCGACAGGCTCCACAGCACGCCGTGGTTCAGCGGTTCGGCGACGGTGCCGAACAATGCCTGCGGCCGCAGCGCCTCGAAGCCGAACAGCCCGTGCACGATGATGCCGGTATCAGGGGCGGCAAGCGATGGAAACAGCAGCGTGTAGCCCCAGACGAGGATGCCGGCGACCATGCCAAGTGCCGCACCCCGACCATTGGCGCCGCGCCAGATCAGCCCGCCGATCAGCGACGGCGCGAACTGGGCGATGGCAGCGAACGACATCAGGCCGATCGACGACAGCCGCGCGCTGTCGGTGCTCTCGCGATAATAGAGGAAGGCGATGAACAAGAGGATGAAGATCGCCCCGCGCCGCACATTGAGGATCAGCGTCGACCAGTCCTCGGTCTCGGAAGTCGAGGTCTTGAGCAGGCGGCGCACGAACAATGGAATGACGAGGTCGTTGGAGATCATGATCGACAGCGCCACGCTTTCCACGATCACCATCGCCGTCGCCGCCGACAGGCCGCCGATGAAAGCCGCCATCGCCAGCACATCATGACCGCTGAACAGGGGCAGCGACAGCACGTAAAGATCGCTGCTGGTTCCGGTGCCGACCAGCGAAAGGCCGGCGAAGGCGATCGGCAGCACGAACAGGTTGATCGCCACGAGGTAGAGCGGAAACACCCATGTCGCGGTGCGCAGTTCGGCCTCGCCGCGGTTCTCGACGATGGTGACGTAGAACTGCCGCGGCAGCATGATGATGGCAAAACCGCTGAGGCACGTCAGCACCAGCCAGGTGGCGAGCGAGGTGTTGTAGCTCATCGCCTGTCGGACCTGCGCGTTCTCAGCGAGCTTGTCGAACATGTCGCCCGGGCCGCCGAAGATCAGGAAGGTGACCATCAGGCCGATCGCCAGGAAGGCGGCGAGCTTGACCACGGTTTCGACCGCCACCGCCAGCACCAGCCCATCCTGGTGTTCGGTGGCGTCGGCGTGACGGGTTCCAAACAGCACCGCGAACAGCGCCAGGAGCATGGCGACGACCAGAGAGATGTCGCTGACGAAGGGATCGAACGAAGGCGGCGATCCCGTATAGTGCTCGACCATCAGGCTGACCGAACCGGAGATCGCCTTCAACTGCAGTGCGATATAGGGCACCGCGCCGATGGTGGCGATCAGCGTGGCGATCGCCGCGACGGTGAAACTCTTGCCGTAGCGCGCGCCGAGGAAATCCGCGATCGAGGTGATCTTCTCGGTCTTGGCCAGCCGCACGATGCGGTTGAGCAGCGGGAAGCCGAACACGAAGACGAGCACCGGGCCCGTATAGATGCCGAGGAATTCGAGGCCGCGTTCGGAAGAAAGACCGACCGAGCCGAAGAAAGTCCAGGATGTGCAGTAGATTGCCAGGCTAAGCGCGTAGATGAAAGGCCGCCCCCGGCTCGGCTCGGAGATGGCCGAGCGGCGGTCGCCGATGCTGGCGATGGCAAACAGCAGCGTCACATAGGCGATCGCGATGATGACGATGAACAAGCCCTGCACGCTTGGACTTTCCTCCTCTGCCGTCTTTCTATCCGGCTTGCCCGGACGCAATCACAGCTTGGCGTCCGAGTCCATTGCGGCTTTGGAAGCATGATCGCGACCGCGATATTCAGACAGTACAAGCAAGGTGCCGTCAGGTAAGAAGAAAGCGGTTGTTTTCTCCCTTTTATCGATGTTGCAACCGGAGGTTTTTGTTATGTTGCCTCAGGTCGATGCCGCAAGGACGGAAACGGCAGCTTGGCCAGTCACGACAAGGAGGGTCGAATGCTGAAAGAATTCCAGGAATTCATTTCCAAGGGCAATGTGATGGACCTTGCGGTCGGCGTCATCATCGGCGCGGCCTTCGGCAAGATCGTCGATTCCCTTGTCAACGACATCATCATGCCGATCGTCGGTGCGATTTTCGGCGGATTGGACTTCAACAACTATTTCTTCGGATTGTCCTCAGCCGTCAACGCGACCTCGCTGGCCGATGCCAAGAAGCAGGGCGCGGTCTTTGCCTATGGCAGCTTCATCACCGTGGCGCTGAACTTCCTCATTCTCGCGTTCATCATCTTCCTGATGGTCAAGGCGGTGAACAACATGCGCAAGCGGCTTGAGCGCGAGAAGCCCGCTGCTCCGGCCGCTCCGCCGCCCGCCGATGTCGCTCTGCTCACCGAAATTCGCGATCTGCTCGCCAGGCGCTGACCGCGGCTGGCATTTGCTGGACCAAAACCCCGGTCGTTCGCGGCCGGGGTTTTCTGTTTTCGCATCTGGTATGGACCGCTGACGAAAACCGCAGACCAAAACGGACCCGCCAATGACCCTGATCGACAGCTTGCGCCCTGAGGCCCGTGCGGCACCCGAAAGCGGCATTGTCGCCGTCGTCAATTACGGCCGCCTGCGCGAAGGCATGATTCCGCTCTGGGCCGGCGAGGGCGACCTGCCGACGCCAGCCTTCATCACCGATGCCGCGTCGAAGGCGCTGGCCGGCGGCGAGACATTCTACACCTGGCAAAGGGGCATCCCCGATCTCAGGCAGGCGCTCTCCCGCTACTATGCCAGGCATTTCGGCAAGACCTTCCCGGAGGAAGAATTCATCGTCACCGGCTCCGGCATGCATGCCATCCAGCTGGCGCTCGACGCGCTCGCCGGCGCGGGCGACGAGGTGGTTTATCTGTCGCCGGCCTGGCCGAATTTCGATGCTGCAGCAGCGATAGCGGGAGCCGTTCCAGTCGCGGTCACGCTCGATCATTCCGGCAATGGCTGGTCCTGCGACGTCGAGAAGATCGCGGCTTCGATCACGCCGCGCACAAAGGCGCTGTTCATCAACACGCCGTCGAATCCGACCGGCTGGACCGCCGATCATGAGACCTTGCAGGCCATCCTCGATCTGGCGCGCGCGAAAAACCTCTGGATCATCGCCGACGAGATCTATTCGCTTTTCCACTATGGCCACGGCCGCGCGCCGTCCTTCCTCGACATCGCGTCGGCGGAAGACCGCATCCTGTACGTCAATTCCTTCTCCAAGAACTGGGCGATGACCGGCTGGCGCGTCGGCTGGATCAAGACGCATCCGAGCTTGCAGCAGGTGTTCGAGAACCTGATCCAGTATTCGAACTCCGGCGTCGCCCAGTTCATGCAGCGCGGCGCGGCCGCCGCGCTTGACGGGGGCGATGCCTTCGTTGCCGAACAGGTGGAGCGGGCGCGCAAGGCGCGTGACCTTGTCTGCGGCATCCTCGGTGCCACGGATCGTGCTCGGTTCACCGTGCCGCAGGGCGCGTTCTATCTGTTTTTCACTGTCGACGGCATCACCGATTCACGCACCGCTGCCTTCGACATTGTCGACAAGGCCAATGTCGGCTTGGCGCCAGGCACCGCTTTCGGCCCCGGCGGCGAGGCGTTTTTGCGGTTGTGTTTCCACCGCCGCCTCGACCAGGTCGAGGAAGCGGCGCACCGGCTGGCAAATTGGATGAAGGCTATTTGAGCCGCCGACGAAGCGCGGATTGAAAATCGCTCCGGCGAGCCAGATAGCCGCCGGAGCAGAGTTTCAAACGGCTTCAGCCGCCTGACTTGGGCACCAGCAGGGGAATGATGCGGTCGCTCTTGGCCACCGAAGGCCGCCCGGCGGAGCCATAGGGGATGCCGAGCGCATCCCAGGTCTCGACCAGCGCATCCTGCAATTCGGCGATCAGTGCATCGGAATGGAACGGCGTCGGCGTGATGCGCAGCCGCTCGGTGCCGCGCGGCACGGTCGGGTAGTTGATCGGCTGGATGTAGATGCCGTGCACGCCGAGCAGGCGGTCGCTGGCCATCTTGCAGGCCTCCGGATCGCCGACCAGCAGCGGCACGATGTGGGTCGGCGAGTCCATCACCGGCAGGCCGGCGGCCGACAGGATCTGCTTGGTTCGGCTCGCCTGCTGCTGCTGGGCGTCGCGCTCGGCCTGCGAGCGCTTGAGATGGCGGATCGACGCGGTCGCGGCAGCCGCGATCGCCGGCGGCAGTGCCGTGGTGAAGATGAAGCCCGGCGCATAGGAACGCACGGCGTCGATCACGGCGCTGGTGCCGGTGATATAGCCGCCCAGCGTGCCGAATGCCTTGGCCAGCGTGCCTTCGATGATGTCGATGCGGTCGGCCAGGCCTTCGCGCTCGGTGATGCCGCCGCCGCGCGGCCCGTACATGCCGACGGCATGGACCTCGTCGATATAGGTCATGGCGTTGTAGCGCTCGGCGAGCTCGACGATCTCTCTGATCGGCGCGATGTCGCCATCCATCGAATAGACGCTTTCGAAGACGATCAGCTTGGCGCGTTCGCGCCCCGCCGCCTGCAAAAGGCTTTCCAGATGCGCCACATCGTTGTGGCGGAAGATCTTCTTCTCGGCGCCGGAACGCCGCACGCCTTCGATCATCGAGGCGTGGTTCAATTCGTCCGAGATGATCAGGCAGTTGGGCAAAAGCTTCGCGATGGTCGAGATCGAGGCTTCGTTGGAGACGAAACCGGAGGTGAAGACCAGTGCCGCTTCCTTGTCGTGCAGGTCGGCAAGCTCCACCTCGAGCTCGACCAGCGGGTTCGAGGTGCCGGAAATGTTCCGGGTGCCGCCGGCGCCCGAACCCATCTTGCCTGCCGTATTCTGGAACGCGGCGATGACGTCGGGATGCTGGCCCATGCCAAGATAGTCGTTGGAGCACCAGACGGTGATTTCCTCGGCGCGGCCATTGGAACGCCAGATGGCGCGCGGGAACTTGCCCGCGATGCGCTCCAGGTCGGCGAAAACGCGGTAGCGACGCTCGGCATGGAGCTGGTCGATCGCTTCCTCGAAGAACCGCTGATAGTTCATGTCGACTTCCCAATTTTTGCGCGGGATCATAATCATTGGCCTGTTGGTCGTCCACCTGGCCTTTTTGGTCAAAATGCCACGCCCCGGACCTGTTCCTAACGACCACGGATCGTGGCCTATTCCCTTGATGTGGATCAACTTTGTTTCAGGACGATGCCACTGGCCGGCAATGCCGGTTACCACGGGTTCCAATGGTCATGCGGCGGGCTTTCCAGTAGAGCGGGGGTTGAGACAGTTTCCGATAAATCTTGGATAAGCGAGGACGCGGATGACGGTTTTGGTTACAGGCGGCGCCGGTTACATCGGCAGCCATATGGTCTGGGAGCTGCTGGATGCCGGCGAAAGCGTGGTCGTTCTCGACCGTCTTTCCACCGGTTTCGAATGGGCGGTGGCGCCCGAGGCAAGGCTGGTTGTCGGTGATGTTGCCGACAGGGAATTGGTCGGCGGGGTCATCAGGGAGAACAAGGTCGACGCGATCATTCATTTCGCCGGCTCGATCGTGGTTCCGGAATCGGTCGCCGACCCGCTCAGCTACTATGAGAACAACACCTCGAAGACGCGCACGCTGATCGAAACCGCGGTGCGCGAAGGCGTGCCCAATTTCATCTTTTCCTCGACCGCCGCCGTCTATGGCGGAGCCGGCCTGGAGCCGGTGCGCGAGGACGCCCGCCTGTCGCCGGAATCGCCCTATGGCCTGTCCAAGCTGATGAGTGAGTGGATGCTGCGCGACGCGTCGATCGCGCATGGCCTGCGCTATACCGCGCTGCGCTACTTCAACGTCGCCGGCGCCGACCCGAAGGGCCGCACCGGCCAGTCGACGCCGGGTGCCACTCATCTGATCAAGGTTGCCTGCGAGACGGCACTTGGCAAGCGGCCGTTCATGCAGGTGTTCGGCACCGATTATCCGACGCCGGACGGCACCTGCATGCGCGACTACATCCATGTCAGCGACCTGGCGGCGGCGCATCGCCTGGCCCTGCAGCGGCTGCGCGCCGGGGGCACCAGCCTCGTCGCCAATTGCGGCTACAGCCATGGCTATTCGGTGCTCGAGGTCATCGACAGCGTGCGCCGCGCCTTTGGCCGTGATTTCGAGGTGAAGATGGGCGACCGTCGCCCTGGCGACGCCGCGGCGGTGGTCGCCAATTCGGATCTCGCCCGCGCCGAGCTCGGCTGGACCCCGCAACGCGACGATCTCGACCAGATCGTCGCCGACGCGCTCGCCTGGGAGCGCATCCTGACCGGCAAGAACTCCGCGCGCGGCTGAGCCGGGTTCTCCCAAGGGCTCGCAAGGCGGGCAGTGAAGCGCTATTGAAGGCATTCGCGGCAAGGCGCGGAGGCGCCGCACCGCGAGGAGCTCTTGGGGGATGGCATGAAAATAACGGTGCTCGGGGCCGGTGTCGTCGGTACGGCGGCCGCCTATTATCTGGCCAGCGACGGCCATGAGGTGACGGTGATCGAGCGCCATCCGGCGGCGGCACAAGGCACCAGCCAGTCCAACGCCGGCCTGGTGTCACCGGGTGACGCCACCGCCTGGGCCTCGCCGGCGGCTTTGAAGACCTTCCTGCGCGGGCTCTACAACCATGATCTCGGCATCAAGGTCAGGCTGCGCCTCGATCCCTATTTCCTCGCTTGGAGCATGCGTTTCTTGCGCCAGTGCACGGTGGCGCGCCTGCGCGCCAACACCGACATCAAGCTCAGGCTCGCGCTCTATTCGCGCGACTGCATCAATGCGCTTTCGGAAGCCACCGGCATCCACTACGATGAGCGCAAGAAGGGCATTCTCTATTTCTTCCGCTCGCAAAAGAGCCTCGACACCGGTACCGACAATTACCGTTATCTTGCCAAGCACGGCCTGCCGATCGAAATCGTCGGCCGCGACCGGCTGGTCGAGCTGGAACCAGGCCTTGCCGGCGTCAAGGACAAGATTGCCGGTGGCGTCTATTCGCCAACCGACCAGACCGGAGATTCCAAGCAGTTTGTCGACAGGCTGGCCGCCTATGCTGCCGAGAAGCTCGGCGTCAAATTCCTGTTCGCAACGACAGTCGAAGGCCTCGACATCGAGGGCGATCATGTGCGCGCGGTGATGACGTCGGCCGGCCCGGTCGCTGGCGATGCCGTGGTCATCTCGATGGGACCGGAGAGCGGCCTGCTCGGGCGCCGCTACGGCATCGACCTGCCTGTCTATCCGGTAAAAGGCTATACCGCGACGATTCCCTTGGAGGACGAAAGCAAGGGACCGACCATGGGCGGCGCCGACGAGGACCGGCTGATCGGCTATTCCCGGCTGGGCAACCGCTTGCGGATGTCCTCGACGGCTGAATTCACCGGCTTCGATCGAACTTTCAAGCCCGCCGATTTCAAGACGATCATCAGCACCGGCAAGGATCTTTTCCCGGGTGCCTTCGACGAGAAGAAGGCTGTGTTCTGGGCGGGCCTGCGGCCGATGATGCCCAACTCGGTGCCGGTCATCGGCCAGGCGCGCTACAAGAACCTCTATCTCGACACCGGCCACGGCCACGTCGGCTGGACCATGGCCTGCGGCTCCGGCAAATTCCTTGCCGACCTCGTTTCCGGCCGCAAGCCGGAGATCGACCCGCAGGGACTGGTCTACGGGGGCTAGTGATGTCGGGACCGCAAGTCGCTATCGATCTTGGCCGCATCGAGCGCAACGCGCGCACCATCGTCGAGCGCTGCGCGCTCTCGGGCATCAAGGTGTTCGGCGTCACCAAGGGCACGTGCGGCATGCCGCAAGTGGCGCGCGCCATGCTGCGCGGCGGTGTCGCCGGCATCGCCGAATCGCGCTTCGAGAACATCCGCCGGCTGCGCGACAGCGGCATCAACGCGCCGATCATGCTGTTGCGCAGCCCGCCGATGGCGCGGGTCGAGGAGGTGGTGCGCACCGTCGACATCAGCCTGCAGTCGGAACTCGCAACCATCCGCGAAATTTCGCGCATCGCCGAACGCATGGGCCGCGTCCACGACATCATGCTGATGATCGATCTCGGAGATCTCCGAGAGGGCATCTGGTCGAACGACCTGATCCCGACGGTCGAGCAGATACTGCAGTTCAAGGGCGTTCGCATTGCCGGCATCGGCACCAATCTCGGCTGTTTCGGCGCCATCATGCCGACGCCGGAAAATCTCGGCCAGCTCGTCGCCCATGCCTACAAGACCGAGCGCCTGTCCGGCAGAAGCCTCGACGTGATCTCCGGCGGTGCCTCGTCGTCGCTGCCGCTGCTGCTCGAAGGCAGACTGCCGGCCGGCATCAACAATCTGCGGGTCGGCGAGGCGATCCTGCAAGGCGGCGTCGAGACCTTCCGCGACACGCCGTGGGCGGAGCTCGAACCCGATGCCTGCCGGCTGACCAGCGACATCATCGAGGTCAAGCTCAAGCCGTCACGGCCGATCGGCCAATCCGGCTATGACGCCTTCGGCAACCAGCCGGTCTTCCCCGACGAGGGCGACAGGCTGCGCGCCATCGCCAATATCGGCCGCGAGGACGTGCTGGTCGAGGGGCTGACGCCGATCGCCAAGGGGATACGGGTGCTGGGCGCCTCCAGCGATCATCTGCTGCTCGACGTCGCCGATGCCGACCCGAGGCTCTCCGTCGGCGACCGCGTCGCCTTCCGCATGAGCTATGGCGCCATGCTTTTGGCAATGACCTCGGAATATGTCGAGAAGGCCCCGATGCACGACGTCGAGGATTTTTCCGGTCGCAAGATGGTGCAGATCACGGCCGGGCAGGGAGCCGCCGGCATCCTGGCCCGGGAAGGCACCGGCGCGCGGCTGGAAGCGATGAACTTCGACGTGGTGGAACTCGCCGATGTCGAGAGGCCGCCATCGGGGCTGGTCCGCCTCATCGCAGGCGCCGACCGGCGCATCGCCCACAAGGCGCTGACCGCGACGGCGCGCGCGACACATTCCTTCGGCCTGATCTGGATCGATTCGATCGCCGCCCTGATGCCCGAGGACGAGGACGGCATCGACCTGCCGGAAGGCTCGGTGCTGGCGCGCACTCTCGGCCTCGACCACAAGGCGGGTGCGCTGCAGCCGCAGCTGTCGCCGGAAAATGTCGTCATCGTCGGCTTGCGTCACGCCGATCCGGCCGAAGCGCGGGTGCTGAAGGATTCGCGCGTGTCGGCATTCACCATGACCGATATCGACGCCATGGGCATGCGCGACCTGATGCATGAGGCGATACGCATCGCCACCTCTGGTACGCAAGGCTTTCACGTCAGCTATTCGCCGACCGCGACCGAATTCGCCGGCTGGGCTGCGGGCTCCGGCGGGCTGACCGTGCGCGAGACGCATCAGGCGATGGAGGCGATCGCACTCTCCGGCGGGCTGCTGTCGATGGATGTGTCGGGCCTGACGGCGGATCTGGAGCCGCGGATCGGCACCGACGCGGTCAACTTCGTCATGTCGGCCTTCGGCAAGCGGATTCTTTGATCAGCCCTGCACGTCCACTGCCGCGCGCCATGCGCTGGCATAATCAACCCAGGCCGGGTCTACAGGCGGTTCTATTCTTTCGCCCTTGCCGTGCGTCGCCGGCTGATCGGATGCCAGCAGCGCCGCGCCGATGCTGGTGCCGGTGGCGGCCTCGGACGCAACCACGGCGCGCGCCGTGGCTGCCGCCAGCATGCCGACAAAGAGCCGGTTACGGGCAAAGGGGCCTTCGACCGTGGTCGGACCGTCCGCGCCGATCAAGTCGAGGCAGGTCGCCGTCATCAACGCCAGATAGAACGAGATGGCGGCAAAGCGCTGGCCGCTGTTCAGGCCCTCGGCATCAAGCCATATTGCGACATGGTGCGGGAATGGGCCCGAGCCTTGCTGGGTCGACGGCAGCAGCAGCATCTTTCGCCCCAACACGGCGCCGACATCATCTTCAGTCCACTGCTCCGGCTGGTCCTTGGTCAGCACGGAAAACTCGCGGCCGCCCATGAAGCGCGCAGAGGGAACGGGATTGCCGAGTGCGTTGACATTGACCAGCGTGTCGCGCGTGGCATCCAGCGCAATCTGTTTGCCGCCGACCGCCATCGACACCACCCAGGTGCCGGTCGAGACGACGGAGAAAGGCGGTTTGTCGGAGAGAAGATGCGGCAGCAGCGAGGCGTTGGAATCATGCAGGCCGCAGAACACCGGCGTTTGCGGATCCAGCCCGGTTGGCATCGCAACGATGGGCAGGATCGGGCCGAGGCGGTCGCTGGCCGGCCGCACCGGCGCCGTCAGGCTCCGCCACTCCAGCCTGTCGACCAAAGATGAAAAATCCGCTGTCCACGGGTTCCACAGGTCGGTGTGGCAGCCGAGCGAGGTAACTTCGTTGGCGGCGATGCCGGTCAGGCGCAACGCCCAGTATTGCGGGTACATCAGCATCGCGGCGGCCCTGGCGAATTCGGCCGGGAAGCTTTTCTGCTGCCAGAAGAATTGCGCACCGAGATTGAGGCCGAGCGGCAGGCGCGGCGTGCCGGTCTCGGCGAAAGGCGGGCGGATCGCGTCATAATCCGCTGCCAGCCTGTCGGGGCCATCGAACTCATAGTCGAGGACCGGCAGCACCAGTTCACCCGCCGCGTCGACCAGCACGCCCGTCGCGCCGTGGGTGGTGATCGAAATGGCGTCGATGCGCTGTTCGTGGTTGAGGCCGGCAAGGCTTTCGAGGATGAATGCCCACAAGGCCTCGACATCGTGGTGCGGGTAGGGCGCCTGTCGCACCGGCGCATTGGCCATTCGGCGCAGCGCCACCTCGCTCAACGTAGCGAGGTCGACCAGCGCCACCTTGGCGTTGGTCTTTCCGATGTCGATGACGGCGATGTGGCGCATAGCACTCATGCCATGTGGAACATTGTTTCCAGCGGCACGGCCACCGGCTCGTTGTCCGGTCTGGCTTCCATGATGTCGGCCATTTCAGCCCACCAGCGCTGCATCACCGAATGCCTGGGCAATTCGTCCATGCCGTGGTCGTCTCGCCGCCACAGCACACCGAACAGGATATTGGTCTCCTCATCGAGATGAATGGAATAGTCGGAGACGCCGGCCTGCTTCAGCAGCGCGACCAGCGACGGCCAGATTTCGTCATGGCGCTTCTTGTACTCGGCCTTCATGCCGGGCTTGAGCTTCATCTTGAATGCGTATTTTTCGGCCATCAACGCCCTCCGCGGAGCCGCCGCCAGACGATCGGCAAGGCAATGACGATGATCAGCAGCAGGCCGATGAAGATCGACATGACGATGCCGGGCACGTTGAGCAGGCCAAGCCCGAAGGTCACCAGTCCCATGATGAAGGCTGCAAGCACGACGCCAAGAATGCTGCCGGCGCCACCGAGGATGCTGACGCCGCCGAGCACCACCATGGTGATGACTTCCAGCTCGTAGCCTTGCGCGATCGACGGCCGTGTCGAGCCGAGGCGGGAGGTGATCAGCACCGAGGCGATGCCCGACATCAGCCCGGTCAGGCAGAACAGGATGAACTTGGTGCGGCCGACGCGCACGCCGGAAAATTGCGCAGCGACCGGATTGTTGCCGATGGCGAAGACGCGGCGGCCGAAACTCGTGCGGTGCAGAAGGAACCAGTAGACGACGGCCGCGATCAGGAAGAGCACCAGTTCGAACGACACCACCCACCAGACATAGCCCTGGCCGAAGAAGGCGAAGTGTGAGGGATAGCCCTTGTAGGCCTGGTCGCCGAGGATGATGAAGGCGATGCCGCGAAACAGGCTCATCGTGCCGATGGTGACGACGATGGAGGGCAGGCCGAGCCTTGTCACCAGCAGACCGTTGAAGGCGCCGCAGCCGAGCCCGACGACGATGCCGATCGCCACCAGCACCGGCGTGCCGGCGCCGGCCTGCACCGCCATGCCCATCATGGTCGACGCCAGCGCGATGATGGCGGCCACCGACAGGTCGATCTCGCCCGAAATGATCAGCAACGCCATGGCGAAGGCGATCAGGCCCTTCTCGGTGAAATTGAAGGTCAGATCGGACAGCGAGTAGGGATCGAGGAAATAGGGCGAGGCGAAGCTGTTGATGGCGAAGATGGCGACGGCCACGACGACCAGCAGCGCTTCCCAGGAAAAGATCGCCGAACGAAGCGGCTTGTCGAGCCGGTCGGGAATGTGGCGCGGGGCAGGGATGTCGGTCATGTCCCCGCCTCCACCTTCCTGAGGATGATGCGGCCTTGCTGGCGTTCGCCGCGCGCATTGAGCACGACGGCCAGAATGATGGCGCTGCCCGAAATCGCCATCTGCCAGAAGGGTGAGATGTTGATGACCGGCAGCGCGTTGGAGATGATGCCGAGGAACAGTGCGCCGAGCACCGCGCCGCCGACCGAGCCGATGCCGCCGGCGATTGAGATGCCGCCGATGACGCAGGCGGCGATGATGTTGAGCTCATAGCCGTTGGCGACCTCGACCGACGCGATCACATAGCGCGAGATCCAGAGATAGCCTGACAGGCCGCCGATCATGCCGGAGATGCAGAAGACGATGAATTTCGTTCGGCCGACATCGATGCCGGCATAGACGGAAGCCGTCGGGTTGACGCCGATGGCATAGATCGAGCGGCCGAGTGCGGTGCGCGTCATCAGGATGAAGAACAGCGCAATGACCAGGATGGCGATCCACGACAGCACGGGAATGTTGAGGAAGGCGGCGCGCTGGAAGCCGATGAAGTCCGGGCTCATCTTGTCGGCATTGACCCAGGCGCCGCCGGACAGCACGAAGGTGGCGCCGCGATAGATGGTCAGCGTGCCCAAAGTCACCACGATCGAGGGGATGTTCAGCCGCCAGACCAAAAGGCCATTGATGGCGCCGAGCACCAGGCCGACGGCCAGCGCAATGACGATCAGCAACGGGATCGGGATTGCGGGATGCGCGGCGTTCAGCATCGCCACCACCATGCCGGTGAAGCAGAGATTGGACGCCATCGACAGATCGATCGACCGGGTCAGGATGACCACCATTTGGCCAAGCGCCAGGATCATCAGGATCGAGGTGTCGTTGAACACCTGACGCAGATTGCCGGGGTCGGCAAAGGCCGGGAAGCGCGTCGATATCAGCCCGATCAGCACGACGATGGCCGCGAGCAGCCAGATTTCACGGTATTTGAAAAAGGCCTTCATGCCGCGATCCCTGCTGCCGTCCTGACCAGCGTCTCGGCGTCCAGCCCCTTGTTGTCGTAGACCGCAGCGATGAGACCTTCCCGCATGACGACGACGCGATCGGACATGCCGAGGATTTCGGGCAGCTCGGAGGACACCATGATCACCGACAGGCCTTGCGCCACCAACTCGGCCATGAAGCCGTGCACGGCGGCCTTCGAGCCGATGTCGATGCCCTTGGTCGGTTCGTCCAGGATGATCACCTTGGGCGCGGTCGCCAGCCATTTGGCGATGACGATCTTCTGCTGGTTGCCGCCCGACAGCGTGCCGACGTCCTGGCTCAGCGAGGAGGCCCTGAGGTCGAGCCGCTCGGTGTATGAGCGGGCCAGATCGAACTCCTCCGACAACCGCAGCAGGCCGGACTTCGACGTGCGCTTGAGCGAAGGCAGCGAGACGTTCTGGAAGATCGGCAGGCCGATCACCACGCCTTGCTTGCCGCGTTCCTCGGGCACGTAGACGATGCCGGCATCGATCGAATCCGCCGCCGATTTCGGCGCGATCGTCTTGCCTTCCAGCGTGATCGTGCCGCCTGAGGTGCGGGTGATGCCCGAAATCGCCTGCATGACCTCGCTGCGTCCGGCGCCGACCAGGCCGTAGAAGCCGAGGATCTCGCCCTTGTGCAATTCGAAGCCGATATCGTTGAATTCGGTCGGATGCGACAGGCCGGAGACGGTGAGGACGGGCGCGCCGATCTCGGCCTTGCGCTGCGGAAAGATATGGTCGACCGCACGGCCGACCATCAGGCGCACGATCTGGCTCTGGCCGGCATCCTTGATCAGGCCTTCGCCGACCATCTCGCCATCGCGGAACACCGTGTAGCGGTCGGCGATACGGTAGATCTCGTCGAACTTGTGGCTGATGAACAGGATTGCCTTGCCGTCGCTCTTGAGGAACTCGATCAGCAAAAAGAGCTCCTCGATCTCCTTCATCGAAAGTGCGGCGGTCGGCTCGTCCATGATGACGATCTGCGCGTCGACCGACATGGCGCGCGCGACGGCGACCAGATGCTTGTTGGCGATGCCGAGGTCCTTCAGGCGCGCGTCGGCGTCGATGTGGCCGGCATGCATGGTATCGAGCACTTCGCGCGCGTTCTTGCGCATCGTGCGCCAGTCGATGGTGCGCAAACGCGTGCGCGGCGCGTGGCCGAGAAAGATGTTTTCGGCCACGCTTAGATCGTCGAACAGCACGGTTTCCTGGTGGATGGCGGTGACGCCATGGCCGAAGGCGGCATGCGCGCTCGGCAGGGTGACGGCCTGGCTGTCGATGCTGATCGTACCCTCATCGGGCTGGTAGATGCCGGTCATGATCTTGACCAGCGTCGACTTGCCGGCGCCGTTTTCGCCGATCAGCGCCGTCACCTGCCCGGGGTAGAGAGACAGGCTGACATTGTGCAGCGCGCGCACGCCGGGAAAGCTCTTGGAGATGCCGGACAGCGTCAGGCGTG
The DNA here is from genome assembly GCF_040322475.1 of Mesorhizobium sp. M0140. Taxonomy (NCBI): domain Bacteria; kingdom Pseudomonadati; phylum Pseudomonadota; class Alphaproteobacteria; order Hyphomicrobiales; family Phyllobacteriaceae; genus Mesorhizobium; species Mesorhizobium sp. M0140. Next base: position 90,022 of record NZ_JAMYTM010000017.1, on the reverse strand, counting down.
GAGCCGCCTCCCCCTTCTGGGGAGGGTCGCGAACGACTGGAGCGGGGTGGGGGTTGTCTAGCATATCAAGGTCCTGGTGCGTGGAGATGTCGCCACCCCACCCCGTCTCGCCGGTTTTGCTTCGCAAGACCGCCTCGCCGACCCTCCCCACAGGGGGGAGGGTGCAAGCGCTCCAGATCAATAGATCTTGGAGAACTTCTCGATGTTCGACTTGTCGAACTGGAAGGGCGGAGCCATCGCAGCCGAGTTGGTGTCGTCGAGCGTGACCTTGCCGACACGGCCGATCGACAGCGTGGCGCCGGGCTTGGCCTCTTCCTTCTTCACTGCCAGATCATGGGCGAGGTAGACGGCCGAGTAGCCGAGGTCGATCGGGTTCCACAGCGCAACCGCCTGGCTGGAACCGTTGTCGATGAACTTCTTGAACTCGGACGGCAATGCGAGACCGGTGACATTGACCTTGCCGATCAAGTTCTCATCGGTGACGACCTGGGCGGCGGCAACGACGCCGACGGTGGTCGGCGCTATGATCGCCTTGAGGTTCGGATAGGACTTCAACAGGCCCTTGGCCTCATCAGTGCTCTTGGCCGAATCGTCATCGCCATAGACGGTGGCGACAAGTTTGATCTTGGGGAACTTCTCCGGCAGGATTTTCTTGGCCGCATCGATCCAGGCGTTCTGGTTGGTCGCGGTCGAGGAGGCCGACAGGATGGCGACTTCGCCGCCTTCCGGCAGGTAATCGGCGGCAAGCTTGATGATGGTCTCGCCGATCAGGCCGGTGTCGGACGGGTTGAGGTGAAGCTGGCGGCCTTCCTTGGCGACGCCCGAATCCCAGGAGATGACGGTGATGCCGCGTTCCATGGCCTTCTTCAGCACCGGTACCAGCGCGTCGGCGTCATTGGCCGAAATGGCGATGGCGTTGACCTTCTGCGCGATCAGCGAATTGACCACTTCGATCTGCGCTTCGGCGGTCGCCTTGGTCGGGCCGGTGTAGATGATGTCGACATCGCCGAGTTCCTTGGCCGCCTCTTCGGCGCCCTTGTTGGCGGCATCGAAGAAGCCGTTGCCGAGCGACTTCACCACCAACGCGATCTTGACGTTCTCGGCATAGGCGGCATTCACGAACATGGCGGCTGAGAATGCAGCCGTCACCATCAATTTCTTCAAGAAGCTCATCGAATTTCCTCCCTTGAGCGTTGCATTCCATCGCCGCTGCGAGCGCGAGTTGGCCTCAGGCCTGCAGTGAAGATTCTTCCTTGTTGGTTGCGGATGTGCGGGCGACGACCAGCGTCACGCCGGCGGTTTCCAGCATCTTGGCTTCGCGATCCTCGATGCCGTCATCGGTGATGACGGTGGCGATGCGCGACAGGCCGCACAGGATCAGGCTGGAGCGTTTGCGGAATTTCGAGGAATCGACCAGCACCACCAGCTCGTCGGCCTGGTCGATCAGTTTCTGCTCCGCCTGGATCAGCAGCGGGTCGCCCTCCATCAGGCCGAGCGGCCCCAACCCTTGCGCGCCCATGAACATGCGGCGCGCATAGAAATTGCGCGTCACGTCATTGTCGAAGGGCGACAGGATGATGTTCTGCTCGCGGTAGATCGTGCCGCCAGACAGCATGACGGTGTTCTTGGAGTGCTTGAGCAGGTGCTCGGCGATCGGGAACGAATTAGTGAAGATCGGCGTGCGGCGGCCGGTCAGGAAATGCACCATCTGGAATGTGGTGGTGCCGCCATTGATGATGATCGGTTCGCCGTCCTTGCACAGCTCGACCGCTTCGCGCGCAATCGCCCGCTTCTGTGAGGCGTTGATCGTTTCGTTGACGGAAAAGGGCCGGCCGGCCAGCCCAATGAACTGCGGCGGCGAGATTGCCTCGGCGCCGCCGCGCACACGGCGCAGCCGCTTCTGGACGTGGAGGGCCGCGATATCGCGCCGGATCGTCGCCTCGGAAGACTCCGTCAGGTCGACCATCTCCTGCACCGTCACCACAGGCTTTTCCTGGACGGCGGACAGAATGATCCTGTGGCGCTCTTTTTCGTGCATGGTTCCTCCCTGCCTGAGCATCTAGGCACCCAAAACGCGCAGTGTCAATCATTTCCGATCATATAATTTCATTGTGCAGTGCAATATGATCGATATTGATCGTTTGTGATTGACAAGCCGGCCGCTTCCGTGGAAATTCGGGGCCAAATGGCCGCACCTTTTGCGTGCCTTTCGGGAGGATTTCTTATGCTCGACAAGCGCACCGGCGCGAGCCTCGCCAATCTGTGGGACGAGGCCAAGGCTCACGCTATGAGCGGGCCGGAACTTCTGGTCTACCGCTCGAACACACTTGGTTCCGACAAGCGCGTCACCAACTATGGCGGCGGCAACACCTCCTCGAAGATATGGCAGAGAGACCCGCTCACCGGCGAGGATGTCGAAGTGCTTTGGGTCAAGGGCTCGGGCGGCGACAGCGCCTCGATCAAGCTGGACGGCTTTGCCACGCTCTACATGGACAAGCTGCGCGCGCTCAAAGGCCTCTATCGCGGCGTCGAGCACGAAGATGAAATGGTCGGCTTCCTGCCCCACTGCACCTTCAACCTCAATCCGCGCGCGGCCTCTATCGACACGCCGTTGCATGCCTACGTGCCGAAGCCTTTTGTCGACCACATGCATCCCGATGCCATCATCGCCATTGCCGCCGCCAAGGATTCGAAGGCGCTGACGAAAGAAATCTTCGGCGACGCCATCGGCTGGCTGCCGTGGAAGCGTCCCGGGTTCGAGCTTGGTCTTTGGCTGGAGAAATTCTGCCTCGAACACCCCGATGCCAAGGGCGTCATCCTCGAAAGCCACGGCCTGTTCACATGGGGCGACACTCCCCGGGAATGCTACGAGACGACGATCTCGGTTATCAACCAGGCGATCGAATGGTTCGAGCGCCGCTCCGAGGGTGTCGCTATCTTCGGCGGTGAGGAGGTCAAGGCACTCGACGCCACCGAGCGCCGTGCCATCGCGGCCAAACTGATGCCGAGGATTCGCGGCCTGATCTCGGAAAAGAGCCACAAAACAGGCCATTTCGATGATTCCGCCGCCGTGCTCGAATTTGTCAATTCCAGGGATCTGCGCCCGCTGGCGGCACTCGGCACGTCGTGCCCCGACCATTTCCTGCGCACCAAGATCCGCCCCCTGGTCATCGAATTCGATCCGGCCAAGCCCGATGTCGATGCGGTGATTGCGCGGCTTGCCGACGACATCGCAGCCTATCGCGTCGGCTACCAGGCCTATTACGAGGGCTGCAAGCATCCGGATTCGCCCGCCATCCGCGATCCCAATGCCGTGGTCTACCTGATGCCCGGCGTCGGCATGTTCACCTTCGCCGGCGACAAGGCGACGGCGCGCATTTCGGGCGAATTCTATGTCAACGCCATCAACGTCATGCGCGGCGCCTCCACCGTCTCGTCCTATGTCGGGCTGCCCGCACAGGAAGCCTTCGACATCGAATACTGGTTGCTCGAGGACCTGAAGCTGCAGCGCATGCCGAAGCCGAAGTCGCTTGCCGGCCAGATCGCGCTGGTCACCGGCGGCGCCGGCGGCATCGGCCGCGCCACGGCCAACCGCCTGCTGCGCGAAGGCGCCTGCGTCGTGCTGGCCGACATCGACGAGACAGCGCTGGCCGGCGCCAATGACGAACTGGCGAAAGTCTACGGCAAGGATTTCGTCCGCCCGGTGTTGATCAACGTCACCTCGGAGGATCAGGTCATTTCGGGCTTTGCCGAGACGGCGGTCGAGTTCGGCGGCATCGACATTCTGGTGTCGAACGCAGGGCTGGCCTCCTCGGCGCCGATCGAGGAGACGACGCTGGCGCTGTGGAACAAGAACATGGACATATTGTCGACCGGTTATTTCCTGGTCTCGCGGGAAGCGTTCCGGCTGTTCCGCGCGCAGAAGATTGGCGGCAACGTCGTCTTCGTCGCCTCCAAGAACGGCCTTGCCGCATCGCCCAACGCTGCCGCCTATTGCACCGCCAAGGCCGCCGAGATCCATCTCGCCCGCTGTCTGGCGCTGGAGGGCGCGGAGGCGCAGATCAGGGTCAATGTCGTCAACCCGGACGCGGTGCTTCGCGGCTCGAAGATCTGGACCGGCGAGTGGAAGGAACAGCGCGCCGCCGCCTACAAGATGTCGACCGACGATCTGGAGGAGCACTACCGCTCGCGTTCGATGCTGAAGCGCTCGGTCTTCCCGGAAGACATCGCAGAGGCGATCTATTTCCTGGCGTCCGACATGTCGGCCAAGTCGACCGGCAACATCATCAATGTCGACGCGGGCAACGCCCAGTCGTTCACGCGCTGAGCGGAGGAGGACGATGGAACAGATCATCGCCGCCGATACCGTCGACAAGGACAATGCCGCGCGGAAGGCCGACCTCGAACGCGACTACGCCTCGCTCGGCGAACGCCTCGACCGTCGCGGCATCGCCATCGACGCCATCCGCGACAAGGTCGAGAAATTCGCGGTGGCGATCCCGTCCTGGGGTGTCGGCACCGGCGGCACGCGCTTTGCCCGCTTTCCCGGCGCCGGCGAGCCGCGCGACATCTTCGACAAGATCGAGGATTGCGCCGTCATCCAGCAATTGACGCAGGCGACGCCGACCGTCTCCCTGCACATTCCGTGGGACAAGGCCGACCCGAACCGGCTGAAACAGGCCGCCTCGCGCTTTGGCCTCGGCTTCGACGCCATGAACTCCAACACCTTTTCCGATGCCAGGGACCAGAAACTCTCCTACAAATTCGGCTCGCTCTCGCATGCCGATGCCGGGACGCGCCGGCAAGCGGTCGAGCACAATCTCGAATGCATCGAGATCGGCGAGACGCTTGGCTCCAAGGCGCTGACGGTGTGGATCGGCGACGGCTCGAACTTCCCGGGCCAGGTCAATTTCGCCAAGGCGTTCGAGCGCTATCTCGACGCCATGAAAGAGGTTTACGCCGGGCTGCCCGCCGGCTGGAAGCTGTTTTCCGAGCACAAGATGTACGAGCCGGCCTTCTATTCCACCGTCGTGCAGGACTGGGGCACCAACTACATCATCGCCAGGGAATTGGGCGACAAGGCGTTCTGTCTCGTCGACCTTGGCCACCATGCCCCCAACGTCAACATCGAGATGATCGTCTCGCGGCTGATCCAGTTCAAGAAGCTCGGCGGCTTCCACTTCAACGATTCGAAGTATGGCGACGATGATCTCGATGCCGGTTCGATCGACCCCTACCGGCTGTTCCTCGTCTTCAACGAACTGGTCGATGCCGAACTGTCCGGCGCCGAGGGTTTCGACCCGGCCCACATGCTCGACCAGAGCCACAACGTCACCGATCCGATCGAAAGCCTGATGCTGTCGGCGGTCGAGGTGCAGCGCGCCTATGCGCAGGCGCTGCTCGTCGACCGCAAGGCGCTGGAAGGTTTTCAGGACTTGAACGACGCGCTGATGGCGACGCAGACGCTGAAAGCCGCCTACCGCACCGATGTCGAGCCGATCCTCGCCATGGCGCGGCTGAAGACGGGTGGCGCCATTGATCCGGTCGCGGCGTATCGTGCGGCGGGCTACCGGGCGAAAGTCGCGGCGAAGCGCCCGGCGGTTGCGGGCGGTTCAGGCGGGATTGTGTAGGCCTTTAGTTCGATTTTCCGTCGATTGGACAGAGAGGGCGGCACTTGAGCACCCCCCTCTGTCCTGCTGGACATCTCCCCCGCAAGGGGGGAGATTGGCCGCTTCATCGACAGCGCTCTTCCTGCAACGTCGGAGATTGGCGAAAGCAGAGACAACAACCGATCTCCCCCCTTGCGGGGGAGATGTCCGGCAGGACAGAGGGGGGTGTGAAGGATCGCCACCCGTTACTATTGGCTAGACTAACCCACCCCAAGAGGCTCTTCTAGGCGCACCCCTCACGCTCCCGGAGGCACGCCATGCCGCTCACCCGCAGAACACTGATCGCCGCCAGTCTTTGCATCACCTTCGCCCTGGCGCCGTTGACGAGCGCCTTTGCCGCTTCCCCGCAACCGGCCAAGGGCGAGCACGGCATGGTGGTGACGGCCCAGCATCTGGCGTCCGAAGTCGGCATCGAGGTCTTGAAGAAGGGCGGCAATGCTGTCGATGCGGCGGTTGCCGTCGGCTATGCGCTCGCGGTCGTCTACCCCAATGCCGGCAATATCGGCGGCGGCGGCTTCATGACCATCCGCTTCAAGGACGGCAGATCGACCTTCCTCGATTTCCGCGAGCGGGCGCCGCTGGCGGCGACAAAAACCATGTATCTCGACAAGGACGGCAACCCGGTGAAGGGGGCCAGTCTCGACGGCTATCTTGCGGTCGGCGTGCCGGGTTCGGTGGCCGGTCTGGAGATGGCCCGCCAAAAATACGGCAAACTGTCCCGGCAGGATCTGATGGCGCCGGCAATCGGCTATGCCAAGGACGGCTTCATCCTCAACCAGGGCGACGCCGCCTCGTTTGCCGGCAGTGCCGACAGGCTGGCGAAGGACCCCGCGGCCGCCGCCATATTCCTGAAACCCGACGGCAAGCCCTATGGCATCGGCGAGCGGCTGGTCCAGCCCGACCTCGCGGCGTCGCTCGCCGCCATTTCCGAAAAGGGTACGGATGCCTTTTACAAAGGCGCCATCGCCGATGCCATCGTCAAGGCGAGCGGCGCCAAAGGCGGCATTCTCGCCAAACCGGATTTCGAGCAATATGCGGTGCGCGAACTCAAGCCCGTGACCTGCACCTATCGCGGCTACGAGATCACCTCCTCGCCGCCGCCCAGCTCCGGCGGCGTCATCATCTGCGAAATCCTCAACGTTCTGGAGGGCTATCCCTTATCCTACCTCGGTGCCGGTTCTGCCGAGACGATCCACGTCATGATCGAGGCGATGCGCTACGCCTATGTCGACCGCAATTCCGCGCTCGGCGATCCCGATTTCGTCGACAATCCGGTCTCGAAATTGCTTGATAAGGCCTATGCCAAGGATATCCGCGACAAGATCGACCCGTTCCGGGCCGGCGTGTCGCAGGAACTGATGCCGAAGGGCTTTGGCGAGAGCAAGGAGACGACGCATTATTCGATCATCGACGATGACGGCAACGCGGTCGCGGTCACCTACACGCTGAACGGGTCCTTCGGCGCCGGCGTCGTTGCCGACGGCACCGGCATCCTGCTCAACAACGAGATGGACGATTTCACCCAGAAGCCCGGCGTGCCCAACCTCTATGGCCTGGTCCAGGGCGAGGCCAACGCCATCCAGTCGAAGAAGACGCCGCTGTCGTCGATGAGCCCGACCGTGGTGGCCAAGGACGGCAAGCCGTTCATGGTCATCGGCAGCCCGGGTGGTTCGCGCATCATCACCATCACGCTGGAAGCGATCGTCAATGTCATCGACCACGGCATGAACATCCAGGAGGCGATCGACGCGCCTCGCATCCACCATCAATGGCTGCCCGACAAGGTTTATGTCGAGCCGTTCGGCCTGTCGCCGGACACAGAAAAGCTGCTGGCCGGCATGGGATATCACCTCGATCTCGCTGACCAGACCTGGGGGCAGGCGGCCGGCATCCTGGTCGGCGGCAAGAGCCTGGCGGAAATCGAGAAGGGCGGCGGCGCGCGCTACAACGGCGCCATCGACAGCCGCGCGGCCTCTGGCGAGGCGCTCGGATACTGACAGCTCGGAGGAAAAGCTTGGTGCCGCGCGGCGATTCGGGTTGATCGCCCGCTGCTCAAGTGGATCGGCTCACACCGATTTGACCGTCACAAGACCAGCGTGAGGGTGGACGCAACCAGCATCAAGGCGGCAATGCCGACGAACAGCGCATAGATACGCGGCCGGTCGAGCAGCAGCGCGTTTCCGGATATCCAGGCGGACGTGGCGCCGCCAAGCGCGAAGAGGAAGCCGTTGCGGTGCCCGAAGACCATCGATGCGGCCATCAGCCCGCCAATGATCAGCGCACCGAACACGATGATCACGGCAACGGCATATCTCTCGAAATCATTGCCGCTACCCATGCTCGGGCCGATTGCGTTCAACGTCGGCAGGTCGTCCGGATCGAAGGGGTTCGTCGACCCGTATTCGTCTTGACCGGCAGGCTCTCGCATCATTCGTTCTCCGTATAGCGGCAACAAATCATCAAGCCTTGCCGAGTGCAACCCGATCGCGCTGCCTTGATGCGTTCGACCGGTCCTTGACGTCTTCAGGCGGCGGCTTGCTGCCGGCTTTTTTGGTTCGTTCCTTGGCCGTCTTTGGTCTCTCAGGCAATCCAGGAAACGGCTGCCCAAAGGCGACCGTGGCTTCGTCTATCATGGAATGCCTTCGTGGAGGAAAAATGATGCGAGGCGCGGATTGGGCTTCGCGGGCCGTGATTTTTTGGCGGCCACATCGCACAGCGCTGTTGTACGGGCGAATCGCCTTGCGGCCAAGCGGCGGCTGCGCCTGGCATGCGGTTGCGTAAAAGTTGACTTGTCAGGCCACCAAAATGTTGACTATTAAACTCATGTTTCATAGTCAACCGGGCAGTGGTCACTGGAGACCGTATCCCGAAAAGCAGGGCACGCCGCATTGCAGAGAGACCGAGAGCCCCAGTCGAGAGCCGCGTCCGATCACTTGCGCAGCCGAATGACCCGGCGCCAGGCGCTCGGGCTTTTCACGCTGCCGTTCGCCGGCATGGGGTTCTCCACGGCTGAAGCCCGTCCGTTGCGCATAGTCTGCCTGGATGACGGGTTGACCGAGACCTTGCTCATGCTCGGCGTCAGCCCGGTCGCCATTGCCGATCGGGAGGTCTGGGAGAAATGGGTGGTCGAGCCGCGGCTGCCGCCTGACATCGCCGATGTCGGCACGCTGCTCGAGCCCAATCTTGAATTCCTGCAGCAGCTCAGGCCCGACATCATCCTGTCCATGCCGTATCTCGACGGCATCAAGCCGCTGCTCGAACGCGTGGCTCCGGTGACGACGATCGGTCTCTACACCGAAGCCGGGCAGCCCTATCAGCACGCCGTCGAGGCGACGCGCCAGCTCGCCGGGCTTGTCGGCAAGGAAAGCGAAGGCGAAGCGCTGATCGTGGCGACAGACGCGTATTTTACGGAAGTTCGCCAGCAACTGGCGCCGCTGTCGGCACGGCCGATCTATGTCGTCAGCTTCCTGGACCCCCGCAATGTGCGCGTCTACGGCGCAAAGAGCCTGTTTCAGGAGGTGTTCGACCGCATCGGGCTCAGCAACGCGTGGACGGCCGAGACCAATTACTGGGGGTTTTCGACCGTCGGTATCGACGGGCTGGCAACATCCAGCGATGCGCGCCTCGCCTATCTCGAACCCTTGCCTGAGGGCGCTGGCGGCACGCTGACCGAAAGTCCGGTCTGGAACGCCATGCCTTTCGTGCGCAACCGCTGGATCATGCGCCTTCCTGCCGTCCTGATGTTTGGCGCGCTTCCATCCGCGCGCCGTTTTGCTCGGGTCCTGGCGTCGGCGATGACCGCGGAGGCCGCCCATGGCTGAGGATGCCGCGGCCGTCACTCAAGAAGGAAAGCTTGCGCCGTCGGGCCGCGCCTTGCCATGGGGCTCTCTTGGCAATCAGCCGGTAGGCGCGATCCTGCTTTGCGCGGTGCTGCTCGCGACGGCGATCGCGGCAACCGTCTCAAACCTCACCGTGCAGCTGCCATCGGCGCTCTGGCTCCAATCGCTCGCCGCCCCGGACATTGATGATATGCGGCAGGTGCTCGTCCACTACGCCTTCCTGCCCAGGCTTGCCGTCAGCCTTTTATGCGGTGCGGCGCTCGGGCTTGCCGGAACCGTCCTGCAGCAGGTTCTGCGCAACCCGCTTGCCTCGCCCGAAACGGTTGGCGTCTCGGCGGGCGCCTATCTGGCGCTGGCACTAGCAACGCTTCTGTCACCGTCGCTGCTTGCCTTTGGCCGCGAATGGGTGGCGCTGGGCGGCGCATTCGTTGCCCTTGCCGCCGTCATCGCTCTGTCCTGGCACAAAGGCCTGTCACCGCTTTCGGTCGTGCTGGCGGGGCTTGTTGTCAGTCTCTATGCCGGCGCTATCGGCGCTGCCCTCATTGTGCTGCGGCATGAATGGTTGGCCGGCCTGTTCATCTGGGGCGTCGGTTCGCTGGGCCAGCAGGACTGGTCGATGACACTGTGGCTGTTGCCACGCATCGGCGGCGCGGCACTGGCGATCTTCCTCATGGTGCGGCCGCTGGCCCTGCTTGGTCTCGACGATGAAGGCGCGCGCAGCCTTGGCGTGCCGCTCGGCGCCTATCGCTTCGCAGGACTAGCGGCCGCGGTCGCCCTGATCGCGTTTGTCGTTGCCGCTGTCGGCGTCATCGGTTTCGTCGGCCTGGCTGCGGCGACGCTCGCGCGCATCGGCGGTGCCCGGCGGCTGGGCCAACAACTGGTGATGGCGCCGCTGATCGGCGGGGCGCTGTTGTGGACAGCCGACCAGGCCGTACAGATCGCCACTGGACCGCAAGGCGACCTGCTGCCGACCGGAGCGATCACAGCACTTCTCGGCGCGCCTCTGCTTCTCTGGCTGCTGCCGCGCCTTGCTCTTGGCTCGGAAGTCCCGACCTTGATGGCCGCGCGCCTGCCGCGCGCAAGCCGGCCCGGCCTTGTGCTGGTGGCGATCGGCCTGGCTCTGCTTCTGCTGCTCGGGCTGGCCCTGCTCTATGGACCGGGTCCGCATGGCTGGACCCTCGCCTTCGGCGACCAGTTGCAGCCTTTGCTGTCGTGGCGGTGGCCTCGTGTGCTTGCCGCGCTGAGCGCCGGGGCGATGCTGGCGCTCGCCGGGCTGATGATGCAGCGGCTGACCGGCAATCCGATGGCCAGCCCGGAAGTGCTTGGCATCAGCGCCGGTGCCGCCCTTGGCATGATGGTGGCGCTGTTTGCGCTCTCCGATGCCGGACGCCCGGTTCAGACGGCGGCGGCAACCATCGGCGCCTTCGCCGCTTTGCTGGTGACGCTGGCGATCGGCCGCCGTGCCGCCTATGCGCCGGAGCGGCTGCTGCTCGCAGGCGTTGCCCTGACGGCCTTGTTCGACGCGCTGATCCTGGTGCTCACCGCCACCGGCGATCCGCGTGCCATGCTGCTGCTCAACTGGCTGACCGGCTCGACCTATGGCGTCGATGTCGGTGACGCCTTGCTGACCGCTGGTATCGCCGTCTGCCTCTTCGCGCTCGCGCCTTTCTTCATGCGTTGGCTCGACATCCTGCCGCTTGGCCCCGCCGCTGTGCAGGGCCTTGGCATTGACCTGAAGAGGACGCGGCTTTTCGTGCTGCTGGTGGTCGCGGCACTCACCGCAGCCTCGACGCTGATCGTCGGTCCGCTGACCTTCATCGGCCTGATGGCGCCGCACCTTGCCCGTCGCTTTGGCCTCTCCCGTGCGCTGCCGCAGGCCATTGGCGCGGTGCTCGCCGGCGCGCTGATCATGGTCGCCGCCGACTGGGTGGGCCGCACCGCCATCTTCCCGCGCCAGATCCCGGCCGGTCTCGTCGCCACGCTCATCGGCGGCCCGGTGCTGATGTGGCTGCTGCGCCGCCGCTGACTTTTTTGTCCCTCTGGAGATATCCATGTCCAAGTCGATGGCGGCGCCAGCCTTGATTGCCGACACCACGATCCACGACTTCGTCCCGGCGCAGGGCGGCGCCCCCTGGCGGATATTCCTGCATGTGCCGTCCGGGCCGGTGCCAGAAGCCGGCTGGCCGGTCCTCTACATGACCGACGGCAATGCCGTCATCGGCACGGCGGTCGACGCCGTGCGCGCGCAGGCCTTCTATCCAACGGGCACCAATGTCGGCTGGGGCGTCATCGTCGCCATTGGCTATCCCGTCGAGGGCGGCTACGACCCGTTGCGCCGCTCATGGGACCTCGGCCCGCCGCCGGGCAAGACCTATCCGCCCTTCTACGAGGGCACGCCCGAAGTCCGGACGGGTGGGGCAGCGGAATTCCTTGCCTTCATCGAAGACGAGCTGAAGCCATGGGTCGCCGGTCGGGTCACGGTCGACACAAGCCGCCAGGCGCTTTATGGCCATTCTTTCGGTGGTCTGTTTGCGCTCTATGCCTTGTTCACGCGGCCTTCTGCCTTCCAGACCTGGATCGCGGCAAGCCCCGCCCTCTATTGGGAAGAGCGTGCCATCGACCGCTTTCTCGAAACCTTCGAGGCCGCCGTTCCCGCTGGTTTGGCGGCGACCATGATCCTGTCGGCCGGCGAGTACGAGACCGAGAAGCTGGCACCGTTCCAGATTGGCGCCGAGGACGAGGAAAAGCGCCTGCGGCAGAAGAAGGTGACACGCACCGACGAATTCGCGCGGGCAATGGCGCAGCGGCTTGATGCTCTCCCGGGCGTGCGCGCGCGCTTCGAGCTGCACGCCGGCGAGAACCACATGTCGATCCTGCCGGTCACGGTCAATCGCGCGGTTCAGGCAGCGTTTGCGGTCAGGGCTTGCGACTAACGGCCTTCACCTCTCAACGCTGCGATGGCTTGTTCCCGTTGTGCGGCTGCGTCCGCGTCCATAGCGCCAAAACGCAGGGCACAGCGGAATTTTTCCCCGGGTACGACGCGAACCAGGCGGCCTCTTTCCTTGGCCGCAAGATAGCCGTCTGGTTCGGCGGTGGCCGGCAGCACGAGGCCAAGTGCGTCCTGGTCGGCGCCGCGCGTGATCCAGCGGACGGCATAATTGAGCTCGTCGGGGCGAAAGCTGACGAAATCCGCCGTACGGTCCGGATGGACCTGCAAGGCGTGCGCCCAGCCCTGGAGGTCCGCCTTAGCCCTCATCGTCAGCACGAGTTCTGGGTCGATCGGCTCGCCCTTGGTCAGCAGGCGATGCCGCGAAGGATCGGCGACAACGGCATCGCGGTAAGCAAGGTAGCTTTCGCTCGGTGTGAAAAAGGGCGGCAGCGTCTGGCGCACGACAATGTCCGCGGAATCATCCGCTACGGTGTCGACCAGGCGCCCGCCGTCGGCCGGCTTGAAATTGATGTGCGCCAGGTACATCAACTCCATGGCCGAGCGTTTCAGGTTCTCGATCACGATGTCGACTGCGACGCTGCTGGCATCGAGTTGCAGCCGTACGGTCGGCTCCATCACATAGTCATGGCTGAAAGCGACGGTCTGTCGGCAGCGCCCCGTCAGCGCCAGGAAGGGTCCTTCGGAATTGCTGCCGGCGATCAGTTGCACGTCCTGATAAGGCGCATTGGGCAGATCGCCGTGAAGCGGGTGACGATCATCCGGGCCCGGATTTCCCATTGCGGTAGCGCCGCAGTGAATGAAGAACGCGCCGTAGTTGGAAAGATAGTCCCGGGTCGCGACCGGCTCATCGAACATCGAGCGCATGGTCAGGGAGCGGCCGAGGAAGGTCACGTCCCAGATCTGCTGTCCTTGGAACGGCAGCATGACGATTTCGCCCTTCGCGTTGCTGATCCGAAGCCCGGCAACGCCGGATCGATAGCGAAAGGCGGTGGCGACAAGCCCGCGATAGCGCGCGACGATGGTTTCCGACGGGCCGAACTGCTCGGGCACGAGGTCGACGAAGACGTGATCGGAGTGGTCCAGATGCATTGTTTCGACCTCTATCTTCCGCAAGCGTGCGTTCCGATAGTCGCAGGAAACATCTGGAAATCAACGGCAGCGCGTCTCACAGCTTCTGCCAGGACGGCTGGTGGCAGAGCTTCGCGCCCTCCTGGGAGAGCGCTTCGAACTGCAAGCTTGCCAGGCAATATCCCGCGATTGCTTATCCGCGAGCCGGCGGCAGCTCGAACAAAGTGGCGCCGTTCTCCCGGCCGCGCTCGACATAGCCGATAACGCCAAACCATCTTGCGACATCCGGCCCCTGCAGCCAGCTGCGCGAGTGGATGGCGAGGTTGCCGGCGAGCGCCTGGATGTGCCGGATATGCCGCTTGCAGAAGCGAACGGTCGCCGCACGGAAGAAATCCTCCCGTGCGGCGAACAGCGTGTCGGCGGCGTCGCTGTTCTCGTGCCAGGCGATAATCGCCACGGCCTTGTCGCCCTCGACAAGCGCGTGCGCGCGGCCCTCCTTCAAATTCATCATCAGATTGTCGTAGGCGATCTTGCTGTCCTTGCCGGCCGCCACGTATTCGTCCGACATCCGCTTGGACAGACCGCGAAAGACATCCTCCAGATCCCCAAGCGTTGCTGCGCGTGCTCTCATTTCACCTCCTGCAGCCCCGGCAGGCAGTTTGCCCCAGGGTTGACGGGTGGCCAAGCAAATTAAATCCGCATGCAGGCAGAAGAGCGCAAACTTGTTTCGGCCAATGATGCTTGCGGTGACCGGTTGGCCAGCTTTTATGGCCACCCTGCTGGCCGTCACCAAGCGGCAGATATTTTGGCTGCGACTCCCGGTGAGCCGACGCCTTGCACACAGCGCCCACGCGGCCAGATTAGCGGCCGGCCGGGGGATGCAGCCTTGTGTCGAGAGCAAAAGTTTCCTGGAGCTTCAGCGCATAGGTATCTGTCGCTACGCTTGCCACGAAGATCAAGTTCCAGCTATGTGAAGAGACCGCACTCGGTATCGCCACCACGCGATGGCCCATCAGAAGGTCATCCCCGAATGCCTGCTGACCCGCGCTTGGTATGCCGGGGCGCAGCCAGTTCGGATTGGGCACGCTTGCAGGATCGACGACATGTATAGCCGATGCATCGCTGATGACAGCGGCTGTTAACGTGTGAGGAACTGTGTCGAGGGCGCGAAAACCCTTATGTACGGCGACTTCGAGGATAGCCGTGGCGGGATCGATCGAGCAGTACACAGCTCTTACGCCCTTGCTGTTCCAGCGGCCGCCCACCCGATAGGCACCTTCGCCACTATTCCATGTCGCGGCATGGACGGCCTGGTCAAGCCGCCACGCGATGAGTTCCGTTCCTCCGAGCGCTATTGGCAGAGGCGTCATGCATAGACGCCGTATTCAAGCCGTTCGAGATAGTCTTCGACCAGTTCCACGCCGGCGGGAGTGCCCAGAAGATCGATCGGACGGCGCTGGTCGAGACCGATCGCCGGGCGCTCCAACCATTGCTCAGCTTCCGCCTGCGTACCGAGGACATCCGTCGCCTTCGCCAGGATCTCTGCGAATTTCCAAGTCCGTCCGCTTTGCTCTTGGCTAAGAGGCTTGGATGGAGCGTCTTTGCGGCGCTGCCAGGTTCGCAGGCTCATACCAACCGCCTTTTCGAGGGACGCCGTCTTGTCAATGAAGACCAGTTGTCCGACGAGATGGTTTAGCGCCGAGGCAGGCAGGCCACTTAGAAGCAATTCATGCGCATCAAGTGCGCTGGTCAATCGACGCGACAATATACGAGACCCGCCGAGCAGTGCCTCCACTCGTTGGAGACCGCCGTCTCTCGCTTCCGTAACGACCTTATCCGCCGTAGCCGTCATGTGCGCCTCCTGCGTCAACTGTCGCGTAAAATATGACAGTTGACGGTGGCGATTTCAAGTGGGCAGCGGGCGCTACTTGAACCCAGTCCGGAAGATATGACCGAGTGCGCGGCGTCGGTAGCCAGATGATTAGAATTAAGGCCGGAAAGGCGGTCGTATCTGACGTAGTGGGCAGGGTCTTGACGGCGCGCAAGACGGCTAAGCGTCCAACGATTAAGTCATTGATATTGTCTGGAAAATGGTGCCCAGAGGCGGAATCCAAGTGAGGAAAGTATGCCAGTACTTTCAGGATGTTACTACCCACGTAGCCTGCGAACAACCAACATAAATACCAACAATATATTTCTGTGGATTACTTTCATTCCTCGTGGAATGCCCGACTGATTTGGTCCGACAGCGGCTTCACAAAATAGGAAAGCGCCGTACGCTCGCCCGTCTGGACCATCGCTTCGGCCGGCATGCCGGGCACGAGCGTCAGGTCCTTGAGCTTCGTCAGTTCCGCATGCGGAACCGATAGACGCACCAGGTAATACGAAATGCCGTTTTTTTCGTCCGTCGCCAGATCGGCTGCGATCCGGCTGACATATCCGTTCAATTCCGGCGTGGTTCTCAGATTGAAGGCTGACATCCGCAGCACGGCCTTGTGACCAAGCTGGATTTGGTCGATGTCCTTCGGGGTGATCCGTACTTCCAGCGCAAGATCGTCGCCTTCCGGCACGATTAGCATGATCGGATCGGCGGGCGTAATCACTCCGCCGACCGTATGAACTGCGAGTTGTTGAATGGTGCCTGACTGCGGCGCGACGATATCGATCCGTCGCAGTTCCTGTTCAGCCGCCACCTTGCGCTCACCATACTCCCCGATCTGCGCCTGAACCTCTCTGAGCTCCTGGCCGACTTCGGTCTTGAAATCCTGATCGATCTGCGGGATCTGCAGGCGCGTTTCGGCTATGCGGGCTGCTGTCTGTGCCTGATGTGCGATCTTCTCACCGCGTTCGCCACCGAAAGTGGCAACCTGGATCTTCAGGCTGTTCAACCGTTGGTCCGAGACAATGCCTTGGTCGCGCAGCCCACTCAGAACAGCAATTTCCTTAAGGAGAACCTCGATCCTTTTTTCACAGGCAATTTCCTGCGCCTCGAATCCTTCGATCTCGTGGTGATATTGAGTAATGTGTTCCGCCAGTTGCGCCTGCTTTCCGTCGCGGGATTGTCTGCGGAATTCGAACAGCAGCGTCTCGCTATGTATTGCCGAAGCTACGTCCGGAACATCTCTTCGGACGAGCAGCCAGTCCGGGAAGGCGATCTCCGCGAGATCGTCACGTTCAGCATCGAGTCTTGCCTGGTAGGCGGCGAGCTCATCGAGCCGCTTGGTGACTATGGCGAGATTGGCGCGCGTCTGGGTGGCATCGAGCCGCATGAGGATGTCGCCGGCTTTCACTTTATCGCCTTCGCGCACCAGGATTTCTCCCACCACCCCGCCGGTCGGGTGCTGCACCTTCTTGACATAGGAATCGACGACAAAGTGTCCGGACGCGACAACCGCACCGGAGAGATTCGTGAAGGCCGCCCAGGCTCCGGCTCCTCCCACAAAGATTACGCTCGCCAGAAGGCCCGCCACCAGGTGGCGGCGAATGGAGCTGGAAACGTCATTGTTCTGATGAATGCCGGACACCGGGATCCTCCATGTCAGCGCGCTCTCCCACATGATCCTGTGTAGATTCGATGGCCTTGACGCCAGCGCCTCGTGCCATCGCTGTCCCCTTCAGGACTTTGGAAAGTGCTTCATCACGCGCACCGAATGCTCGCTGCCGTCCACCTTCCATCACCAACACCAAATCCACGGCGCGGATGGCGCTCGGCCGATGGGCGACGACAACCGCAATGCCCTTGCGCTCGCGCACGGAGGCGATCGCCTTAACGACCGCAGCCTCGCCTTCCGCATCGAGATTGGCATTGGGTTCATCCAGCACAACAAGGAAAGGGTCTCGATAAAGAGCACGGGCAAGACCGATACGCTGGCGCTGCCCGGCGGAAAGTGCCGATCCGGCCTCACCGATCGGAGTTTCGTAGCCGTGCTCAAATCGGAGGATCAGTTCGTGCGTGCCCGCTGCTTTCGCCGCGGCGACAATAGCCTCAGGGTCAGGATTATCTTCAAAACGAGCAATGTTTTCGGCAATGGTGCCGTCGAACAGTTCAACACCTTGCGGCAGATAGCCGATATGACGGCCTAGTGCTTCCCGGTCCCATTGATCGAGGCTTGCGCTGTCGATGCGAACCTTTCCGGCGACCGGCGCCCATGCGCCGACGATGGCGCGCGAGAGTGTCGACTTGCCCGAGCCCGATGCACCGATGATCCCGAGTGCGCTTCCCGCCTGAATGGCAAACGCAAGGCCGGTCACGGTCGGCTTCCTTTCGCCGGGCGGAACGATTGTCACGCTTTCGAGGCGCAGTTCGCGTTCAGGTGCAGGCATTGGCATAACAGGAGCGGATTCAGGAACCTTTTCCAAGAGGTCCTCCAGCCGCGCCCAACCCTGGCGCGCCATGAGGAAAGGTTTCCAGCTTGAAATGGCCAGATCGACCGGAGCCAGCGCACGCCCCATCATGATCGAACTGGCAATCATAACCCCGGCCGTAGCCTCCTGTCTGATGACAAGGTACGCGCCGACGGCAAGAATGGCCGATTGCAGCAGCACGCGCAGCGATTTTGAAATGGCACCCAGCCCACCTGCCACGTCCCCAGCTTTCCGGTTGGCGGCCAGACACTTGGCATTGGCCTTTTGCCATCGGGCAGCGATCCGCTTTCCAAGGCCGAGAGCTTGCACGACCTCGGCATTGCAACGCGCTGCTTGCAGCAGACCATTGCGTGCCATGTTGTGGGCAACGGTATCGCTTATCGGCCGTTGCGAGAGAGTGTTGGCAAGGAGTGTCAGAGATGTGAGGCCGACCGCCCCGATAAGTGCCGTCATGCCGATCCAGAAATGAAGGAGGAAGCAAATGCCAAGATAAAACAGCATCCATGGCAGATCGAAGAACGCTGTCGGACCGTTTCCACCCAAGAAGCCGCGAACATTGTCGAGATCGCGAAGCGGCTGCAAGCCGTCGCCCGGCATGCGCGTTGAAAGCGGAAGGCGAACGATCGCATCGTGAACGCGTCCGGAAAACTCTCCATCGAAACGCTCGCCAATCCGCAGCAGCACGCGGGCGCGCAAAATGTCGAGCAGGCATTGGAACGCATAAAGCCCCGCAGCAAGCACGACGAGCCCCACCAGCGTCGATACGCTGCCACTTGCCAGAACGCGGTCATAGACCTGAAGCATGAACAGCGGCGAGATCAGCGCAAGCACGTTGACCGCGCCGCTGATCAACACAACGCCCCAAATAGCGGAACTCAGAGGGAAAGGTCTCAAAGCTGAATCCTTCAAGGAATGGCTTCTCACGTAAGTTCCGGAGGCTGGCGACTCAGCCCCATATTGCTCCCCGACCGGCGACCGACTGCATCCGCTCGCTGGTTCAGGATCAATGCTCCCGCCGAATATGTTTGGTCCCGGCATTTAATGGAGCGGGTCAACAAACCGTCCGGCTGAAGGTTTGGAAGGGCAACGTCATCGTGGCCGGCCGCAAGGGCCCGGACAGGCTTCCGCCTCCACACTTTCAGGAGATTTCGGTGCACGACCAGCGCGACGCGCAGGGCTTCGTCAAGCTATCCACGCTGCAACTGCTCCAGGGCGCCCCTCGGCCGCCCCGGCCCATGGCAAGTAGCGGAAACGGGAAAGCGCCCGCCCAGGGGGGCGGGGCGCGGTTCCGTATCGGTTTTCTGGATCAAACGAAGGTGAAGTCCGACGCGGTCAGGCCTAGGTCGGCCACGGTGACCACACCGCCCAGGTGGGCGAACTCGTGCGCGCTGCCGTCGGCGGTGACATAGGCCAGAGTTGCGACTCTGTCGGTGTAGCTGCTTTGGTAGACAATGATGTCGCCGGCGTGCTCGCCGGAGATCGCACGCGCTGCCTCATTAGCAGAGTTGAAAGATTCGCCAGTGATTACCACGACATGTTCGCCGTTCGCACCCGAGGCCGCGCCACTGTAGAAGCTGCTCACCGGGTAGCCGGACTGTATACTGGCGTTGTTGACGAAGTTCGCGCCAAAACCGTCGTTGTAGAGGCCCACCGCATCGAAGGCGAACTTGTCCTCCGCCGGGTTGAAATCGGTGATAGTGGTAATGTCCGGCTTCGACCCGACACTCGGATCGACCCCAGGCACCGGATTGTGGAACTGGAACACGAACGTGTCATTGTCGGTGCCCCCGGTCAACGTATCCTGGCCGTCACCCACGTAGAGGACATCCTGGCCGGGACCGCCGCTGAGCCTGTCATTGTCCTCACCGGAGATGCGCGCGTTGAAGCGGCCGTTGTCGCCGGAGAGATCGTCCCAGCCATCTCCGCCGAAGATGCGGTCGTTACCCTCGCCGCCAAGGGCTCGGTCACTGCCCGGGCCAGCCGAGATCTCGTCGTTGCCGCCACGACCGTCAATCCAGTCACCGCCCTGGAAACCCTCCATCCAATCTTCACCCTTGGTGCCGAGGAGTGTTTCGGCATCCGGGCTACCCTTGATAATGTTTGCCATCGAAAAATACTCCTGATGATGCACCCTGCCTGACGCGTTCATATTGCTCATCGGGTAATTAGAGAAATCGATTGCTTGGATAGACACACATTTACGAAATGGATGCATTCACGTTCACTTCGCCCTTCCGCTGAGCAGTAGCGGGCTCGCAGGCGGCGGGGACGCGCCCAGACGATCGACCCGAACATTCACACTCAAGCGGACGAGGAAAACTTGGTAACCGGCCGCCCTGGTTGGGCCCAAATCTCTCTCTGTTTGCTCGACGCCGGCATACCCGCACCGTAAGCGCTGGACGTGGACAAGTTCCGGTGGCGGCGGGTACGGCGCGGCCTCAGCGATGAATGGGGGCCGGAGACGGTTCCTTCCCCGACACGCATGCTGCTACCGCGCAACAAGGGGAGGGCAATTTGCCGCCAATGGCCTCGTGATAGCGCCTTTCGCCGACAGGCTGTCGAAGTTGACGAAGCCGAGCTGAAACGACAACTGACGGGTCCTCACAGCTGCGTTACGCATTCGCTCACCGTCAAGCCGGCCTCGGAAGAACAGGCATAGGGCTGTGTTGCCGAGTATCTCGCCAGCACTGCCCATTGCGAGCAATGGAACAAGGGAGCGCGTTCGCGCGAGCCGCGAGTTCAAGGATCTCGGAACGACAGCTTCCGCACGTCGGCCGCACGGGCTCTACGCGACGCGGCCTACGCCAAGCTAATAGAATTACTTTCATTACTCGTGGAATGCCCGACTGATTTGGTCCGACAGCGGCTTCACAAAATAGGAAAGCGCCGTACGCTCGCCCGTCTGGACCATCGCTTCGGCCGGCATGCCGGGCACGAGCGTCAGGTCCTTGAGCTTCGTCAGTTCCGCATGCGGAACCGATAGACGCACCAGGTAATACGAAATGCCGTTTTTTTCGTCCGTCGCCAGATCGGCTGCGATCCGGCTGACATATCCGTTCAATTCCGGCGTGGTTCTCAGATTGAAGGCTGACATCCGCAGCACGGCCTTGTGACCAAGCTGGATTTGGTCGATGTCCTTCGGGGTGATCCGTACTTCCAGCGCAAGATCGTCGCCTTCCGGCACGATTAGCATGATCGGATCGGCGGGCGTAATCACTCCGCCGACCGTATGAACTGCGAGTTGTTGAATGGTGCCTGACTGCGGCGCGACGATATCGATCCGTCGCAGTTCCTGTTCAGCCGCCACCTTGCGCTCACCATACTCCCCGACCTGCGCCTCGCTGGACGAGGACAAGTTCCGCTGGCCGCGGGTGGAGAACGGCGTGATCCGGCTTGCCGCGCCCAACTGATGGCGCTCGTCGAAGGCATGGACTGGCGCGCTTAAGCCGAACGGAGACGGCGTCCGACGTTGGCCGGATAGGCCGTGGCGAAGTGACTCAGGCGCAAAAGGCGGGCCTCTGGCCGTGCAAAATAAGCTTTTGTCGGCGTCATGAAGAGAAGCGCTTTGGCCCGTCTCCACGAAATCGTTCCGCTCAAGGCGATATTCGTCCCCATGGCGGCGGAGAAGGCCGAACTGCAACAACTCCGGAGCGAACACTCAAGGCCGAGATCGTCCGGATGGCGACACTCAACGAGCGTGCCCAGGAGAGGCTCGCCGACCTTCAGGGATCGTCAAGCAGCTGGAGCGCGCCGCTTCGGTCGCAGCTCCGAGAAGCTCGAACGTGCCCAGCAGGCCTTCGCCTTCGAATCCAGACCGGGCTCGGCGCGATTGAGTCCGAACTCGAGGCCGCAAGACCGCAAGACCGACAGGCGAGCCGCGACGTGCTGCGCGACCGCGCAAGGCGTTCGCGGTGCATCTGGAGCGGGTCGAGATCGTCATCCGGCTCGACCCATGGGGGAAGAAGCGCTCCCGCAGCCAATCGTCCAGTCCGTCAAACGCCGTCGGCCGCACGGGCTTGCGAAACGGAACAGTCCAGCCCTCGCTTAGATGCCGAGGCACGGTGTTGCGCGCGCACCCGAATTCCTTCGCCCGTCGGTTCCCCGCCAACCTCATGCCGCCGCAGCATCGCTGCCACCTCTTCAGGCTGAAGGATCTGCTCTCCCTGCATCGTTCTCGACAATGCAGGAATCGCCCAATCCCAATCGCCATCCATGCCTCCTCTCATAACCGAGGGGTCAGTTTCTCAATTCGGCCGACAACTGAGACGTCCGGTGCTCTTAGGCAGGGCAATCATACGAGATGCCTCCTGCAACATCATTTCCCGCATCCATAGGCTTGCCGGATCATTATTGTGAAGCGCAGGCCATTGGACGGCCTCCGTGAATGCGGCAGGAAGTGGCGGCGGAAGTTCGACAATCCGCAAGGGTGTTGATTTCGCGAAATGCTGCGCCAGCCGCAACGGCATGGTCCCGATGCGGCTGGTGCCTGATAGAAGGGGCGGGATCATGCTAAAGCCGTGTACGACGACCTCGATACGTCTCTCGAAACCGTTCTCGAGCAAATACCATTCCTCGATGGAGGGCTGCCGGGTGTCCCCGAATTTAAGCACAACCTGCCCCATCGACAAGTATCGGTCGAATGTAAGTGGCTCTGACAGCTGCTTGTTCGTGCCGCAGCCTACGCATACGAGCATATCTTCGAACAGGGCTGCGCGAGGATGTTTGGACATGAACACTTCCGGCATAATCAGAAAATCAACGTCGCCGCGCCGGAGAAGCTCCTCGGGGTCGTCGGAAATAGGCAGACATTCGAAGCGGACGGCGGGAGCTTCCCGCGCAGCACGCTTTACGATTTTCTTAAAAAATACGAGTGTGAGGTAATCGGAAAGGATGATGCGGAAGCGACGATCCGATCCGACCGGGTTAAAGGGGTCCCAGGAAATAATCGACAGCTGGATGTGCAGCAATGCCTCCCGGACTGCTGTGGCGAGCCCCTCCGCGCGCGGTGTCAAAATGAGTTCGCGGCCGTTCATCGTAAATAGCTCATCGCTGAAATAGGCGCGTAACCGACCGACGGCGGCGCTCATGGCCGGCTGGCTCAGGTTAATACTGCGGGCTGCGGCGGTGACTTTACGCTCCCTGATCAAAGCGTCCAGCACAACGAGGAGATTTAGATCGAGTCCCTTAAAACGCATGCATTGACCTATCCGATGCGTGGATGGGTATCGCCCAAACAATCAATTTCACGAATGGTGAGAGCGTCAACGCATCAGCCGACGACGAAACAGAGCAACCGATAGGAAGAACGGCAAAACCGTGTATATGCCAAGCGCGCCGATATGCAGGCCCATGCTGCCGGCGGGACGGCCAAGCATCGCCGGACGAATGAGGTCAATTGCATGTGCGAGCGGCAACAAGGAGGCGACGTCCTGAAAAGCGCCGGGCAATTGGTTGACCGGAAACATCGCGCCGCAAAGGAACAGCATGGGTGTTATAACAAGCGTATTATAAAATATGAAATATTCATAACTGGGCGCAAGCGCCGTGACGACCATCGCTAGACTCGCGAAGGCGAGGCCACTGAGAGCGATGACTGGCAGCAAGCAGAGGATGGATGGCCACGATGCGTAGCCTAGCGTGGTCGCAACAATAGTGATTGCTGTGCCCGCCATCAGGGCCTTGGTGGCTGCCCACGCCAATTCGCCGAGTAAGATATCGCCGAGCGTCAGCTGAGTGCATAGCATTCCTTCCCAGGTGCGCTGGTCGCCCATGCGGCCGAAACTCCCGTAAACCGTTTCAGCGGTCGCCGATGCCATCGCGCTTGTGGCAACCATGCCAGCCGCGAGAAACGCAATGTACGAAGTGCCCTCAACAGGACCTATCATTGTTCCGATTCCAAAGCCGAGACCGAACAGATAGATCATCGGATCGGCGAGGTTGCCGAGCACCGATGCAAGCCCGATTTTCTTCCATCCAAGATAGTTGCGGCGCCAAACCGCGACCCAATTCCACGCATTGGCGGGCATGCCCGCCGCATAACGTTCGCCCATTGTTCAGTCCTCCATCTCGCGCCCGGTTAGGCGCAAAAACACATCCTCGAGATTGGGGGGACGCTGCAGAAGGCGTAGACCCGCGCGCCCGCGTAGCTGCGCCAGCACCTGCTCCGGATCGGGTGCATAGCAAAAAAGCGTCTCACCGCTCACCTCGATGCGCTGTGCGTACGGCCGGATCAGCGCACCCAGTTCATGCGGATTGCCGCCGTAGACCTCGACCACGTCACAGCCGATCTGCTCGTCAATGAGTGCGGACGGGCGGCCTTCGGCGATCTTGCGCCCCTCCTCCATAACGCACAGCCGATCGCACAGCCGCTCGGCCTCTTCCATGAAATGGGTAGTCAAAAGAATAGTCTTGCCCCGCGCCAGCAGCGATCGCAGCCGTTCCCAGATCAGGTGGCGGGCCTGCGGATCGAGGCCGGTGGTCGGCTCGTCCATCACCAGCAAGTGTGGGTCATTGATCAGCGCACGCGCGAGCGTCAGGCGCCGCTTCATGCCGCCCGACAGTTCGGCGACGCGCGCATCCGCTTTGTTCTCGAGGCGGGCGAACTCAAGCAGCGATGGTATGACCGCATCGATCTGGCGTCTGCTCATCCGGAAGTAGCGCCCGAACACCAACAGGTTCTCGCGTACAGTGAACGCGGTATCAAGATTGTCGAACTGCGGGACCACGCCGATGCGCATACGTGCCAAACGCGCGCGCGCCGGCACTGGAACGCCGAGCACAGTAATCTTCCCCGCATCGGGCGATGTCATGCCGAGGACCATACGCGCAATCGTGCTTTTGCCCGCGCCGTTCGGTCCCAAGAGCCCGAAGCATTCCCCCGCCGCAACGCGGAACGACAGTCTGTCGACAACGAGCTTGTCATAAGTTTTGCTTACGTCAGTAAGATCGATCGCTACCATGGACATGGGTTCATTTTACCGAGAGGGACGCCAAGACTGGCGGTTGCTTGGTTGCCTGCCGGACCTGAAACTGTGACTCATCTTCGCCATCCCAGCCGTCGATAACCAACTGATCGACATCACAAGGATTTAGCCCCTGTTCCGGTAAAGCGGCGACAATTGCGTAGAGATTATCGATGGCTTGGTAACGCGGATCGTTGTGCCGCTTTTCCTGGTCAACGCAGAAGACGAGCCGTCCATCCTCGACCAGGGCGATCGCCCCATCATGGGTCAGCTTGATACCAAAGATGCGCATAGTGTCTCCAGGTTAACGGCGATAGATTCGATTCATCAGGAAGCGGAAAGCGGGTTTCGGAAACGGACGAGCAAGCAGTCTTCGTTGACCGACTCGCCCCGACACTCAAGACGCTCTACCTCGATCAACGTTTCGTTCAGCATGGCGATGACCGGCTCAGCACCAGCGGCGTGGCCCCAGCGACGGCAATTAGCATCCCTTGCCGATCCGAAGATCAGATGCCCGCCAGGCGCAAGCACCCGCACCAGGTTTTTGACGGCCGCGCGCATCTCGGCTATGTCTTCGAGATAGTAGAGGACCTCCGCCACAACGATCAGGTCAAACAACTCGTCGGTCGAAAACTGTTGAACATCGGAGACTATCCAGTTGATGCGCGACGGCTCGTTTATCCGTTGACGTGCTCGAGCAATCGCTTGCGCCACGACATCGATGACGGTGAGCCCTTGGCAGTAGGGGGCTAGTTTTTCCGTGAATGCGCCGGCAGCGCACCCGACTTCGAGGGCATTTGAAATGGAGCCTTGGGCAAGCGCCAGCTGGAGCATTTGCGTGTGGCGCTTCCGCTCGAACGGATTGCCGTCGAGAAGCCACGGATCGTCTGCGGCCAATTCCCGATCAAGCAACTGATGATTCACGTTCTGGGTCAAACTCGTGCACCTCTCGTCCACTAGGTAATTAGCGATCACTCGTCGCCGCAAATGTTGCCCGACAGCACTAATTCCGAAGAATCCCGCGCAAGATTGAGCCTGCGAAGCGGAGCCGCATGCGGCGAGAATTCTGCCCTGCTGGAACCAGTGATCGGAGTTTGGGTGGGGGCCTGTTTTCCCCCAGTGTTCGATGTAGCGACAGCAGAGCCTCGCGACAGCCAATCGCTATTGCTCAATGTACACAGCGCGTAGGCTTTCAACGGAAGCAAGAGAAAGATGTTGATGAACGTGTGCAGCGAAAAGCCCAGAAATCGAAACTGTCGGGCACGAAATGCTACCACGCTGCATCGGAGCATGGTCATGGACACAATCATCAGTCCTGTCCACCAAGGCACAGAGCCTGTCAGTGCGAAATGTGCGAGGCCCGTTAATACCGATACGGCGAGGAGTAGCGCGCCGAGATTCTGTCCGACCACGTCCAACGTGAGATAGCTATTCAGGCTGGGCAGCAAGCGCAGCCCAAGCAGCGTGTCCCGGAATGTGCTTCGTGCCCAACGGAGTTGTTGGCGCAGATACGGTCCTAGTCTGTTCGGGACGACTGTGGCCGCGATGGCGCTCGGAACGTACTCGGTTCGAAAGCCTGCTTTCAGCATCAGGATAGTAAGATGGCGATCCTCACCGAAGTCGCTTGGCTTGCCCCGAAAAAACTGCGACTCATACTGGTCCAGTAACAAAAGGAGCGCAGACCGGCGGTACATGGCACATGGGCCGCAACAGCACATAACGGCACCGAAGCGAGCCTGCGCCGCGCGCTCCTCGTTGCAAGCCAGCCAGTACTCCATGTCTATCAGCCTGGTCAGCCAGCTCTCGGTCCGGTTACTGGCCGTCAACTGACCCATGACTGCGCCGACCGCTGAATCTCGCATCTTCGGTACAAGCTTGGCAATGACGTCGGACGCGAGTAACGTGTCTGAATCAACGTTAAGCACCAGATCCCCTGATGAGCGGCGTATCGCGGCGATCTGCGCCTTGCGCTTTCCAACATTCTCGGGAAGCAAAATGATGTCGAACCTAGGGTCGCGCGCGTAGGCTTCGTGGACAGTTCCTAAGGCTTCGCGATTTCCAGAACCGTCATCAACCACATAGACCCGAAGTCTTCCGGCGTATTCTTGGTCGGCAATGGAAGCCAGGCACTCTGAAAGCGTGCGCGGATCCTCGTTGAAGCAGGGGACGATGACATCCACGCTGGGCAGTTGATCGGAGCCGACGAGAACCTCCAACGCCGATGAGTCGTTTGTCGGCAGAGCATAAAGCCCCTGCATGCTCTTATAAGCAGTCGAGAGCAGCGCATAAAGCGATATGGCCACAGTGCTGGTTGTACCAAGAAGAGTCATGGGATCTCGTTTGTTCAGTGATGTTGAGGAAGTGAGCGGATTACAAATCCGCGCTCACGCAATGCTGGAATCAGCCGGGACAGCGCCGTGACCGTCTGGTCGCGCAGACCGGCGTGAGCGCCCCGGCCCAACTCGCCGGGAGGGCATCCGTCGTGCAAGAGTACGATTGCGCCCGGCCGGACAGAGGCGAGCACTTTATCGATAATCGCGTCGACCCCAGGGCGAGACCAATCTCGAGGGTCGACGGACCAATGGAGGGCCGCCAGCCCGGCGATCTGTGACGCTGTGAAGACTTCTTCGCTCCAGGCGCCGTAGGGCGCGCGAACATAGCGCACCGAGGCCTGCGGGCACGCTCTCATGATGGCGTCGTTCGCTTCAAAGACCTCACGTTGCACTTCGCCGAAACCGCATTGGTACAGATCCGGATGAGACATCGTGTGGTTGCCTACCTCGTGCCCTTCTGCGATCATCCGTTGGATTAGATCTGGGTGCTCTAAGGCGTAGGCGCCGATGACGAAGAAAGTCGCCGGCACCCGCTGCTCTGCCAGCACATCGAGAATCTCCGGTGTGAAAAGTCGATTGGGACCGTCGTCAAACGTCAGATAAACGCTGCGACGGCCGGTGCCGTCAGAGCACTCACGGCGCACTTCGTACAAGCAATCGGGACGGCTCATAGCTCTGGTCCGTTCCGATCTATCATCGTGCCCGTGGGCCATTCGCTGATCGGCCGTCCAACCGGCAGAACAATGGTGAGTGCGTCATCGATGCGTGTGGGCGGCAGGTCGAGGCGGGCCTCTGGTCGGGTCGAGCGCACGCGGATTCCCGACAAAACGGCCAAAGGCCTGTATCGCCGCCCGAACCTCTCAACATGATTCCGCAGCGCGTCCCGGACCGTTCCGAAAGCGAATGGAACGCCAAGCTCCTGCAGTATTGGAAGCATGACATGGATTGAATGGGCGATTCCGAGACCCTCAAGGTCCGGGCGTACCCCGTACAGGCCCAGCTCAGCCACCAACAGGTCGACCGCGTCAACCTTGATGAAACGGCGCAGTATGCCCATGTGAGCCGCTACACCACTTGAATCATAGGCGATCACGCGGAGTTCAGGCCTGGCTCCGGCCCAGCTTCGACTACCTTCGAACGGTTCTGCGTTGGACGCCCCAGTCGGCCCGTACGTATCACGAAAGAACTCGGCGAGCTCAACGTGATCGGAGAGCTGCAATTCGTTTTCCCAGCACAACTTCCACTGCACCTGGTGGCGCATTCAGGACCTCTCTTCATATTAGTTTTTTGCGGCCGCATTACCCGACCAAAGCGGCGCTGTTGGCTGCATTCAGCCGTTGTCGTTGGCGAAGGTGAGCCAGACGCTCTCTCGAAGTTCCGGCCCGTGTCGTCGATTTGAGCTTGACGTCGCTCATTAACGTTCCTCTAATGCATGGCTCGTAAATTCGTAAAATTGATTGTTTGAATGATACGCATCCACACGTTGGATAGAACATGACATGCGTTTCAAGGGACTCGATCTAAATCTCCTCGTTGTGCTGGACGCTCTGATGAGGGAGCGTAAAGTCACTGCCGCGGCTCGCAGTATCAACCTGAGCCAGCCGGCCATGAGCGCCGCCGTCGGTCGGTTACGCGCCTATTTCAACGATGAGCTATTTACGATGAACGGCCGCGAGCTCCTTTTGACACCGCGCGCCGACGGGCTCGCCCCAGCAGTCCGGGAGGCATTGCTGCACATCCAGCTGTCGATTATTTCCTCCGACGCTTTCAACCCGGCCCAATCGGATCGTCTCTTCCGAATGATGCTTTCCGATTACATCACGCTCGTATTTTTTAAGAAGATCGTAGAGCGTGCTGCGCGGGAAGCTCCCGCCGTTCGCTTTGAATGTCTGCCTATTTGCGACGACCCCGAGGAGCTTCTCCGGCGCGGCGACCTTGATTTTCTGATTATGCCGGAAGTGTTCATGTCGAAACATCCTCGCGCAGCCCTGTTCGAAGATATGCTCGTATGCGTAGGCTGCGGCACGAACAAGCAGCTGTCAGAGCCACTTACATTCGAGCGATACATGTCCATGGGGCATGTCGTGCTCAAATTCAGGCACACCCGGCAGCCCACCATGGAGGAATGGTATTTGCTCGAGCACGGTTTCGAGAGACGTGTCGAGGTCGTCGTACAGGGCTTTAGCCTGATCGCGCCCTTCCTGTCAGGCACCAACCGCATCGGGACCATGCCGTTGCGGCTGGCGCAGCATTTCGCAAAAACAACACCCCTCCGGATTGTCCAACTTCCGCCGCCACTTCCTGCCGCATTCATGGAGGCCGTCCAATGGCCTGAGCTTCACAATACTGATCCGGCAAGCATGTGGATGCGGGAAATGTTGTTGCAGGAGGCATCTTGCCTGGCGCCTTTGCCTGAAATCATTGAGCGTGTCGGGCACGCCGATCCGACCTTGCGGTTGTTGGTACCGACTGCCACCGCGATTTCGCGTGCGAAGTCCCGGAAGATGTTAAGCCCCACTTAAACACCGGGCCTTTGACCAGCAGAGCGGCGCAGTTGCTTGTCAAGTACGAGGGCCAGGAACGAGCAGAACACACGCCCGGGGTTGCTACTGAATGACTGCCGCCTCCGATTTTGCTTGCGGAGTCCCAGAAGATGCTCAGCCCCACTTAAATGCCAACGTCGCAGGCCTTGCCGCGGCTTTTCACGCGCGGCCAGGCGAGGAGATGGCGCCGATCCAATCTGTGCCAGCCTCGCTCGGCTACTGGCGTTGACGACAGTGCCCTGCACCGAGAAAGTCGGGCACTTGGCAATGAAGCCGGTGGAGCTTGACGCTGCGGACCCAGGCAATTGACCCCGCGCTTCTGCCTGAACGCGTGGCCGATCCGTTCATCTAATCGGCGCTTCATCCTGCCCGGCTGAGGCCCGTGGGTGCGGCCACCCCGCGGGATGGGATCATCATTCAACTCCCCGACTTACGACAGAGTCCATGAGTTTCATATATTTTCCGGCAGATGGATGTCGAACGGGAGAAATGTCTGTCCGGGCGTTTCAGCGGTGCCGGTCTCGATAGCCCGCGTCATCAGCGTTATCAGCTCCCGGCAAAGTCGGCGCATTGGCGTGGCGACCGCCATCGTGACGATATTATCTGCGAGCGCCGCCCGAGACTCCGGTGTGATTTCATTCACGATCGCGACGAGATCGCGACTTTTGCCCTCTTCTCGGAGCGCGGAGATGGCGCCCTCCATGCCGCCGCCGGCGACATAGAAGCCGACGAGCTCGGGCTCTCGCTGCATGAGATCAAGCGTTGCCTCGTAGGTGATCTGCCGTTTCTCGAGGTTCATGACAGGATCCAGCACCTCGAACGTGGGCGCGTTCTCACGGCAATAGGAGCGAAAGCCGACGTCACGGAGCTCGTGCCCCTGGAAACGATGGCTGCCGACAAAAACCGCCACTTTGCCGGGCCGTTTTGCGACCTTCGACACCATCCAAGCGGCCGTGCGCCCCACCTTGCGGTTGTTAAGGCCGATATACCCCTGTCGTACGCCGGCGGCGAAGTCGGAAAGCAGCGAGAAAACCGGAATGCCTTTGGCCTTGAGGTCCTCAACCGCTGCTGTAATTTTCGGGTGGTCCGGTGCCACCATCGCGATCGCATGGCAGCGTGCGCCCAAATCCTTGAGCCGCGCGATCAGGTCGCTCGGCATATGTGACGGGGCGAATTCGACGAGCGGAATGCCGTGGAAGGACTGGGCCAAATTGACCGATGCTTCGACCTCGCGCGCAAAATCTTGGTAGAAATGCTGGGCCGGTTTTCTCAAGATGAAGCCCAGACGGTAGTGCGGTAGGTCTCGCCGCAAGCGCTGCTTGATTAGCCCGGCAGCATGATAGCCGATCGCGTGGGCGGCGTCGTGGACCCGCCGCGCGGTCTCCTCGCGCACCGGATGGCGGGCGTTCAGAACCCGATCGATCGTTGCTACGCTGACTCGGGCTTCGCGGGCGAGATCGGCAATTGTGGGGCGCTTGGTCATATGTCCTATTCTGATCTTTTTGACGCCGGCCGGCTCTCTGTCGCCTAACGGGTTTCGGTTTCGGGTGGCAAAGTGAAAACGTCCCATACGAATGGCCAACAGCGTGTTGGACGAACATCATTCCAGACGTAAACCGGCCGGGTATACTGAAAGGCTCATTCGCTTAAAGGGCGGTGACGGTTTGCACTCACACATTTAGCGCTTCGGCTACATGGTCCGTGAGCTGCGGGTCGGTCGTTCAGTTCATGTGACCAGCTAGGCGACTTAACAGGTCGTGGGCCGCCCACCTTACTTGGAGGAGGGTAGCCGGTTTGATGCCTCGGCAAGCTGATGACCGCAGAAGGCGGCTTTCATCTGTGCTCGGTCCAATTCTCCTTCCCAGCGGGCGACGACGAGGGATGCCACTGCGTTGCCGACGCAATTCGTCAGCGCCCGGCATTCGGACATGAAGCGGTCGATGCCGAGTATCAGTGCCATCCCAGCAACGGGAACACTCGGAACTACGGCGAGCGTAGCCGCCAGGGTGATGAAGCCCGCGCCTGTGACACCTGCAGCGCCCTTGGAGGAAAGCATTGCTACGAGCAGCAGCAGCACCTGATCGCCGATGGACAGATCCGTGTTCGTCGCCTGCGCGATGAAGAGGGCCGCCAGCGTCATGTAGATATTCGTGCCGTCCAGATTGAATGAGTATCCGGCCGGGATGACGAGACCCACAACCGAACGCCTGGCGCCCGCCTTCTCCATTTTCTGCATCAGCGAAGGGAGCGCCGCCTCCGAGGAGGACGTTGCGAGGACAAGCAGCAGCTCTTCCTTGATGTAGCGAATGAGAGAACAGATCGAGAAGCCGTTGTAGCGACAGACCGCGCCGAGAACCCCGAACACGAAGAGGAAGGCGGTGAAATAGAACGTCGCGACCAGCATCGCGAGGTTGACCACCGAACCGATGCCATATCTGCCGATGGTGAAGGCCATTGCGCCAAAAGCGCCGATCGGCGCGGCCTTCATCAGAATTCCAACGAGCTTGAAGACAGGCGCGATGAGCGCCTGAAGGAAGCAAACGACAGGCTTGCCCGGCTCGCCGGCCATCGCAAGCGCCATGCCGAACAGAACCGAGAAGAACAGCACCTGCAGGATGTCGCCTTCCGCGAAGGCACCGACGATCGTTGGCGGGATGATGTTCATCAGGAAGCCGGTGACCGACTGCTCGCTGGCTTTTGCGGCATAGGTATTCACGGCCTGGACATCGAGCGAGGCCGGATCAATGTTGAGGCCGGCGCCAGGCTGGACGACATTGGCGACGATGAGGCCGACGATCAGCGCGAGTGTCGAGAAGGTGAGGAAATAGACCATTGCTTTACCGGCGACCCGGCCGACCTTATGAAGATCGTTCATGCCGGCAATGCCGGTGGCAATTGTCAGGAAGATGACAGGCGCGATGATCATCTTGACCAGCTTGATGAAGGCATCACCCAGCGGCTTCAGGCTCTCGCCGGTCTCCGGATAAAAATAGCCAATTGCGACGCCGAGCGCGATGGCGGCAAGCACCTGGGCGTAGAGCTTGGTGTAGAAGGGTTTGCGGGGCGCGGGACTCGCGCCGCGGACTTGTGCAGCTGACACTGGTTCTCTCTCCCTGACCGGATCGAGGTGGCGTGACTTCTCCCGGGCTTCTCCCTATCGCGGCGCTCCGGTCGAACGCTGCACCAACGCCGCCGCAATACCCATGCCAGATGAATCCGCATGACCTGAACTGACGTGGGCTCGCCAATGATGGAGGGATGCGGTGTCAGACCAGCGGGATAGGCCGCGGTCCGGCACGCCCTTGATGTCTCTGGCAGAGTGCTGCCGGTCGATCCCTCTGGCTAGCGGTTTGCTGCACAGAGCGTGGTGGGTTCCTCGTTTTAGCCGGCTTTGGACCGGGCCGCATCGCTGGCGCCAGCGCGTACCAGATAGGTCGCCTGTTCATAAGCCCGTCCAGATGACAGGCTAACTTACCCCTGTTCGGAAGCGCTGTGAGAGGCGAGTTCCTCTCGCCGGAACGCCTGCGCCACATGACGAAATCCGTTGGTCTAGAGGAGGCCGAGAGCTTCGCTTTCCCTGACTAGCCGTGGCACCCATGATGGAATGAATGCGCTGGCACAAGGCGGGAACGACGAGGGTCCAGCACGACCCGTTGATGTTCACTGACAGAGTGCTGCCGGTCGATCCCTCTGGCTCGCGGTTCATCGGTGGCACCAGAGCCGAGAATGGCTGTGCTCTTTGCAGCGCTCCCGCTGCATGAAAGCCACGTCGAGACGTAGAGATTGACGCCGTTGGCGCTGACCACGACGATGCGATCTGGAAATTGCGAGCACCGCCTACCAAGCCGTACTCGACGCCAGCTTCGCGCCTTCACACGCGACACCGCCGCCGCATGATCAACTCGAGCAAAATGGCGGTTGCCGCAAACGACCAGTGCCGTTGGCGGTTATTATCACTTCCGC
The DNA here is from genome assembly GCF_040322475.1 of Mesorhizobium sp. M0140. Taxonomy (NCBI): domain Bacteria; kingdom Pseudomonadati; phylum Pseudomonadota; class Alphaproteobacteria; order Hyphomicrobiales; family Phyllobacteriaceae; genus Mesorhizobium; species Mesorhizobium sp. M0140. The sequence goes on along the minus strand of NZ_JAMYTM010000017.1, from coordinate 56,330 downwards.
CCCTCCTTCGCGGGCGCTGGTGAATGGCACGGCCCGGCTTTTACACTCGGCGAGGTCAGCCGCTCGGGCACCGCATCGCCGGCGCAAGTATTTCCGTCGTTCAACGGCAAAAACAGAATTGATGAATTCTATCATATGCCGCGAGGTTTCCTTTCACGAATGAAAGAAAGCTCGATTGACTATCCCGCCTCGCTCCAGTCTGTTGAAAACAACGTGTGGTTGCCTTGGTGCAAGCCGAGACCATGGCCAAGCTTCGTGGAGGGGAGAGCCAAGCGATGCATCAGGGTTCGATCCGCTCTGCACTCGACCAAACGGCGGCGGCACGAGTTCACGTCGGAGTATTTTCGCGCTTGCTCGCGACGTCGCGCGCGCACATGCCGTCGGCCTACGTTTGATGGCGCGAGATCGAGGATCACATGCACCACAACATTTGCAAATCAGAACAAAATGCCAGCGAGTGCGGCATATCGCTGCCGGATGCGATAAGAGGTTGTCCAACGTCCGAGACGAATCCTGCGAATGGGGTATTGCACGAGCGCGCCCTCACCGGAATCTTCGAAATATCGAAAATACTCACCGGTCCCGCCCGGCTCGAACTCACGTTGGCCAAGGTCGTTGATCTCCTGCACTCATTAGTGCAGATGCGGCACGGCATCATCACTCTCTGCGATGCCGAGGCCGGACTGGACATCACCGTGGCCAGCGACTGCGACACGAACAGCAATGAGCCCTCCCGGTCGCGCGTGCCGCGCAACGCCATCGATCAGATCGTGACGACGGACACGCCGCTCATCGCCGAGGACATAGCGATGCATCCGGCCTTCACTGCCGCTGACATCGAGGTGCTTGGGGCCTCCGACACCGTGTCCTTCATCGGCGTTCCCATTCGTGTTGATGGGAACGCCGTAGGCGCGCTGACTATGGACAGGGCTTTGGAAAGCAGGTCAAGCTATCGGCTCGATTACGATGTCCGACTGCTCACCATGATTGCCAACATGGTGGGACAGACAGTCAAGTTGCACCGCTTCTGCGCGGGGGACCGCGAGCGACCGCCGGAGTTGGAAGATCGGGTGCAAACGAAATTTTCAGATGTTAAGCACCCTGCACCCCGGCGCAAAAAAGTTCATGTCGAGGGGATGATTGGTGACAGTCCGGCGATAAGCGCGCTGCTGGAGAAGATCGCTGTCGTAGCCAAGGCAAAAACCACGGTTCTGTTGCGAGGCGAGTCCGGTACCGGGAAGGAGCTGGCTGCCAAGGCAATTCACGAGTTGTCGCCGCGCGCCAAGCGGCCCTTCGTTAAACTCAATTGTGCAGCGCTCCCAGAGACAGTCCTGGAATCCGAATTGTTCGGTCATGAGAAGGGTGCCTTCACAAGCGCATTCAATTCCCGCAAGGGGCGCTTTGAGCTCGCTGACAAGGGGACGTTGTTTCTGGATGAGATTGGCGAGATCTCGGCCTCGTTCCAGGCAAAGCTACTGCGCGTGCTGCAGGAGCAGGAGTTTGAGCGCGTCGGCAGCAATCAGACCATCAAGGTCGATGTTCGCGTGATTGCCGCCACGAACAGGAACCTGGAAGAGGCGGTTGCAAGGAATGAGTTCCGCGCCGACCTATACTACCGCATCAACGTGGTTCCCTTGCTGGTACCAGCATTGCGCCAGAGGCGCAGCGATATTCCGCTGCTCGCAGCTGAGTTTCTCAAGAAGTTCAACGACGAGAACGGCTGTACGCTTACCTTCGATCCGTGTGCGATTGAAGTGCTGATGAAATGTGAGTTTCCCGGCAACATTCGCGAGCTTGAAAATTGCGTGCACCGGACAGCGATCCTGGCCGAGGGACTATCAATCGGGAGAAACGACTTTGCCTGCTCCCAAGGCCAATGCTTTGCCGAGGCGCTGTGGAAGTGCAGATCGGGCAAGGCCGCGCTGCAACCAGCGCCGATCCTGCCGGAGTCAGTGAATCCGGCCACGCCGCCGGATGCGGCAGCCTGTTCGGCCGCGACCACAGTCCCGCGTGCCGGCGCAACATATCCAATTGGCGCGAGGACCCCCGACATAGAGCGCGTCATTGCTGCCATGGAAAGATGTGGCTGGGTGCAGGCAAAGGCAGCGCGCCTCCTTGGACTGACCCCGCGCCAGATTGGCTACGTGCTGAGGAAATACGGCGTCGAGATCAAGCGTATCTGAAACCGAGGAGATGAGCTGAGCTGCTAGCGCCTTGCGGCAGCGATGCAGGTCCGCTTCCACTCGGATTCATCGAGGACAGCCTGGCCGAATTCCCGTGTCTGCGTTGCGACCATCGTGCGAGAGGCAACGCTTCCATCGTCAATCCTGTCCGCCATGTTGCTCTCGTTGCGAGCTCATACGGATGCCCCTGGTGAATGAAACGGAGTTAAAATATGTCCGATGCAAAACTGCAAACTGTGCTTTCGGCTCTTCCGCCAGTGACGCGACAGTTAGATGCTCTGCCGTCCAACGGACCAGCGCCGGACGGAAATTTTGTCAAGCTGAATACGAATGAGAACCCGTTTCCGTTGCCGCCAATCATAATGCAAAGTGCTGTAGCGGCCCTCAAGTGCCAGTATCTATATCCGGATGACGATAACATCAGCTTGAGGGAAGCGGCGTCCAGCACCTATGGCGTTTCCAAGGATCAGGTCATCGCAGGCAACGGGTCGTCTGAACTGCTCGGACTCATCTACAGAGCTTTCCTCGCGCCTGGCGACAAGGTTGCGATGATGTCGCCAGGGTTTTCGTTCAACCGCAAACTTGCCATGATTCAGGGCGCCGAGTTTCTCGAAATCGGATGTCAAGCTCATTCCCTGCCAATGGAGCAATTGCTTTCCGGTCCGGCAAAAGACGCCAAGTTCATTATGTTGGCCAATCCAAACAATCCGACCGGAACATTCCTCCCGATAAGCGATATCGAACGCCTCGTAGCACAATCGGACCGCTTGGTTGTCCTTGATGAAGCCTACGTCGACTTTGCACCCGATCATGGCCTGCGCCTCATCAACCGGTATCCGAACGTTCTGATCTTGAGGTCATTCTCGAAAAGCTATGCCGCCGCCGGCATTCGCGTCGGTTTCGGTTTCGGTCACCCTGAAATTATTGGCAGGCTGCGAAACATCCAGAACGTCTTCAACATGAACGTCATCGGGCATGCCGTTGGTATCAGCGTGCTTGCGCATCGCGGCGCCTACGCAGAGAACCACAAGCACATCAAGGATGAACGAGAGCGAGTGACAGTCGCGCTGTCGCAACTCGGATTTTCCGTAACGCCCTCCCGCGCAAATTTCTTGCTGGCCCGTGTGCCCGCGGGACAGGACGGCTCATGGTGGCAAACAGCATTGGCCAGGCAAAAGATACTTGTCGCGTTTTTTCCGGACAAAGGCTTGGAACACTGCATCCGCGTCAGCATCGGCACAAAAGAGCAGATGGATGCATTTCTTGCTGCCGCTGGCGACATTGCTGGAAGCTTAACGGTGCCAAGCTCCAAGGGCAGGGAAGCGTCAGGCTCTGCTTCTTCGTTACGCTGACGTAATCGGCGATCACACACATCTCTTCCGACTTGCTTGGTCATCCCAGCAAGAGAACAGCCTGCTTTTAAAATCGGGGACTTATCGAGTGACAAACGTCTTTCCTTCAAACCTAGCGTTCGGCATCTTCGATCATCTGGACGAGGATGGCCGCGACATCGGTCGGCAATACGAAGATCGCCTGATATTAGCAGAGGCGTGCGATCAGCTAGGGTTCTACGCCTATCATCTCGCAGAACACCACTGTACTCCCCATGGGAGAGGTCCATCGCCGAATCTGTTCTTATCGAGCGTCGCCCAGCGCACCCGGCGCTTGCGTCTCGGACCCTTGGTGATGCTGCTTGCGCTTTATCATCCGCTGCGTGCGTTCGAAGAGATCTGTATGCTGGACCAGTTGAGCGGTGGCAGGCTCGAACTGGGCATAGGGCGCGGTGCTCTCCCGATCGAATTGGGCTACTTCGGGATTGGTGCGGACGCGGTGCCGGGCCGTTATGCCGAAGCCAGCGAAATCCTCATGGAAATACTTGTTAATCCGATGAAGGTCGGCACGCTATGCTATCAAGGCCACCATTTTGATCTCAATGACGTTCCTTTGACGCTAAGACCTCATCAGCGTCCACATCCGCCGACATGGGTCGCTGCCAATCGACCCGAGTCCGCAGCTTGGGCGGCTGCGAATGGAACAAATATCGCGTGTGTAGGACCTTCCTCTTCTGTTCGCAAAACGACTGATGCGTTCCGCGCCTATCGAGAGGACAACGCTGGCGCGGGGGATCAGGCGCAATTTATCGGATTGCTCCGCATGGTCGTGGTTGGGCGTTGTGACACACATGCCTATTCGCTCGCGGCACCTGCTTACGAACGCTGGCTCAAGAGCTTCCAATTCCTTTACGAGCTTAACGCTATCCCCACTCCACCAAACCTGCCGCTGACCTTCGATGCGGCAGTCGAGAGTGAATTGTGCGTGGTAGGATCAGCAGAATCTGTGCGAAAAGCTCTGTTAGGTCAGTTGGAAGAGGCAGGTGCCAACTACCTGCTTTGTCAACTGGCATTTGGAAATCTGCCGCTAGATGCTTCCCTGTACACTGCGACGACCATTCAATCCGAAATCATGGCTCGATTTGGCTGACCATGAAATTCGCGGTCTGAGGTTGAATCGTTGTACAGCGCTCCCTCACATCCACGTGCTCTAGCGTGCACGTGGTGGACGGGCAATCGGGAGGGAGGCCAAACTGACGACGAGCCGGCGGCACAGAATACCAGGTTTGTGCGTTGGCTGGCGTCTGGGCCATCTTGTGAACCTGCATGATCCTAAGGAGATGATGGCCGAGCGCGTCACGATGCAGGCACGCGTCTGCTCGTCGCGCTCGCGCTACCCGTTGCCCATAGCCCGCCGCAGAGGTTCTTCTCGCCCGGGGCGGCGTCGGTGCGGCGCCTCCAGCTTCATCAGCGGCCCGGCGGTAGCAAAGCCGCCACTCGCTACGGCGCTGTTGAGGGCGCGCTCGCGAGCGGCTTTGCTACGCCCCAGCCACCACCGGGAGCGAGCTCGCCCGATGATGGGTGCACCGCGGTCGGGATACGATGCTGGAGGAAATCGTTCGCAGCCGGTCTTCACGACTGCGAGGAGTGGTTGTCCTTGAATGCTGCCTGCTGGCCGTCTGCGGTGCCTGAGTGGTCCGCCGACACGCCCGAAAGTCAACGCCACTACCACAAGGCCGCCAAAAAGTCAGGTCTGGGAGCCCGCTTGCACGGTGGTCTCGTGTTCGGGGATGTCGTCGAAGGAGGCGTAGTTGAGATAGTAGAGTTTGGAATACAGGCCGCCCATGGCTATTAGCTCATCGTGGTTGCCAGTCGCAACAACTTGGCCATTCTGAAGCACGATGATGCGGTCGGCCCCCCGGATCGTGGCGAGACGGTGCGCGATGACGAGGCCAGTCCGCCCTTCAAGCAGCTTGATCAGAGCCTTCTGAATCTGCAATTCCGTGTAGCTGTCGATGTTGGCGGTAGCTTCGTCGAGCACGAGGATCTTGGCGTCAGCGACGAGGGCGCGGGCGAAACTGATAAGCTGGCGCTGGCCGAGAGATAAGTTGTCGCCGCGTTCGCCAAGTTGGGTCTCATACCCGTCGGCGAGGCTCATGACGAAGTCATGCGCGCCGACCGCCTTCGCCGCCTCGATCACCTTGTCGCGCGTGGCTTCCGTCTTCTGGTATCGAATGTTCTCGAAGACCGTCCCGGTGAACAGGAATGGCTCCTGCAGCACCATGGCGACCTGGCGGCCGAGCGATTCTTGGGTGAGGTCGCGCACATCATGCCCGCCGACCAGCACCTGACCCTGCTGAACATCATAGAAGCGGTGGACCAGGGCCATCGCACTCGATTTGCCAGAACCGCTCGGTCCGACCAGTGCGACCGTCTCGCCGGGGTTGACCCTGAAGGAGACATTTTTCAGAACCGAACGGTTCGGATCGTAGCCGAATGTGACGTCCCTAAACTCGACCGAGCCGTCCATTTCGGGCGAAAGTACCTCCGCATTGGGTTTGTCCTGAACATCGATCTTGACATCGAGCACATCGGTCAGGCGCTTGCCTGAGGCCATTGCGCGCTGCATGATCGAATATTGCAGGGTGAGTGAGCGGATCGGGTCAAAGAAGCGCTGGATGTAAAACAGGTAGGCTACCAACACGCCCACATCTATACGGCTATTCACGACCATCGAGCCGCCGACCACAATAACGGCGGCCAAGGCGAGGCCCGTGAGGCCATCGACGATAGGCACCATGACCAGTGCATATCTGGCAGCGATCAGTTGGGTCCTGAGGTTGGCATGGGCCCGGTCGTCGAAAAGAATGAAATTCACCTGCTGGCGATCCATCGACTGTATGGTCCGCACGCCGTGAATGGCTTCGGCCAGCGCGCCATTGACGACGGAATTGGTTTCGTGTGCAGCCATGAAGGCGTCGCGGGCACGCGGCAGCCAGACAATGCGGACGATCACCAGGATCGGCAGAACCGACAGCGTCAGGAGGCCGAGGCGAAAGTCGAGCCACAGCATTACGAAAACGATGCCGAAGAGAAGTGCAACATCGCCTAGGGAATATACCGAGGTTTCCAGGAACTCCTGTATGGAGTTAACGTCGCCTTGCAGGCGCGACATCAGGCGTCCGACCTCAGTCTTGTCCATGAAAGAGAGCGAAACCTTTTGCAGATGGCCAAACATGGCGCGGCGGATGTCGAACAGGACAGTTTCGGCAATTTTCCCATCCAAGGTTTCCTGCATGTAACCGGCGGCGAAATTGACCAAAATCGCCGAAAGGAACGCGCCGACGGCCGCAAGCTGGGCTGAGCGATCGCTCGCTACCGGGTTCATGCCCTGGTCGATCGCGTAGCGGATGATCAAGGGGATGAGAAGCTGCGTCCCGGTGAAGATCAACATCGCGACAATCGTGACAAATACCTTTGCCCGATAGGGATGGACGAAGCCCCAGATCCGGCGGAGGATGCTCTTGTCGAAAGCCCGGCCGAACATCTCCTCCTCGATCCGGTGCGAGCCGACGACCGCGCGCGGAGGGCGTCTGCCGTCGTCACGTTCGGCTTCGAGTTCGCCGGGGCCCTGGTCCATCAGCGGGCGCCCCCATACTGGGTCATATGCTATCACCTGGGCGCGTCTGGAGATCGTAAAGGGCCCTGTAGCGTCCCCGCTTCGCCAGAAGCTCTTCATGCGTGCCGCGTTCTACGATTTCGCCGTTATCGACAAAAAGGATCTGATCGGCATGCAGAAGCGCACTCAGCCGGTGCGCGATGATGATCGTCACCCGATCCTTGGCGAAGCGCCGCGTCGCCGCGCGAATGCGCTGCTCGGTGCCGGCATCGATCGCGGCCATCGAGTCGTCGAAAACGACGACAGAGGGGCGCAGCATCATGGTGCGAGCAATCGTGAGACGCTGGCGCTGGCCGCCAGAGAGAGAGACGCCGCGTTCGCCCACGACCGTCTCATACCCTGCTGGGAGCCCGAGGATGTAGTTGTGGAGCTGGGCGAATTCGCCAGCGCGTTCAATTCGCTGTCTCTTCGCCCAGGGGTCGCCATAAGCGATGTTGTTCTCAATCGTGGTGGTGAACAGGAACGCATCCTGCTGTACAACGGCAACCGCCTTGCGAAGGCTCTCGAGGGTGACATTGCGTATGTCCTGGCCGTCCAACGTGATGGCGCCACCGGTCACGTCGTAAAAGCGGGGGATCAGATGAGCCATCGTCGATTTGCCGGAACCCTGCGGACCGACGATCGCGATCGTCTCGCCTCTCCGGGCCTCAAAGCTGAGGTTCTTCAGAATGGCGCGGTTTTCGACATTGGGGTACGCAAATGAGACATTGTGGAAGCGCAGAGTGCCGTCGCTTATCTCAAGCGGTCTGGCCTCGAGAGCATCCCTGATCGTGATCTCCTGATCGAGGAGACCGAAAAGCCGCGAACCGCAGCTGGAAGCGCGGGCAAAGGCATTGACCATGAGGCCGATCTGGCGGACTGGCATTTGCAGGATGGTCATGAAGGTCAGGAAGGTCGCCATCGTTCCGACGCTGATCTCGCCAGCGATGAGCTTGTTGCCACCGATCCAAAGCACCAATCCCATTGCGAAAAAGAAGGACAAGGTCATCGCCGACGTGCTGGGTACGTAGATGTCAACGAGATCGTTGGCGAGGCCGAGCGCGGTCTTGGAAGCGCGGTCGAACTTCAGCATCTCATAGGATTGAGCCGCAAAAGCGCGGACCACGCGGATGCCTGCGAGATTTTCCTTCATCACGCGGCTTAGTACCGAAAGGCGCTCATAGAGGTCGAGCCAGGTGGCGCGCAGCCTAAGCTGTGTGGTCGATGAGCGCCAGGCGACAAAAGGCACGAAGCTCAGCGCGACCAGGCCGAGCATGAGATCGATCGAGATCATCATGTAAGCGCCGATCCCGATCAGCATGGTGAGCAGGACCACGCGAACGAGCGCGGTGGAAAAATACATCCGCACGCCTTGGAGATCGAGCATTCCGATGGTGATCAGATCGCCTGAATGGACCCGATCGTGAAAGGAAAAGCTGAGACGCTGGATCTTGTCGTAGTAGGCGAGCCGCAGTTCGTACGCGACATGATGCCCGACGGCTTCGGCAAAATAGTTCTGCGCCATCGTGAAAAGGCCGCGTAGCGCGCTGACGGCGAGCAGCAGGAGAGCCGGGGTCCAGAGCGCTTGTCCTGCCGCGCTCCCGGCGACACCGCCCCCGATGGCTGTCTGGGCCTGGTCGACAGCCCGGCCGAGAAGCTGGGGAATGAGCAACTGGAGGATTGCCGCCATGATCGTCGAGCCCATAGCGAAGGCGACCTGCCAGGGATGCCGAAAATTCATACGCGTTATGCGCAACAGCGTACTCAAATCCCGGCCCCAGCGCGCCGCTTCAACATGGGTCAACGAATTCAGAGCGTCCGTTGCGCTGCCGACAGCATCACTGTTCACGGGTGTATTCCCGACTGCATTTTGCGCCTTCGAGGAAAGCCGAAGGACGCATCATCAAAGGCGACCGCCATTTTAATCCTGTCCACAACCTGCAGCCTTGCCCGTTCCCAGAAGCCGAGCCGCCGCTTGACTAAGTGGCATGTCGATCACCGTGATTCCGCTTGCCGCAAGGAAACGCGCTTCGTTTCTGGTCAGGGTTTCCGCGTCCATTACGGTGCAATAGGGACCGCGGGAGCGCTTCATGATCTGTCTGGCGTAGGTGCGCAGCATTTGATCGTTGAAGCGGCAGCCAACGAAGAAAAATCCACGGGTGATGCGCCGTTCCTTCACCACGTCAGGGATAGGTGTCTGGATATCAATTTCGGTCAGGACTTCGACATAGTCGGAATCTGCGACGAGAAAGTTTTGCGAGGGCCTACTACTCCCGTGAGGTGCATAGAGGACCGTCTTTGCCCCCGATCGGGCGTCGAGCTCCCTCCCGGACAAATCGTAGGTTTTTGTCCAAATGTTGCCGATTTCGTTCGCCCGCGTGACGCCTTGTATCTCAACGACGTCCGTTCGGCCGGTCTCCACGAGAGCCGTGCGCATCGCGCTGTCATACCAGCTGTCGATGATGAGGGAGAGCGGCAGCCTTGCGAGCCAGGCGTGGAGGAGGGTTGGCCTCACCGGCGCTGCGAATATCTCGGTCATCCAAGCTTGAAGCGTCCGGCGATGCCGGCGCTGTTCGATGAACTGCGCAACCGACCACATATTGGTGCGGATCCTGGAAGGGGCGGGCGCACGTGCATTGAGTGCCGCGGCAACGACCTCCGGAGTATGCGGCACAGGCGGTTCCGCACAGTTGAACCCAAGAAGACCCGGACCGAGATAGGGGATCACCTCATCGGCGGCGAGCGCTGCCTTCGCCAGGTCAAGCAGCTTATCGGCAAAACTGTCCCGCACTATGACAAGGTGGCCCGATGTCAGGATCGTATTCATGCTCGTTTCCTCGCGACGCACTTAGCGGCAGCATCAGTCCTCTTCGGAAACCTTCCTTGCCTCGACAGTGATCGGCAGACGCGTATCCCGTGGGAGATCGGGTAAGACGAGCCGCCACCCGTTCCGGAGCGTGATAGTTCCGCCCCACAACTCTTCCTTCTCAAGCTTGATGATCGGCTCTTCGAGGTCTTTTTTGGGGACATACGCCGACAAGCCAGCATCGGTCCTGCGGATCATGACTTTCATCTGGCCGTCCCTTCATTGGAATTGCTTTCAGCACTGCAGGACTCGGCTTTCTCGAGGCTCATCAGTTCACGCGCTCGCATGCCGACGACGGTGCCACGGTCGATCCACTCGACCGCATAGATGAAGAACTGCTGGAGAAAGGTGCCGATGTCGCGCACATATCCCTCGTCGCCCTTGCGCACGAGATTTTCGCCGATCTCCCTGCCAGGATAGGTGCCGTCATTCTTTATGTGGCGAGTGGCACGTACCCGCTCTCCCGGCATGAATCGTGGAGGCCTGCGGATTTCGATCTCCTCTTCGCGTCCGAGCGACATGTCCGTTCCCTGATTTCTCTTGCGGCTGCAGGTTGTGAACAAGGCGTTGCAGGCGTCCTGCGTAGGCAGCCCCGCCCATGTCGGCAGCCCATGTGGTCACGCAGGAACGCAGGTCTTCGGCACCGGACATACCGAGGCACATTGCTGCGCATCGAAGACCCCCTCGCATTCGGTGCACTTCTGTGACTCGATCACGTAGCTCTCGCCTTTGAACTTGATCGCGCCGGAAGGACATTCGAATTCGCAGGCGCCGCATTGGGTGCATTGGGATGCGATGATCTTGAAAGCCATTTTAACTCCTGGTCCGAATGGATGAGACAGCTCAGGCCGTCGCCGCGAGTGCGGGGGCCCCTGACGCGGCGGTGTAAATCGCGCTGATTGCCGTCTCGATATAGGCATGGGCACAAGCGTCGGTGGCTCTGATTCCAGCGTCCGCGAGCTGATCCTGCGGGCAAGTTCCAATCCTGGCGCACAGCACGATATCTATGCCTTGAAGGGCTGCGACGATGCCACCGAGGGCGGCTTCCTTGCCCAAGCCGCCGAGGCAATACTTCTCCACCTTGCGATGCCCGACAAAGCTGATCCCTCTCGGCGAGGCTTCGTAAACCTGGAATTCCTTCGCATGGCCGAAATGTTCGTTGACGCGGCCGCCGCCCTTGGTCGCCACCGCGAAGAGGACGGCTTTGCCGGGCCTCGCTGCCTTGACCAATCCGATCGCTTCACTTCTGGCCGCCACGTGATCACGGCGCTCCTGCGCGACCAGCTCCCGATAGGCGTTACGCTTGCTGGCATCGTAGGTGACCTCGCCGGGAATCCGGTCGGCCCTGAATTCCTGGCCACGATCCTCGCCAAGCATGCCGACGGCATCTGCCCGGCACTGCCGGCAGTGGCGCATCAACTGGGCGCCGCCTTCGAGACGATCCTGAAGAGCCTTCAGCTCCATTGCGTTTGGGCCGCGCTGCCCACTCAGTCCGTAGTGCGTGCCGTGCGCCGGGTCCGAAATCAGCGGCATGAGGTTGTGCAGGAACGCGCCTCGCTCCTTGACCCATCTATTCACCTCGATCAGATGCTCATCGTTCACGCCAGGAATCATCACCGAATTGATTTTGGTGAGGATGCCGCGCGCGGTCAGCATCTCCAGGCCCAACATCTGCCGCTCGTGCAGCATCCGGGCGGCTTCGAGGCCGACGTAGCGGCGATGGTCGTAAAAGATCCAAGGATAGATCTTTGTACCGACCTCAGGGTCGACCATGTTGATGGTGATCGTCACGTGATCGACATTCATGTCGGCAAGCTCATCGACATGGTCCGGTAGCGCGAGCCCATTCGTGGAGATGCAAAACTTGATGTCTGGGATTTCCCTGGCGACCCTGGCGAAGGTCGCCTTCGTCTTCTTCCAGTCGTAACAGGCATCGCCCGGTCCGGCGATGCCGAGCACGGAAAGCTGCGGCACCTCGCTGGCGACCGCGATCACCTTGCGTAGCGCCTGGTCAGGCGTCAGCTTTTCAGAGGCCACCCCAGGCCGGCTTTCGTTGGCGCAGTCATATTTGCGATTGCAGTAGTTGCACTGGATGTTGCAGCCCGGCGCGACCGCGACGTGCATGCGCGCGAAATAGTGATGCGCCTCTTCTGAAAAGCAGGGGTGATCCTTGATCTTCTCCCAGACAGCCGGATCCGTGTCGTCGGGCTTTGTCGACGAGCCGCAGGATGACGCGCAGCCACCGGGTTTCATGGTGCCAAGCAACTGGTCACCGAATGTCGTGCTGAGGCTCTCAAGCGAAATTGCCGGTGCAGACATGAACGGCTCCGTTGCTGCGTGATGTCGCAGTTCAAAGCGCAAGAGCTATGCCAGCTCAAAGAGCTGTTTCGGTTCACGAATAGGCTTGTCGTGTCAGATTCCTTCGGATTGCTCCGACACACCTTTGTCGGGCTTACGACAGTGGACACGCAAATAGGGTCGCGAGGCTACCAGCCTTGGGCGCGCAAAGTGTGAACGAGACCACTCCGGGTTGCTTACGGTTGACGTCATCACGACGTCTAGAATTTCTTCACCACGATACCATGCCGGCGCAGGGCGTAGCCGACTTGCCGCGGCGTGAGCCCGAGGATACGAGCCGCGCTGGCCTGAACCCAACCGGCCTTGTCCATCGCGTCGATCACCCGGTCGCGTTCCGCCAGACGCGGGGGACAAGTGGGATCGTTCGGATCGCCTGCCGTAAAGGGAGATATCTTGCCTGCGGAGGCACCGATGCAACTGGCCGGCAGCCGCAATCCGACCGGCGCTGCGTTGACCCGTGCGAGATCGTCGATGGCATTGCCGCCATTCGAGCGGTCGGCTCGCTTCCAGAGGAGCCAGGAAAGGCACTGGCCCTTCTTACAGGCGAAATCGGATGGAGTGATCGTCCTTGAGCGCGCAAGTGTGGCCGTCCTTTTGACGCAGTTCTCCAGCTCGCGGACGTTACCAGGGAAGTAACATTGCGAGATCAGGTCAAGCGCCGGCGCCGCGAAGGCCAGTGCGCGATCGTTCTCCTTGTTGAACCGGTTGAGGAAGGCGTTCGCAAGGCGTGGAATATCGCCGGGTCGCTCTCTGAGCGGCGGCAGGATAATTGGCACGACATTGATGCGGTAATAAAGGTCGGCCCTGAACTCCCCTTTTATGACGGCCGTCTCAAGGTCCTTGTTGGTGGCGCATATGAGGCGCACGTCGACCTGTAGCGTTTTGGTGCCGCCGACTCGCTCCAACTCGCCTTCCTGCAAGACACGCAACAGCTTGGCTTGAAAGGCCGGCGAAATCTCGCCGATTTCATCAAGTAGCAGCGTTCCCTCATTTGCCAATTCAAAACGACCGGCGCGCTGGGAGATATCACCCGTGAAAGCGCCCTTTTCATGCCCAAACAGTTCTGACTCCAGAACGCTTTCAGACAGTGCGGCGCAGTTCAATTTGACGAAAGACTTCTTCCTCCGACGTGAGAGCTTATGGATGGCCTGCGCAAAGAATTCCTTGCCGGTGCCGCTTTCACCCCGAAGAAGCACGGTGGAATTGGTCCCTGCTACGACCGAGACGGTTTCGAGCACCTGCTTGAGTGCGGGGCTTTCCCCGATGATCCCGTCGATTTTGGCATCCGCATGCCGGGCAGGGTCGTAGGTCCTCCCCTCGTTGGGCGATTTCTCCGGTCCCGATTGCTCATGGCCACACCGCTGACGATCTGTACTCAGGGCGCGATGGAGGCGGATGGTCCGGCCGACAAGGTTGGCGACCATCGTCAGGAAATAAATGTCCTCGTCGTCGCGAAAGTCGGTGGCGCCGTCTCCGGCGCGGTCGATCGACAATGTCCCAAGGATATCATGATCAGCCTTTAGCGGGATACCGATAAAGGCAATTGGGATGGTTCCGATGCTCGAAGACGTTTGAAGGTCAGCCTGAAATAGTTGGGACTTGCGCACGTCCGGTATGAAGAGCGGCGTCCCCGTAGCGACGATTTGATCTGTTACGGCCTGTGGTATGACGCGGCGAGTGCCTGATTGACGTACGTGGGTATTGCCGGCAGTCGCGGCAATCTCCAGCTCTCCTTCAGCGTCCAGGACGACGATTGCTCCGTGACGCATCTGCAGAAATGAAGGCAGGACGTTCACGACATTGGCGAGCGTAATCTCCAGCTCGCTGGGGGCGGTCAGCACCTTCGATATCTCGTAGAGTCCTCTGAGCGCGATATCTGATTGGGGCATGCTTTTGATGGGCGGTTCAGGGCGGGTCTCCCGAGGTCCAACCTCGTCGACCCGATCTTGCGGTCCGTGGGTCATGGAAACACCTCAGGGGTTGTCGTCCAGAGTGCTCCTCCTTTTTTATCTGAATTCTGAAAGCACAGTATTCACGAGCTTCTCTTCGTCAAAGCGACGATCGAAGCAAAGAAAATAGACTTGGCGTTGGGCGAGACCTAAACTGGATCAAGATCAACCCTCTTAATACGTGCGTGCGTCGGTCATCCGAATTTGAAGAGGACTCCGAAACCGCCGCGTGGATAGTTCCACTCGATCTCGCCACTGGTCTCACACAAAATCCGGCAGGTGCCGCACTCCATGCAGCCGTCAGCAGTGATCTCCACTTGACCTTTGTCGTTCAACTCATAACATTTCGCCGGGCAGACGTGGGTAAGCGCGAGCAAGTTCGCGCTTGGCCTCTCGTGCGGCCGCACTTTGATATGCGGGCGGCCGGAATCCACCAAGTAGCGGTTCTGGTAAAGCTTGTCCTCGACACGTGACTTTGTCACTGCGATCGTCATTTCGTCTCCCTTCAGCGCCACGCCAATGCAAGGCGGACCGCGTCGCTGACCAGCCCCCAACGCGAGCGCGCCTTGATGAAGGCCGCCGTGGTCGCCTTTTCCTTCTCGATCTTCGGCGTGCCGTCGACACGCATGAAGTTCTGCGCGGCTTGCGACATCAACCGCGGATAAGTTGTGAAGTAATTGCAGGAATTGGTGTGGAGCAAGGCCGGCATATCTTTGTATTTCTTTAGGTCCTTGACCACGAAGGACTTGTCCAGCATGGCTTTGTAAAGGGCGAGATTCCGTTTGTTCATCGGACCGTTGCGGCTCTTGACCTCGACAATTGCCTCAGCCGCGATGCGGCCGGAGGTCATGGCGAGGTTCGAACCTTCGCGGTGAATGGCGTTGTTCAGTTGCGCGGCATCGCCGACCACGACCCAACCATCGCCAAAGAGCTGCGGAATAGCCTTGTAGCCGCCTTCGGGAATGAGGTGTGCGGAATATTCTTTCACTTCCGAGCCGGCGATCAGCGGCCGGATCGAAGGATGGCTCTTTAAGGCATCAAGGAGAACGTAGGGGCTCTCGACCATCGCGGCAAAATCGGAGACGAGGCAGCCAATGCCCAGTGAGATCGACTCCTTGTTGGTGTAGAGGAAGCCGAGCCCGGCCATGCTGCGGGAGGTCGTGCCCACCGCCTCGATCACGCAGCCTTCATCGCCCTTGACGCCGAACCGCTGCTCAATGACCTCTTCGGGCAGGAAATGCATTTCCTTAACGGCGAGCGCCACGGTTTGCGGCTTCGGCATCTCGCGCAGGCCGGCTCGAGTGCCTAGCAGTCCGCAGACACCTTCTGCGAGAACGACCACGTCCGCGTAGATGGCTCCGCCCGCCCGGTCTGTGCGCACGCCGATCACCCTGTCCTTGGCATCACGGATGAGTTCCGTCACGGTCGTCTCGCACAGAAGCGTCGCGCCGGCCTCGCGCACCTTACGCGAAAACCATTTATCGAACTGGGCACGGATGATCGTGTATCGGTTGGGCTTCGCCTCATTGAAGTCGTCCGACCGATAGTGAATCCCGGTATGGGATGTGTCGTCCATCACCCAAAGCCGCTGTTCAACCAAATGCCGCTCGAGAGGCGCATCATCCCGGAAATCCGGGATGATCTTCTCCAGCATGTCCGCGTACATGATGGCACCCTGGACATTCTTGGAGCCCGGATATTCACCCCGCTCCAACTGCAGCACCTTCAGGCCATGGCTGGCCATGGTGTAAGCAGCTGCGTTTCCGGACATGCCTGCCCCAACAACAATGGCGTCGAAGTTTTCCTCGATCATGTCCATCCCTTAGCTCGCAAGCTTATCGCGACTGTGGGGCGACAGCCGCCGGGTAAAGGCTTCCGTCAGTGCGGGCAGGAAGCGGATCGCGTCGGTGACGATTCCGAGGTGAGCGAAATCGAAAATCGGCGCGTTCGGGTCGGTGTTGATGGCCACGATGAGATCCGCCCCCTCGACGCCAACCCGATGCTGGACGGCGCCGGAAATCCCGGCCGCTATGTAAAGCTTCGGCCGGATGGTCTTGCCAGTCTGGCCGATCTGCCGATCAGCTGGCATCCAGCTCTTCTGGACCAACGGGCGCGAACAGCCGTGCTCGGCGCCGATTGCTCGCGCGAGGTTCTTCACAAGCTGCAGGTTCTCCGCCGCGCCAAGACCAAGGCCTCCCGCAACCACGACGTCGGCATAGGCAAGGTTTGCCTTCGCCGACTGATTGTCCGGCAGGAAGCCGAGGACTTTGGTAGCGATCTCGTCCTCGGCAAGCGAGAGCTTGTGCCGGATGACACGCCCGACCGGTTTATTCGTCCGCTGCGGCATGGGCATGACCCTCGGTCGCACTGTCGCCATCTGCGGGCGGAAATTGAGCGTATAGATCGTGCACAACAAGGAACCGCCGAAAGTCGGGCGCGTGGCGGCGAGCGAACTGTCGGTATCCACATCGAGTTCGGTGCAGTCGGCCGTGAGCCCTGTCTGCAAGGTCGTCGCCACGGAGCCGGCAAGATCCCTGCCGAGTGTGGTGGCACCGAGAAGAAGGATTTCGGGTTTGTGGGTATCGACCAGATCCGTCATCGCCTTGGTGAAAGGCTCGTTCCGATAGTCGGCGAGCAGGGGCGCCTCGGCGATGTAGACAAGGTCAGCACCATAAGCGAATGCTTCGGCAACGGCGTTCCCGACGGCCTCTCCCGGCGGTCCGAGCACGACGCCTGCAAGCTGGACCTCAAGCTTGTCTGCTAATTTGCGGCCTTCGCCGAGCAGTTCGAATGATACGGGATGGACCTGGCCGCGTTCGAGCTCGATGAAGACCCAGACGTGCCGGTAGTCCTTGAAATGGGCGGGCAGCTCCTTCTTTATGCCGGCGCGGCCGGCGGCAGGGCGAGGGGTTTCTCGGTTCGCGGTCGACATCGTTTGCTCCTTGCCGTCACGCGCCGCCGTTGAAGGCGAGCTCATGTTCCAGCGCCGGCTGGCGGGTGAAGATTGCGGTGATGAGTTCGTCAGCGACATCGCGCAAGGGCATCTCGGCGGTGTCGATTAGCGCCGCCTTTTCAGCTCGAGCAGGAGGGGCGAAAACACGCTTGACGACCGTCGGTGAGCCGCGCAGGCCGCATTTGGTGAGATCCTCAATGCCGGCGTCAGCCGCACTCCATTTCAAGATCTGGCTGCGCGCGGCGCACAAGGCGTCGTGGATCGAGCCCCGGCGGATCTCGTTTGTGCCTTCCAGCATGGTGATGAGGCAAGGCAGCCTGCTCTTCAGCATCTGTGTGCCGCCTTCGGAGCGGCGCTCGACCTTGATCTCGCGTGCAGCAAGGTCAATAGAGGGGATCTTCGCGACATAGGTCAGTTGCAGGAGTCCGAGGCGCTTGGCGATGCCGGGCCCGACCTGAGCGGTGTCGCCATCGATCGTCTGCTTTCCGGTGAAGACGAGGTCTGGCGTGCCAAACGTCTCGCCGACCTTCGCGATTGCCTGGGAAAGGGCGAACGAGGTCGCCAGCGTGTCGGAGCCGGCAAAATAGCGGTCGGTCAAGAGCACCGCTCGGTCGGCGCCGTAGCCGAGCGCCTTGCGCAGCGCGTCCTCTGCCATGGGCGGACCCATGGTGAGCACAGTGACTTCGCCGCCATAGGCATCGCGCAGTCTGAGCGCTTCTTCGAGGGCGAACAGGTCGTAAGGATTGATGATGGTCGGAACACCCTGGCGCATGATTGTGTTCGTCACCGGATGGACCCTTATCTGTGCCGAGTCCGGCACCTGCTTGATGCAGATTACGATGTGCATTGGCGGTTTCTCTAGGCTCCTGTCCGGGTGCGGGCATTGCGGTTATCTCCTTGATCCGCATAATTCGTGCCAAGTCTCTTGCGCTGCCCCCTTTCCTACAACTTCGGCTGGTTGCTTCTGACGGCGCTGTGGTGATGACCGGATTTGTCGGCTGCTCGACATTGTCGCGTCGCAACCCTTGTCGGCGGTCATTCCCGTCCGAACCGCTTCAGCACCGAGTCGAACGGGACAAAGGTGTGACCCGGCGCGGCAGGTTTGTTCGGATCGTGGTCTTTGAGCACCTTGAAGACCCGATGCGTGAGCGGCGAGGAAATCGCAAAGTCCTCGTAAGCGCGTTCGAGCGTCGCGCGCACCCTCGCGGCAATCACCTGGTCGGGCAGACCGGAGAAATCTTCTTCGGCAAGGTATTGGCCCACGCGCTTCATTATATGGAGCCGCGAGACATTCAGCACCTTGGGGTCATAGGAGACGCCAAGGACTGAGAAGAACTCCTCCGCGGCCGACAGGCGCTTCAGTCGTGCGAGGATGTCTGTGACATCGATGGGGCGGCTGTCAGCGGAACAATTCATTGCATTCTCCCTGGTCGCAAAACTGTGGCCTTTGCGCGCGCGCGCACGGCTGACCTGGACCCGCACAGCTCGAAGAGGGACGCCTCGCTGCACATTTTATCGTAGAGCTCGACCAGTTGAGTTGCAGTGAGCGTTGATTTGGTCTCGGCCGCCTCGCGCCGGACGCGGGCCACCATCGCGGCTGCCAGATCCGGGTCGAGATCGCGACCGCTTTCGCTCAGCACATGGGCAATCGCAGTGGCGCCGGAATGCTTGCCGATGACGATGCGCCGGCAGCGGCCCACGAGAGCCGGATCAAGCCCCTGATAAGTACGCGAGTCCTTCAGCAGCCCTGCGACGTGAATGCCGGATTCGTGGGTGAAAACATCGGCGCCGACGACCGGCTTAGTGGCCGCGGTCTGCCGGCGGGCGGCCCAAGCCACCTCGGCGGCGAGGCCGGGCAATGCGGTCAGCTCGATGCCGGTATCTGCGCCGCCGAAGACCGCCATCGCGGCGGCCACCTCTTCCAGCGCGGCATTGCCCGCACGCTCGCCGAGCCCCAGGACGGTGACGGAGGCATGGCGCGCGCCTGCGCGGATCGCGGCTAGCGTGTTGGCGCCAGCAAGTCCGAGATCGTTGTGCGCATGAAATTCAAGGTCGATTGGAGACTGCACCACCAGCTGGGCGACAAGTTCGAAGGTTGAAAACGGGTCGAGAACACCGACTGTGTCGGCCAGCCTCACGCGGCTTGCGCCGGCGCGTGCGGCCGTCTCGATGACGCGGGCGAGATGATCCCGATTGGCCCGCGAGGCATCCTCGCACCCCACCGCGACGAAGAAGCCGGCGGCGGCGGCGCGCCTGACCATATCATCGATGACCTGGAGCGCTCCCGCCTTGTCGAGGCCGAGCTTGGCGGCAAGTTGGATGTCCGACGCAGGCAGCGACAAATTGACCGCTTGGACCCCGCTCTCGATCGCTGCATCGAGATCCAACGACGTCATCCGGCACCAGGCCATGAGCCGAACCGGAAGACGCCGCGCGACCACAGCGCGAATTGTTTCGATCTCGTCGACCCCCATGACCGGCGTGCCGATCTCGATCTCTGTCACGCCGGCCGCCGCAAGAGCCTCGGCGATCTCCAGCTTTTCCGTCGTGGTAAAGGCGACGCCCGGCGCCTGCTCGCCATCGCGCAAGGTCGTATCGTTGAGAGAGACATGACGGGTCATGACCGGTAGCCTGTTCTTCTGCCGCTCACGCATAGACCGGATTACCCGGCCCAGAACCGAAAAAGCTGCGCAGCTTCCCCACGATTGCCGGCATGACCTCGAGCACCCGGTCGATATCCTCTTCGCTGTTGTCCCGCGCCAAGGAGAAGCGGACTGCCGCGTGCGGCGTTTTCATCGCGCTTAGGACATGGCTTGGTTCCAGAGAGCCGGAGGTGCAGGCCGAGCCAGAGGAACACGCGATGCCAATGCGGCTGAGGAGAAGTGGAATTCCATCACTGTCCACATGTTCGAAGGAGATGTTTGCGGTGTTGGGCAATCGTTGCAGGGGATCACCAGTGACACAGGTGCCTGGGATGCGCTGGAGGATCCCGCCCTCCAGGCGATCGCGGAGCGACTTTACCCGTGTGGTCTCGTCGTCCATGAATTTCAAGGCGAGTTCGGCCGCCGTCCCGAGCCCGGCTATGCCCGGCGTATTCTCGGTGCCGGCACGCCGATTGTGTTCTTGGTGGCCCCCCTTGATCAGCGAATGGAAGTTCACGCCACGTTTTACGAAAAGGGCACCGATCCCTTTCGGCCCGTGCAGCTTGTGGCCGGAGAGCGACAGCATGTCGATTGCGGTCGACTTCAGGTCCATCGGAAGCTTGCCGACCGCCTGCACAGCATCGGTATGGAATAGGGCGCCCACTTCCTTGGCCAACTCGGAAAGCCTGGCCACGGGGAAGATCACACCAGTCTCGTTGTTCGCCCACATTATGGATACGATTGCCACCTGTGGGGTGAGGGCGGCCATATAGGCGTCGAGGTCGAGCCGACCACGGCAATCCACCGGGATCCTGTGCACCTTGACGCGGCGGGTCTTCTCAAGATGCGCGCAAAGCGTCAGCACGGCGGGGTGCTCGACCGCGGATGTCACGATCTCGGTTCGGTTGGGCGCCGCCTCGAGCGCTGAAAGAAGCGCTGCATTGTCGCTTTCTGTCCCACCCGAGGTGAAGGTGATCTCATCCTCGAACTCCGCGCCGATCAGCGCTTGCAATTGCCTCCGCGCCTTTCTCACCGCCGCACTGACTGAGGCGCCAAGAGCGTGTGCCGACGAAGGGTTGCCGAATTGATCCCTAAAGAACGGCAACATCGCTTGCACGACCGCAGGATCGACCCGTGTGGTTGCGTTGTTGTCGAGGTAGACAGGCTTCATAGGTGCGATCCTCAGTTAAACAGAATGACGCGAGCGCTAGACCGACTCGTTGAGCCTCTGGCTCATGCCGTTGATGATAATGGGCCTGAACTGGCAGCGCGCGCAGACGCCCGGAGTGTTTGCGTAAATCGGATCTCCGTCGATATGGACATGTTCGCAGTGGCCGCAGGTCAGCCCGCAGGTAAGGACGCCCGAACGCGATAACGCTACCGATGAGCCGAATTTGGCGCAGCGGCGCGATTTGTCCGCAAGCAGCTCGGGTGCCACCAGGAACCGAGCTGCTTCGGGAGGCGACTTTCTTTGAATCCTGCTGGGAGCGAATGGCGGTCCCGAGATCGGCTTTGACCTTGTCTTGCTTATTAGGACGCGGACATCTGTTGTGCCGGCCATATAAGTCTCCTCTGCCGAAAATCAGTCTGTCGGCCGCACAGGCGCTTCGGGCGTTTAACTGAAGGACTTGCCGCAGCCGCACTTTTCGCGCGCATTGGGGTTATCGAAGACAAAACCGGAAGATTCGAGCCCGGTGCGGAAGTCGACGGTCATGCCGGCTACATGGGGTTGCGAGCCCGTGTCCACGAACAGCTTGATCCCATCGGTGTCAGTGATCGCGTCGCCCTCGCGCGACACGCTCTCCAGGCCCATTAAGTATTTGAAGCCGGCGCAGCCGCCGGCCTCGACCATGATGCGAAAGCCTTCCGCCGGCTCGCTGGCGCGGGAAAGAGCAGTCTTGAAGGCGGCAACGGCGTTGTCGGTGAGCGTAATCATGGCTCCATTCTCCTCAGTCCAGGACCGGCTTGCGCATCACGCCGCATGCACCGTGCCAAAGCGAAAAAACGTTTCAACACAGCGCGGCATCTCTGACACTGCCGTGCTTCTTGTGAGTGCATTGCAGCGAAGGTGTCGGCAAACCGACACGTACTGTCGGTTTGTCCGGTCCCGCCACCAGGGATGTTGGGCCTGAGTTCCCGGTTGAACTCACATCACCAAGTACAGAACTTCTTCTGAGCTTGCTTCGGCGCAATTGGCACGGTTTTTGAAGCTCCGTTTGGCGAGACGGCAAGAGCATGCCGATCCACAATCATGCCGTGGGTGCCCGCGCGATGGATGGGGCGAAGCAGGGGAGCAACATGTCAGGACCGGGTCAGACACGCGTTGTTTGGCAAAGCAGCGCCGCCCGTGGCATCCGAATGCCCGCTTGGCCGATTGCGACAACACCCACACTCGCTCACCCACCGCCCAGTAGCGGCCGACCGGCTCGATGGGATGCCATTGGCATGTGCCTGCCGCCGGTTTTCGCACGGGTGCGACGCCGTGCGCACGCTGTCCAGCGACACCTTGTTCATGGGCCCGCAGCAGATCAGGATCGAGCATTTCGGCGCGCCTTATCGGCTGAAGATTCCCGGGCAGGGCAGATGATCCTCACACGTCGTAGAAACAGGGGTAAGCATGGACCAACGCGAGAAACCGTCGCCGGACGAAATCCGGCGGGCGTGCAAAGACAATCCGAAGATCCGGGAGCATGATCTCGCCGCTCGATTGGGCATTTCGGAAGTCGAGTTGGTCGCGGCGCATTGTGGTCATGGCGCGGTGCGCATCGAGCCGCGCGTTGATGATCTGCTGACCGGCCTCGAAGCGGTCGGCGAGGTGATGGCAGTCACCAGCAACGAAAGTGCCGTGCACCAAAAGATCGGCGTGTACGGCAAAGTGGTCACCGGCAACCAGCATGCCATATTGCTCGGCGACGGGATCGACCTGCGCATCTTCCCGAAAGCGTGGGCGTATGGCTTCGCCGTCGAGAAGCGCGAGGGAGCCGAGATCCGCCGCAGCCTGCAATTCTTTGATGCCACCGGCGAGGCGATGCACAAAGCTCATCTCAGGCCCGCCTCGAACCTGCAGGCCTATCAGGATCTGACGGCAGAGCTTGTATCCTCCGATCAGGAGCCGATCATATTGCTCGAGGCGAGCGGGGCGCGCGATAACACAGTGAGTCCAGACCACGCCGCCACGGTCGACGACCTACGCGAGCACTGGGGCCGGCTAAGCGACGTGCATCAGTTCTACCATATGTTGAAGACACTGAAGCTCAGCCGCTGCCAGGCTATGCGTACGGCCGACGAGGATAACGCCTGGCTGCTCGACAATGATGCCGTTGGCGCCCTGTTCCAACAGGCGGCCGAAGACGAGATGCCGATCATGTGCTTTGTCGGCAATCGTGGTTGCATCCAGATCCATTCCGGCCCGATTAAGTCGGTCAAGCAGATCGGGCCGCGGATCAATGTGCTCGACGAGACCTTCCATCTGCATCTTAGGACCCATCGCATCCGCGAGGTCTGGGCCGTGCGCAAGCCGACGAGGGACGGTCACGTCACGTCCATTGAAGCCTATGGCGCGGACGGCAAGATGATCATCCAGTTCTTCGGCAGGCGCAAGGAAGGCGAACGCGAGGGCAGCGACTGGCGGTTTCTGGCCGAGAGTCTGCCATGTGTTCCCGGTCCGGATGTGGAGAGTGCCGACAGGCCCTCGGATTGAACCGGCCGCCATAGGACTCGGCAGCACGTCCCGACAGCGGCTCGCGAGGAATTTAGCTCCATGTGCGGAAAGGCTTGCCTTCATAAGCGCATACGGACGGTTGGGTGTGCACGCCGGAACAGACCGCATCGATATAGTCAAGCTCGTCGCGGCCGGACTGCTGCGCACGAGTGCATCGCCGTCTGACCGAAAATCCTTGCAGCGCCTGCGAGCGATAAAACGCATACGCCATCAACGCCGAACCGAAGCGCGGCTCGATCTTGTTGATATTCCCGATCAAACGCCGTCGGGTCTTGTCGGATCGCACCCGATCCTTGCGCTGGATCGCATCGTTGCTCAATCCGGTCCGTGCGAGGCGATCTCCTCGCTCGACCGGAAGGCTGTGCAGCAGCAGCCAGGCCGAACAGCCCGATGTCGCGGACTCGACAAAACCGACCACGGATGTCGGTTGTCGGACGTTGTCCTAAGAATGGTGGACAGGTGATCATCAACTTAGCGGCGGCGGCCCAGTGCAGGCTGGCATTGCTTGGTGCAGCGCCATGGGTACGCCTATCCGGCACGAGACTTGCTTCGACGATTTGATCAGCAGGGCATCAGCAGTGTGTCACGGAGTTCAGAGGTGATTGACCAGCCTCTCAACCCCAACGGGGATAGCGGCGGCTTTGCTTCATGACCGCAGAGCGGCGGAGATGCCCCTTCTGATCGACTTCGCAACCGATCTCATCCGCGCTGGTGCAGGTGGGCTGTATCAGGCGACAGAATCTAGAAGGCCCGACAAGAGACGTGCCCATGCTGGAAATCGACTTTATGAACAGCCGTGCAATCTCAATCGAGCCATGAACGCCAATGTAGAGAAAACAAAATGGCGACCAACCCCGTTCCAGATCATGTCCCACCCGAAATGGTGAGGGACTTCAGCCTGTTTACATCGCCAGGGATGCCACCAACACCCAACGGGGATCCACACGCAGCTGTCGCTCGCGTACATGACGGGCCCCCGATCTTTTACTCCCGCTACAACACGCAAGATGGCCGGGGTACCTGGGTCATCACCCGTGCCGCGGACCAGCGGAGGGTGCTGCAGGACGCAGAGACTTTTTCCAGCCATCGCAGCATCTTCTCCTCCATACTGGGTGAAAACTGGCCGACGATCCCGCTTGAGCTCGATCCACCGGCCCATGGCGTCTTTCGCTCACTGCTCAATCCGCTGCTTTCGCCAAAGCGGGTGTTGGCTTTGGAACCGGCTGTCCGCGAACGGGCGGTCGAGCTGATCGAAAGGATCGCCGCGTCGGGCACAAGCTGCGACGTGATGAAGGATTTTGCCTTTCCTTTCGCGGTGAGCACCTTTCTTCGCTTTCTGGGGTTGCCTGATGACCGACTCGATACATTCGTCGGCTGGGGGAAAGATCTGCTCCACGGCGACGATAAGGAACGACCTGTGGCTGCCCGGACGATCGTGGCATTCATCGACGAACTTGCAGCCATGCGCCGCGATGAGGCGGTTGACGATTTCATGACCTTTATCGTGCAGGCACAGGTCGAGGGCCGCCGGCTGACGGACACCCAAGTCCGCGGCATCGGCGTGCTTGTCTTCGTCGCTGGGCTCGACACGGTCGCAGCAGCTATAGGCTTTGACTTGGCGTACCTCGCACGCAACCTCAAAGATCAGCAATTGCTGCGGAGCGAACCGGACCGCATCCCGCTCGCAACCGAAGAATTGCTGCGGGCCTATCCGCCCATTCAGTTGATCCGCGTGGCCACGAAAGATATCGACTTCGAAGGCGCGCCGATCCGGAAGGGGGACTATGTTTCCTGCGCCACTATGATTGCCAATCGTGACCCGGCGGAATTCGCATGCCCCAACACGATTGATTTGGAGCGGGAGGACAACCGCCACGCAGCGTTTGGCTATGGTCCCCACCGTTGCCTTGGCTCACATCTTGCCCGGCGGGAGATTGTCATTGGCCTGGAGGAGTGGCTGGCGCGCATCCCGGCTTTCAGGATCAAGCAGGGTACGGCGCCGATAACTTCTGGCGGCCATGTGTTCGGGATCGAAAATTTGATCCTGGACTGGTCTTAGGCCCGCCCCGAGCGGGGGCACAGACAATGGAGGCAGCGCCATGCACATCATCGTCCAAAAGGCCAAATGCCAGGGTCACGCGCGATGCGCGGCGCAAGCGCCGGACATCTTCAAGCTTGATGACGAGGGCTACATCCTGCCTGGTGACATTGAAGTTGCGCAAGGGGAGGAACTGCCTGCATCGCGGGGCGCGCGATCCTGTCCTGAACGTGCGCTGGAACTCACCCGCTGCGCGCTGTGAGGACTCATTCAACCGAGAGTCTGGCGGGCTTGAAGCATGTGGCCGCACTCAGCACGCGACCTCTGTCCCGCACGGTTCACGTCCAACTCCGCGGGGGCATTTCCGGCGCCAGTGTTCCCCAAAAGGCGCAAACGGCAGGGCGGGGGCTCGCGAAACGCCTCTGCCAATCACAGAATTTGCGACAGAGCCGATGGAACATACGAAAATTGCCGAACTACTCGACCGCGAGGCGATCCGCGACTGCGTATACCCGAAGAACTGCCCGACCCATGTTGCGGCAGGCCGGATCTCGGCATGATTTGATAGGACAAACCAGGAGAACGCACCATATTTGCCCAACATTATGCCCGGCTCAGCACCGGCCAATGGCCGCACATCGAGCTGGAGAGGAGGTTCGACCAGCATGTACTTGCCTGTGTGCTCTCACGGGCGCTCGAGGAGATCGAGGCCGGCGAGGCGACTGCGACGGAGGCAACCGGACTCTCGCGCGCCGAGCTGCGCGATGTCCTGGCCCGCTGTTTCCCTGCTATTCCTATCAACGCGTTTGCCTTGAAAGAGGTGAGCGAGCCCGAGCCGGATCTGGAGGAAGAACTTCTGCACGGACTGCTGCTGGCGCATGCCCGGCCGGGCGACAAGGCGAGCGCCCGCTTCGCCAGGATCATCGCCCGGCGTGCCATGCGCAATGACCACCTCTGGCAGGACCTTGGCCTTTTTAATCGGACCGAGCTCGGCCGCCTGCTCGCCTCGCATTTTCCGACGCTGGCGGCCGGCAACACCCAAAACATGAAATGGAAGAAGTACTTCTACCGCAAGCTCTGCGAGGCCGAAGGTTTTTCGCTGTGCAGCGCTCCCAGTTGCCGGGAATGCACCGATTTCGAAAGCTGCTTCGGCCCGGAGGAAGGCGAAAGCCGCCTCACACGGATCAAGAACGGCTTCGCCCCGGATTGAGAGCCGCTTCGTCGGTCGTACAGCGCCAGCGCTCGCGCCGCCTCCTAGGTTACTTGTCGAATGCCGACGGGCCTTAGAGAGCGTCATTGTTCGCGCTGGTGCACAGTTTCGCCTCGCTCACCCATTGGGGCGACCAGATTGTCTCCGGCGTGGCCATCAATTTCGTTGCTGCCGGCTCCGCCATCATTCTCGGCCAGGTCCCGGCAGGGCGCGCGCTGGGGTTCCTGGAAGCTTTTCGAACTTTCTGGGTCGCGCCTCAGCCCGAATTGCGGTTGCTTATGGACAAAATAGGACACTAGATTCGGTTTTTGGATAGCTTTGAAGGCATCGACTTCTGGCACATGCGCCAGATAGCGCGTCAGCACGAACTTCCAAGCGTGCTACCTTTTGAACGACAGCTCTGCGCCTCATCCCGGCCATTCTGGCAGACTGCTCTTTGGCCGGAAGCTGCCTTCGCCGCTGATCATCGATGATGGTCGATAAGAGGTCGAAAACGGACTGGCAGTTTCGGGCGACGCCGCCGAGAAGGTTGCTTTTTATCTAATCACCGAGCTTGCGCGGAAACCCAACTTACATACTCGGCTGGTTCAAGCGCTTCGAATTCGCATTGCCAACAGGTTTGCTCGGTGTCGAATCCCCGTCAGAGCCAAGGCGATTGGGTCTGCCTCATGATTCTCGCGCCATAAAGCTTATCCTGAAGGGTTTCGCTTCTGCTCTTGATGGCTTGGTTCAGTACGGTCAGGTTCGTGTCCCAGTGTCGCCCGACCGGAGTCGTGAGCAGCTCAATATCCTTACCCTTGATCCAAAGGTTGCCTCGCCCGTCGATCGTCTTCGCGAGAACTTCGTGGGCGGCAAATGCGGTCGCTTGATCAGCGGCGTGTAGGTAGCGTCGATACCACTCGCGCGCCCATCTGTTTCGACGATAGTGATCACTGCCAGTCGCGTAAACCTCGGCCAGCCAGCCTGTTCGTGGCTTCCTCGCCTCGAACTCGGTCCATATCTTTTCGAATGCGGGTGTCAGATCGCAGAAACCCAGGAGCGTATAAGCCCGCGCGATCCGGGCCGCATCGCCACTGGCCTCGTCATCTCGGATGGTGGCCTCAAGCCAGCTCGATTGGCCGTGCTGGATGGCGGCCCTCGCCATGTCAAGCAACACATTGTCAGTCGTGCAGAGGTCAAGAGCCTCCCGGCGTCCTTCATCTCCGGCAGCGCATGCTGGCGCCTCAACTGGCAACAGGGTTATCCGAGGGTTCTTTATGATGCCTCGGTCCCTTGCGTCATTCAACTTCCGCCACAACGGGATGCCAGCCGCGGGCAAGGATCGAATGAGTCCCTCACACAGGGCAATGAGAGGAAATTCATCGAGCGTATCAACGTTCGAAATGTGGTTACGCTCGTCGAGCCAAGCGTTCAACCAGGCCACGAGGCTCGCCCCTTGCTTCGCAATCAAGATGGTCATCGGCAGGTCGTGGTTTGCCCAATATCTCGGGTAGGACCAGGAGCCTCCCTTTTGATCCAGCCTATCGAAGGCATCGCGAACGAAGTCATGATATTTTTGCTGCGCGACCGGGTCTTCAGGATTTCGTTGAAGCATGACGGCCCAGATTTCGGGATCCGCCTCATCCATCAGTTCCGGGCGTTGCAGAATCTCGCTTGCAGCCAGCAACGCCAATGATCCCCGGCAGCGGTCTTTGAGGTTCTTCGCTTCCGCAGCTTTCCATCCGCTATCGGCGATCGCCTGCAGCACCTGAGTGTCGCGTGTCTCTGGTGCCAGTTCGAAAGCGGCGCCGCGTATTTCTGCGTCCACGCTGCTGACAAGTGGCGCCAAATCTGACCAACCATCCAGAGCCTCTTCATCAGCTATGGCGCCCAGGAGCAGAAGCCCGCTGAGCACGTCATCGCGAGGACCGGTTAGCGGGAATCTGGAAAGGCGCGATCGTATGGCTGATTGTCCACAACGCAGCAGCACCTTCTCGATCCTGGCGAGGATCGGCAGCTTCAGACAATCGTCGAGCACTCTATCCAGCAGTTGTTCCGGTTCGAGGTCCCAAAGACGCAATTCCAGCTCGCGTGCTCGCCACCAAGGAAGATCATCGTCCTTGGCGATGGCCGAGGCGTCGATCAAATCCTTGATGGCATCGGCGATTAGAAGTCTCTCCTCCTGTCTATACAGTAGCGAAAGTCGGTTCGCCTCGGCCACAAGACGTTGCAATTCGAGTTCGTTTCGCCCCGGGGCGCTCAGGGCCGCCAAGCGAACGATTTGTTGCAGGAGATTTGGGTCTGTGCGGGCCAACATAGCTTTTAGGCGCTCAAAACGATTGTCGTCATCACTCGACTGGCGCCCGAGCAGCCAAAGCTGGTCGCCTGCGAACTTGGCATCATGGTTCGCTACGCATGCGTTCGGATCAAGCGGACTTTGGGTATCCGCGCGGTCTGCAAATACTGTAGGTGATTTGTCCTTTACTAACGCAGCCAGGTGCGTCCCGGCGACAGCGTCTCCAAGAGCCTCCAGAAGCCATTGCCCGCCAGTTAGCGCAATGTCATCACCTGTTGCGGTCAGTTCGTCCACGGCTTTCAGCAGCGCGGCATGAAAATCGCCAGATTTGCCGCCGCCCAGGCGCAAGACCCAGGCCAGCTCCTCGAAATGATTGGCGGTGGCCATGATTGCCCGGCTGATTGCCCAGGCCAGGAACGCGTCAGTGAATGCCTGCAGCGGCAGGAACGAAAGAATCCCGAACACCCGGTGAGCGAGCCAACTCACGTCGCCCGTGGCCACCAGTTCAACGGTCGGGCAGGTCGACGATATCGGCGAGTCATTCCATCGTTTCAGGTTGTCATGAGTTCGCTTGCGATTTGTGACCGATCGCTCGGAGTTCGGATCAATCTTACCAAGGAAGCGTCCGTCGTCTGGGTCTGCCCAGAGCCATCCCAGCCAGATCGTCACCTGCCTGACGAGGCGTGGCGCGATCTCTGCGAAGGAATGGGCTCGTGCCAGTCCCTTGATAAGGATTTCATCCATCGATCTGTTGCCGGACCGGGCGAGCCAGGTCTCCTCAGCAATCTGGCAAAAAAGTTCAAAATCCAGGCCGATCAAACGCCAGAAAGCATCATAGTCCACCTGAGAGAAGTTTTGTTCGGCTACCCACCGATGAACGATGGCACGCCGAGCAGGCCGGCCGACAAGCCCGTCCAGGAGCGCGATTGTTGCTGTCGCTCGCAGGATCGAAACGCCGAGCCGTTGCCCCTTGTAGGGATCTACGAACGTGGCGATGATGGCAGCGGCCTCGCCTTCATCGCCCAGGCCTCTCAGTTCAGCCGCCAATATTAGGCCGAGCACGAAAGGCGTAAGCTCCTTGCGGAGTTTAAACCGATGAGGACCGTCACCTGCTTCCAGCCAACGCCCGGCGATCAGCTCCGCCACGGTTTCGCGAAGGTCGTCCTGGCCCTTGCCGCTCTCCCGGCCCAGTTTCGTAACCAGATCAACGCGGGTGAACATTGCGTCATCAAGCGAAACCTTCACGCCGCTGCCGAGATCGCGGATGAAATCTCGGAATTCCTCATCGGAAATCGCCAGTGCTGCTCCGCGCCGGCCTACCCTGTGCTTCCAATCTTCGTATGCGAGCCGCTCGGGCGTTATGTCGCCTGTTGGCGCGAGGGCCTCACGCCGTTCGATAGCCAACTGGGAGAGACGCGGCACCTTCATAAGATCCAGCATCCGATCTCCAAACGCCTCACCCTCCACCGCGTGCAACTTCAACAGCGCTTTCAGCTCGTCGTTGCTGAAGGGACCAACACGAATTTCATCCGGACGGGGAGCCAACGGCGCCAGCCTGTGCAGATCGGCCCAATGGTCTGGCCAGCAGCTGGTCAGAACGGCAAAGCGACCTT
Source organism: Mesorhizobium sp. M0140 (assembly GCF_040322475.1). Lineage (NCBI taxonomy): Bacteria > Pseudomonadati > Pseudomonadota > Alphaproteobacteria > Hyphomicrobiales > Phyllobacteriaceae > Mesorhizobium > Mesorhizobium sp. M0140. Next base: position 25,533 of record NZ_JAMYTM010000017.1, on the reverse strand, counting down.
TCCAGCGCTCGTCGTAGAGCGGTTGCAGGAAATCCGACCAATCGCGTTTTCGCCAATTCTGGTTCAGTCCATCGACGACCAGAATGAACTGCTGACCGGCGAAATCGGCGCGCTGCCAGAGCCCAACTCTGCGTAGCCAGAACGTCGCATCGCCATGGCCGAGCCGTCTGGCTAGAACCTTGGCCAGCAGCTCCTCGGCGTTGTCGTCCCGGACGTCATTGGCCGAGACGAAAACCGACAGAGGCAGATTACGGCCGTCTGCGGAATTCGCTGCCCACCAGGACAAGAAGGACCAGGTTTTCCCCATGCCTTCATCGCCGAGCAGAACCGCAGGTCGACCGCTGATGAGCCATTTGTCGAGCTGTTCGTTCAGCGATGGCCGTAAGACTTTCCTCACGGCAGGGTCATGCAGATTGTTAAAGCTCCCGCCAAGACGTGATGCCGCGTTCATGGGATTGGACAAACCAACCTCAATCCAGGTCTTCATGGCGCTCACAGCTGCCGCATATCCGATATCGGCGTCCAGCAGCCTTTGGCGGACCCTCTCGCGAGACTTTGCGAAATCCGGGTGGGATCCAATTGCTCTGACCACGTCCCGCAGAGATCGGTCGTTCCCAAAGTGGCGCGCCATGGCGACTGGCGCTTCAAGGCAAAGGACCGCCAAGTCGGGAAGCGAGTCTTTGTGGCTTGGCCAATCGAGGACCAGCACAGCTACTCCCAGGCGGTTTCCGATGTCTCGGAGCGCTTCGATATCGGTGACCGGGATCTCCCGCGAGGCAGCCAGTATCCATAGATCGACAGGGTCGCTTTGAAGAGCGGAGTCGACGACCTTTGCCTTCATCTGATCAAGGCTAAGCCGTGTTTTCGCGCCATATCTTTTGGCTTCCAGACCGACGCGAAATGTATTGTGCTCGATCGTCCGGACATCGGATCCTGCCTGCGGGCCTGATTTGGCCAACCTGAACAGCTGACCTGTGGTTTCTGACAGGACGTCTCGCATGAGACCTTCAAATCCACTCGTGCCGGTCGCATCGAGTTTGCGAAGTCGAGCCGCCAACAAAGTTTTTGCGCGAGCAAAGTCCATCAAGCTTGGTTTTTGGCCGGCGGAAGTGGTCATAAATCCCCCATGGGTTTCAGTCATTGATGGTTGTACTCACGCAGACGACGTGATCTGCAGAACCTGGATATGAATGCTCTGCAAGATTCGAGGTCGAATTCATGAGTAAGCTGACGGAGGCGTTGAGCCAGGACAAGCTCAGTGTTTGCCTTAAATTGGAGGCCTCCGAGGTCAGGCGCGTCTATAGGACCACTGAACTCCTTCCCGACTTCGATTTCATCCCGTACGACGGGGGAACCGATAAGGACTACCCAGTCTGGCACGAGTTCGATCTCTCGGACGAAGCGATTTTCATCCATAGTTTGATACTGGACGACTATGGGTACTTCGTTGACGATGACCCGCACGATGATCCCGAATATGAGCTACCGAAAGCAACTTCTGAAAGCACAGGGAAGCTTGCCTTGGAACTCCAGATGGCAGACCGCTTTGGGTGCCGAGCACTGGTCAGGGGAAGCTTGTCTGGTACTTCCATGGAAATGAATGGATGTGCGCTTCAATTTCATCGTGGCCTCCTACTCCGGAGAAAGCAGTCGTATCGGATATGCTGCGGAAGCGATTGCCGAAGGTTTCGCGTTCGAGGAAGAGGGAAAGCTCAAGCAGGCATTTTTCTCATATTTTTCGGCACTCGACAGCTTCGTTGAATCGGAGCGTGAGAAACTCAACAAGGGGCAATCCGACGATCAGCGGACCAAACCTGACATCCGACTGATGCAGAAACTGCAGGCGATCATAAAGGCGAACATGCCACCGTCTGTCGGCGGCCTCGATAAAGTGAAGATATGGGGAGACGTTAAGAACGGTTTCGACAAGTGCGAAAAACTCAGAAACGCTATCGCTCACAACACGAAAACAGAGCCGATTGCTAAGGCCGACGTTGATCTGTGCTTTGCCGTCGCCGCCATCATCGTGGCGATGGTTAGTGATGATCTCTACGAAGAAAAAGAGATTAGGAAGCACTACGTTGTAGAAAGCCACTGAGTCGGAGTTACGAAATTAAGGCGGATTGGCAGCTTGCGGCATCCACTGGCCATCCGCGGTGCAGGCTTACCAGGAAAGCCGAGACACAAGTCCGCTAAGTGCTAAAAGCAGTCCTACCGGAGCGCAGGAGCGGCGGCAATGCGGTCGAGAGCCGAACCGCAGCCTTCCGCATCCGTTCCCATAAGCGGACTGACCGCTGTCGACCCCTAGGAGGACAGTCAGACGGTTCTACAGTTACCATCGACTGGGCTTCCTGGAAGCTTTTCGAACTTTCTGTCTCTCATCTTCAGTCGAATTGCGTGTGCTCATCCAGGAAGTTCGCGTGTCAGAATCCGTTGCGGAAAGAGCTTGATCGACCCAATCCCTCTGGGGTTCGAGTCGGGAGAGCGCTATCACCTTTCCTCACACTCTGCCTCGCCGCATTTCGCGCTTCGTTGCCACGCGTAGCGCGCAGCGACCAGGGTTGCGACATGGAACTAGCAATTGCCGCGACCTGGCCCAAATTTAACCTGAAGAGCCCCTATACCTTTCGCGGAAGCCGACACTTCATTTGGGGCGCCATAAGTGGCGAAGAGCATTCGAAGCGCTACGAGTGGCGTCGGGCCGTAGCCGAAGCTGTTCCGAATGCAGCGTTGCCATGCGTCGGATCGAGACACCCACCGTGCGCGGCTTGTCTTGGCCATTGATCAACGTTTCCGCTGCCGGAGTTGGGAGTTGGGGCCGAACGCTACGTCGCCTTACTCGGTCCGAGCGCCTTCCGGAACAATCACGCCACCAGCTACTACTGGGTTGGGCAGATTTTCTCGACCTTACCCGAACAGACGGACTTCAGTTTCACCAGACTTGGAAAGTAGTCTGCCAACGCAGCAAAATCTTTTGCAAAGCAGCCGTTGGCGTCGGGCCAAAACCATGGCCCCCCCTTTGGATCGGGAGGCCAGTGCCCGGGAGGCATGGTCCTGTTAGCGGCCATCTCGATGATGCTGCTACAGAACTTGTGGTTCGTCGTCACTTGGGGCAGGCCGTGGCACTTGAAACACCCACCTGCGTCTGGGGGAATGATCAGGCCGAAATTAGACCAGGGATCACGTTCGTTCCCAAGACCGACAAACTCAAACGTTTGCGACTTCGGCACGTCCTCTGCGTACATTGACTTGATGGTCTGCCCAAGCAGCGTCTTCGGGTGCACAATAAACGGGTTATTGCCGAGGTGGCAGACGTTGCAACGATCTTCGCCGTCCTTGGGATGCACCAATTCACTGAAATCCCGCGTCTTGAAATCGTCCCAGCTGATGCGCTTCGTGGCGGAACCTTCGTAGACAATGTTGTCGAAGAAACACGCTTTCTTTTGCAGCTTGTCTGCGCAAATCGTGCCGACATATTGCACGGGCCAACCGGGTTTGCGCCTGACGAGCGCCACGCAGAAACCGCCGGAGACATTATCCCTGTAGGTCCACACCTCGGCGTCAGGCCAATCCGAGCGGAAGAAATACTGATGGGTTTCGGAGTCGAGATCCCCCCTATTGGTCCAGCGCGGGTCCGTCACGAATGATCCGGGCACCGGTACTCCCGCATCTCGACAGGCCTTCTGGTATGCTGGAACATCGTCGCGGTGTTTCGCCTCCCCGACTGCGGGCCAGTCACTCTCCTTGAGCGCCGGACCGGCTCCTTGTCGTTCGATAATGTCTTTGGCCTCATGCCATCCGCTGACGAGCCGGCGAGCAACATTGCGCTGCTGTTTGGCTGCATCGGTATTCGCGAGAGCCGCTGCAAGTTCGATCTTCACAAAGCTTCTTTCTACCCGATCCGCACCCGAAACGACTGGCCCATTGAGCGTATCGACCGTCTGCCTGTATCGACCAGACGCTTCCTCAACGAGCAGACTTTCGACGCAACCGCGAACCCGTTCCAGCAGTTCCCCACGATTCTGGTCGGTGACGTTGATCTCTACTCCTGAGGGCACTTCGAAAATTCCGCCATAGGCGGCGACCAGATCACACGATATGGCCAGTGGAGGCAGGTTTCCTGATCCCTCATCGCCCGCCATCAACAAGGTCGAGACGTAAGCGGCGATCAGCAACGCCCCTGAAGCTGCGATGATCCTCCAATGCCCCAGCATTTAGTTTCTCACGAGCTCGAGCAGCCGGGCCGAAAACGGCGTGTGAGGGAAAGGTCCCGCAGCGGGGTTGTACGACGACGTTTCCCCGATCCTGTTGATCAGCAAAAGGGCGTCGCGGGTTTTCACCGCCGGTCCACTGGCGGCGATCCACCGTAGCGTGGCCTCCTGAAACTCTCTCTGCATGCCTGCGCCGGCCAGCACCTGTTTCCACGTCCGCGACTTGAAATGGGTCTTGCCGGCCACAGCCGTGATGGCACTGGCGAGCGAGGTGTCAAGCACGCTCGCTGCAAGCATTCGCTGCAGAACGTCGGCCACATCGACGAGCGGAACCGTCAGCGGCAGATAGCCAATCTCTGCCGGCCCGTGAACCAAGGCGACGTCGGCATCAGCACTGCGGCGGCCTGTCCTATAGTCCTCGAAGACGTGGCCGATGCCGATCATCCCGAACTGCCAGCATTCAGCTGCTCGGAGGGCACCCATGCTCGCCGCACCGAGCAGGCGGCAGCCGGCGTCAAGCGCGAACAGAATTTCCTTGTGCCATACTGCAGGTCCGGATTCGAATATGCCGTCGATCAACCCGATGACCTTGCGCCCCTCGAGCACCGCGCGCATGACATCGCCGCACCGGGCCGGTGGCGCAATGTCAAACGCCTGCCCACCTTGCACACCCCCGCGGTAAAGGCTCGGACCGACGAAGATCAGAGGCCTCATGTGAGGCTCCATTGACGCAGCAGCTTCCGCGCAGCGCGCCCGGAATGTGCATAGGATTCGGGTTGGTGCATGCTGACCAAATCGTCGGCAAGCACGCGGACCGCTTCGATCCCAAACCTGCCTCCGCCGAGCGGGAAGACATAGATGTCGCGGACGCCTTCCATGACGCTGCCGATGGTATCTTTCAAAGTCAGATCCTGGTGGCGGTTCAGGCCGATGCTTTGCGGCAGAAGCCGGTAGCTGCCGAACAACCTTTCGGTGCTGCTCGTCAGCACTCCGCCATATTCATCCTCGAACAGATCGTCCCTGGCACCGGAGATGAATAGGGCTCTGCATTGAACGGCTTCAAGCAGAGCAGCGAGCGCCGCCTGCTCCAAGCCAGATCGGCAGCCGGAGCCACTGAAGTACGACCGCCCGCGCGAGTAATCTTCCTCTGGCACCAGGGCGGCCATGACCACCGGCAACCCATCGTTGTCGCCAGCCACGCTGAAGCGCGCTTCAACCCCTGCTGCCGCGAGGAGCGAGATTGCGCGAACCAACTCATGATCCTGACCCGCGTTGAACTCGACACAAACGGCTTGCCGCCCGGCACCGGGGAGTAGCGCGCCGAACATCGCATCGTCCTCGACGATCTCGCGAAGCGCGTGTGTGAATGCTCCTGCAATATCGCCACCCGAAGCCAGACCGACGGAAGACATCCGGAACGCCCGCGTGTTCCACGGCGCGAGCGTGACCATGTCCATGCCGACCAACTCATAAGGGGCATAGACAGGTTCCCCGGTCATCCAGGACAGGCCTCTCACCCAGGCAAGGTCCTGGTCCTGCGGCAAATGCCTGGCCGCGCATCTCGACTGTCGATCAAGTGGCACGCTACGAAGTCTGCGGCGAGCGAGCCCGCGTGGGCTGTCCACGACGGCTGTAAGAGTGCGCGCGTCCTCGGCCAACGCTTGCTCGCAACTCTCCATGACGGCCGAGGTCCAGGCGGCCTCATATGTCATGCCTTTGCCCGCAGAAACTGACAGTGAGCGCGATGCCGGTCTTACCGCCGCGCAGACGGGAATACCGATCAGGTCGAGATCCGTGAGGTCTGCGACCCGGGTGATACCGAAGCTGCCGAGGACGGGCTCCAGATCGCCTCGCGTGAGCCAACGCGAGGCCGGCTCCAGGTCCGCCGCCATCTCGCCGCGAAACGCCTGAACCCGGCGAAACGCCTGCTCGACGTCAGAATGTGAGGAGAGCATTTCCTCACACCTTGTCGACCCACGGATCGAGGGGGTCGAGGTTGTCTACAGGCAGGTTGCTGATGACAAAGGTCTGGGGACCGGCAGGCACGGTAGCAGAGCCCTGGTGTGTGGCGAGATAGCCCTGAATGTCGATTGCCGGACCTGTATTCCTCCCTTTGGCGACGATGTCCCCGGGATCGACGTCCAGCGCTACGCAGAAGTCGACATCGCAGACCGTTCCGTTGTTGCGGATGATGCGGCCGATCGCAGCCGCGTTGTTGAGCTCCTCGAGCAGTTTCGTCTCGTAGGGAAGTTCGAATTGTCCATGGGGCGGGCTTTTCATCTCGACTTCGCGTTGCTTCAGCAAGTCAAGGTCGACGCCGCGCAGAAATGGGAGAAGTTCCTGCACCACGGCGCCCATCGCAGCAATAGGTTCCTTGCCCGCCATCTGGTTGATGGCGACGTTGTTCAGATCGTCCATCGAATAGTGGACGACCATGACCGGATCGGTGATTACGATGGTCAGGCCGTGATCTTTGTCTCCAATGATGAATGCACGAGATGGCTTGTTGGGCATGTTTCCCTCCTATTTGATTCCCGCAATGCGCAACCCCTCGATGAAAGGCTGCATGTCGGCTGGCGAGCGGTGCGGTTGCAGCCGCGTCATGCTGTTTGCTGTCTCTCCGGGGTAGATTTCCTGGAGACGGCGCGCATATCCGCTCGCCTCCGACAGATTGCCTAGATGCCCGTGGCTTGCTGCCAGCAAGCGCAGCACCGGCTCGTCGTTGCTGAGGCGACCGCAAAGACCGATCGCTTTAAGATAATCTGCCTGCGAGAATGCTACACTCGCCCCTGCCCACCAATAGTGGTCAGGGGGTGTCGGATTGAGATCTATTGCCTGCTCGAACGTGGTCCACGCTTCGTCCGGGTCTCCGACGAAGCCCATCGCGTCGCTGTAGTCGAGCAGGATGTCGGCAGAGTTTGGGTGGCGATCCCGGGCAAGCATGAAACTTTCATCGCACTCATCAAAGTCGTGCTGATAAAGGGCTACCATGGCGCGGCGCCAGTAGCCGACCGAGTTGAATGGATCAGAGGCGATCGCCCGTTCGGCGAGATCGCGTGCTTCTGCCAGCAGCAATGGATCGTTGCCACCGAGCAGCAGCCATTCGAGGTAAAGGGAGCTGGAGGCGCCAGAATAGGCGTCGGCAAACCGGTCGTCTTGCGAAATGGCCTGTGCATAGAAGCGTCGGGCGCGTCTTACGCTGCGCAGGTCGCATGTCTTCAGCGTATCCTGCCCCTTCAGGAACATGAGATATGCAGAAGGGTTGCCAGTACGATCCGGCGAAGCCAAGCTGTGCCGCTCGATCGCACTCGACAGCTCGGATGCTACCCGGCCGACAAGCGCCCGGTTCGAGCTGGCGATGAAGTCTGGCGACAGCGGATAGTCGCCCGCCCAAACGATCGAGCCCGAGCTGCTTTCGACCACGCGCACGGTGATTTCGTTGCCCCCAGTCCGCGAGCGTACGAATGTGCTCACGGCGTAGTCGGCGCGCAGCGGTGAGCCTTTGTCGAGAACACCTCCGTCGCTGCTTGCCTGGAACGAGCTGTGCGACGCCAACGTTACGAGGCTCTTGTGTCGCGCGAGCTCGTTCGCCGCGTCTTCCACAAAGGCACGCTGGAGGTTCTCCTCGCCGGATGGCGAGAGCCAGTTCGGCGCCAGCAGCGCAACGCGTGGCCGGCACGGAGTTGTATGTCGGTCGGGGCCGACAGCAGTCGACCCGAGATCGATCGATCTCGCCGTAGCGCGCGCAAGCAGGGCGCGCGTGTCCGGTCTCGGTCCGTTGGCCCCATCCAGACGAAGCACGTCGGTGAGAAGAGCAAAGACGCGTCGGGACTCATCGGCCCGGCCAAGTGCGCCGTAGGCCGCGATGAGGGACCTATAGGTCTCCTCTCGGCCATTGTCGATTCCGAGAGCATGTCGCTCGAGGGCTTGGATCGAGGATGCGTCCGCATGCCCATACCGCGTCAGCTCTTTCAGCGCGCTGTGGGCGAAGCCGAAATAGCGCTCACGCAGATAGGTGCGTGACACGGTAAAGGGGTCCTCATGCGCCGGCACCTCAATGCCCTGCAGCAGATCGCCCCGGTACGTTTCCATGAGTTGCCACAGCGAATTCTCTCCAGCAAACGCATCGAACTCGAGGAAGCGGCACACATCGATGCGAGACGGATCGGTGATCCTCAACATCTTGTCGTCGACAAACAATATCGACCACAAAGAGGGCAATGCCTTCGACATGCGCAGTATCAGTTGGCGCATGTTGCCCATATTGGCATGCGTATCATGACTATCCCAGAGCTGGGATGCGGCCTGGGCGCGGGTAATTGTCCGGGTGGGATTTAATGCAAGCAGGGCAATTAGGCAAAAGCCGCGCGACGGAAATGTCCGATCCTTTACGCCTTCTTCGATCGCAGGATTTCCAAGTAACCTTATCGATACAGCGTTGCTCATACCCAAAATAACCCCAGCTCAGATGAAGCTTCTGCCGGATTTGCGGAAATATCAATAGCACTTCGGATTACTCGCCGCGTGAGGAGTCCGCAGTGTAACGCCGGTGTAACGCTGGTGGGTAAATGGTGCCCGCCAGCCGTTCAAACGGTCGTGCAACGAGCGTTCTCCCAGCGGTTGCACCGCGCTTGATCGGGGCGGGCGGCGGGCCCGTCCCGATTTCTTCAAGGGGCACACATGGTCACGCATATCGACCTCAAGCTCGGTGGATTGACGGCAACACTCTCGCGAAGCGATGTGCTCGTCGCGCTCAAGCCTGAGCCGGGGCGTTCAAGATCCTTCGAGGCCGAGGTGAATTCGATCGAGCTGCGCGGCCGCGGCGTCCGGCGTGGCACGGTTGGCGGCTACGACATCATTGAACTTCCCAGCGCGCCGACTAGGCGGCAGGCAGCGCATGAAGATCTCGGCCGCATGATGTCGATGCAGAGGCAGATCGCGGTCTATCACACCTCGGATGACAACGTTCCTTTCGTGCCGACCGGCACCATTTACATGTCCTTCAAGGAAGGAGCCGATCAGGCAAGCCTCGATCGCGTCCTCCAAGAACACTCACTTGTCGTGCTCAAGGCGGAACGTGACGGTTTCATCACCGTCGGCACGCGGGCAGACCCCGTCGAAGCGTGTTTTGCCCTGCAGTCGAATCCGGTTGTGGGCATTGCGGAACCCGACCTCGTCACGCCGAGACAGCCCGCCAACATTCTGCTTCCCGAAGACCGGCTCTTCGGCCGGCACTGGCATCTCAACAATATCGGCAAGCATGACGGACAAACCAGCGGCTTGAAAGCCGGTGCCGACGCGCGTGTCGTGCAAGCCTGGTATGCCCTCGGCAGCCTCGGCTCCGATAGTGTGGTCATAGGCATCGTTGACGACGGTTTCGACCTCTCGCACCCGGACTTGCTGGGCAAGGCCGTGCTGGCGTGGGATTTCGGACGAAATTCGCCCAACGTTGGGCCCAGTGAGCCGGCCGCCGGCAATCGCGACTGGCACGGCACGGCGTGCGCCGGCGTCGCCGCCGGCAGGGTCGACGCAGGAGATATCGTGGGCGCTGCTCCCCATGCGCGCATCATGCCCGTGCGCATGGGTTCTGACATCGATTCCGAGGGGCTGGCGCGGATTTTCGACTACATGAGGGACAATGGGGCGTGGGTCGTCAATTGCAGCTGGGGGCCAAAGGCAGCCCGCTACCCCATCGGCCAGCGCGTCTTCGACGCCATATCGCGCTGCGTTAGGGAAGGTCGGGGCGGGCTTGGAACGCCCGTACTCTTCGCCGCCGGGAACCGGAACACCAGCATAAATGACGAAATCCATTTCAACGGGCTTGCCACGCATCCCGACGTCATCGCGGTGTCATCGTCGACCAGCCTCGACCAGAGGTCCGATACCTCGAATTACGGCTCCGAAATTTGCCTGTGTGCGCCCTCGAGCGGTGGCGGCGGCTGGACAATCGTGACCAGTGACGTGACCGGCAGCTGGACCGATGCCGCAGGAACCGTCAGGCCACGCGGCTACAGCAGCGGCGACTATCACGAATGTTTCGGGGGCACGTCCAGTTCCTGCGCCCTGCTGGCGGGCGTTTGCGCTCTGGTCCTTTCGGCGGCGCCGCGGCTTGGCGCCGCCGAGTTGCGCTCGATCCTGCAGCTCACCGCGCGACGGATCGGCGGCCAAGCATACGGGCCGAACGGCCACTCAATCTACTTCGGATTCGGTTGCGTTGATGCTGCCGCAGCAGTTGCGGCCGCCCGTGCAAGTCTAACGAGGTGATCCCCATGGGCGGCCCGCATTCCAGGACATTTCAGAATGAGTGATATCGAGATCAAGCTTGGACAGTCGAAGGTCATCCTGACCAGAAGCGACGAATTGGTCGCGCTCAGGCCGCGGGCCGGCAGAACGATGTCCTTCGAAAACGAGGTGCGGTCGCTCGAAGCGCGTGGCAGAGGCGCACTTCGCGGCAGGGTCGCAGGGTTTGACATCGTAGAACTTCCCTCGTCGCCAGCGAGACACAAGTCGGCGCGTGAGGATCTCGGCCGCATGATGTCGATGGACCGGCAAACCGCAGTCTATCACACGTCCGATGACCTGGTTCCTTTCGTGCCGATGGGCACGATCTACTTATCCTTCGCCGAAGGCGTCGCCCAGGAAGACGCCGATGGCGTCCTGCGGCGTCATTCCCTGACGGTCTTGAAGGCCGAACGCGATGGCTACTTCACAGTCCGTGCGCCGACCGATCCGGTCGAGCTCTGCGTAAAGCTTCAGGCCGAGCCCGCGGTTGCCGTTGCAGAGCCAGACCTCGCGACGCCCATGCAACCTGCCCAATTCCTGCTGCCGGGAGACCAGCTGCTCGGCGAACTCTGGCACTTACGAAACATCGGCAAGCACGGAGGCAATACGTTGGGATACAAGGCCGGCGCCGACGCGCGCGTCGTTGATGCGTGGGCAGCGTTGGGAGGTCTCGGTGCCCGCAACGTCATTATTGGGATCATCGATGACGGTTTCGACCTTGCGCACCCCGACCTTCGGGACAAGGCGGTGCTGCCTTGGAACTTCGTCACTAACTCGCCCGATGTGACCCCCGGCGTTCCGGTCAACGGCAATGACGATTGGCACGGCACGGCCTGCGCGGGCGTCGCCGCAGGCATGTCGGGCGCCGGCGACATGATCGGGGTGGCACCCAACGCACGCATCATGCCAGTTCGCATGGGAGTGGACGTCGAGCCGGAACCGCTCGCCAAGATGTTTGAATACATGGCGATGAGTGGGGCGTGGGTCGTCAATTGCAGCTGGGGGCCAAGGGCGGCGAAGTATGCGCTTGGGGATCGTTTGTTCAACGCGATCACATTCTGCGCCAAGCAAGGCCGTGGGGGGTTGGGCACCCTAGTTCTGTTCGCCGCTGGAAACTCCAACACCAGCATTAACGACCAATTCCATCACAACGGACTTGCGACACACCCGCTTGTGATAGCTGTCGCGTCATCGACCAGCCTTGATCAAAGGGACGACAACTCGAACTTCGGCGCTGAAATCGCAGTCTGCGCGCCATCCAGCGGCGGTGGCGGGTGGGCCATCATCACCAGCGACGTGACCGGGAGCTACGCGGACGCCAACGGTGTTGTGAGATACCGCGGCTACGGGCCGGGCGACTATTACCGGCAGTTCGGCGGGACATCGAGCGCCTGCGCGCTGGTCTCGGGCGTATGCGCGCTGGTCCTGTCCGCCGCACCTGCGCTCAGCGCCGACCAACTGCGGGCGATCCTTCAGCGAACAGCTCGTCGAATCGGCCCTCCGGAGGCTTACGACCCGACTGGGCATTCCATCCATTTCGGCTTCGGCTGCGTGAACGCCGCGGCGGCTGTCGCTGCTGCCCGTACACAAGTCCTAACTAGTTGAGGTGAGTATATTTACCTCCACTTACGAATACAAAATAAATGAAGTAAGTCCAGCTGCAAAACAGGAGAATATGCAATGAAACACTACCTTATAGCAAAGAGCGCAGCAGTAGTCGCGTCAACCCTGATCATGAGCGCGTCTCCCGCCGCATCCCAATTCCAGGACTTCATCGTTGGCGGTGTCAAGGTCGACGACATCAGCGAGCTGCCGTGGCAGGTCGCGCTTCTCCAGGGAAAACCTGTTGCACCTTTCCAGTTCTGCGGGGGCTCGATCGTAGCACCGCAGTGGATCCTTACCGCCGCACATTGCGTCGACAACAGCCTGGTCAATAAGGATGCCGCAAATGTGGACGTATTGGCTGGCACAGTCTTCAAGACCTCAGGAGGGGTCCGGGTCGACTCCACGGCGATCTTCATCCATCCAAAATGGGGACAGACGGCACAAGAGATGGATTTTGATGCGGCCCTCATCAAGTTGAAGGAGCCGCTAGCGGTTGGCCAGCCGATCGCGCTCGCCACGGTCGCGACCGAGCTGCCCGTCGATTTCCAGATACGCGTATCGGGTTGGGGCGCAACCAGCCAAGGTGGGAGTAGTTCTAACCAGTTGCTCCGCGTTGATGTCCCCGTCGTGTCGAACGACACCTGCAATGCCCCCACCAGCTACGGCGGCGCGATCTCGGAGAACATGATCTGCCTGGGGAAGGCGGCGGGCGGCAAGGATTCCTGCCAGGGTGACAGCGGCGGACCTGCTGCGCGGATGGGGAGCGCCGCTGAGTTGGTCGGCATCGTCAGCTGGGGTTGGGGCTGCGCCCAGCCGGACCTCTACGGCGTCTACACGCGCGTGTCGACCGTCAAGGACTGGGTCGATCAGACCATAGCCGCCAACAAGTGACGACCGCCATGCAACGGAAGCTCAAGATATCGGCGGAGAGCAAGGCTGCTCTCCGCCAGTTCCTGGCGGAGAGCGAAGTCGATCTCGGCTGCCGCCCTGTTGCCCGCCGAGAGGGCGATCACACGAGCACGATCGGGATCGCTGACGAAGCGCAGATCGCAGGCCTCGTCGCGCGTGCGGCGACGGGCATCTCGATCGAAGTCCTCGAGGCCGTCCCCGACGCAAGTTCTCGCCTCGGACTCGTCTCGTCAGGCAACCGCTTTCTGAGCGGCGAACTGCCGCGCGGACCCGGAAGGAAGGAGTAGGACATGGCCTACCTCAACTATGACGAGATCGTTAGCGCGGTTCAGATTCTCTCTGAGAAGTATCCGACGCTGACTACGCAAATACCGCTTCCCAAGCTCACCGTGGAATCACGGCGCGTTGGAGCACTCGCCATCGGAAAGACGCGTGGTCCAGATCAGCGGACCGCTGTCTTCGTGGGCGGCGTCCACGCCCGGGAGTGGGTGCCGCCGGACGCTTTGATCTCTCTTGCTGCCGATCTTCTGGAAGCCTACAGCTCAGGCACCGGGCTGCGATACGGTTCCTCCTACTTCGACAAGTCGACGATTGCCTCGATCGTCGATCGAATCCAGATCGTGGTCCTGCCTTGTGCCAACCCTGACGGGCGCGTGTTCAGCCAGAACGTCGACGGGGATTGGCGCAAGAACCGCAGGCCAATGGTCAATCAGCAAGGTGGCGTCTGCCACGGCGTCGATATCAATCGGAACTTCGACGTCGCCTGGGACTTTCGGCTGCATTTCGCACCCGGCGGCGTGAGCGCGTCCGACGATCCATGCCACAAATATCTCTACGTCGGTCCTGCTGCCGCATCGGAATCCGAGACGCGCAACATCGTGTGGCTGCTCGATAGCGTGCCTGGCATCGGCTGGTTTGTCGACGTCCATAGCGCCATACCGGCGGTGTTTCACTCGTGGGGCCTTGATTCCAACCAGACCACGGCTCCTGAGCAGAATTTTCTGAACCCGGCGTTCGACGGGATCCGTGGCAATCCCGACGATTCCTACGGAGAGTTCATCACCGAGGTCGATCTCAACGTCGTGCGGAGTCTGGCACGAGCGATGAAAGATGCGATCACCCTCGTGGCAGGGGATGATTACAGCGTCGGCCCCGCATTCGAACTCTATGCGACATCAGGCGCAAGTGATGACTATGCCTACAGTCGTCACCTCGCCAGGCCTGGGCTGCCCAAGGTGCTCGGCTTTACGATGGAGTGCGGCTACGAGTTCCAGCCCGATGACAGCGGGCGCGAGACAACCATCAAGGAGGTTTGCGCGGCTCTCCTGGCGTTCTGCGCAGAAGTCAACTCGCCAGGCTACTCGCAGCTTCGGAAAAACACTGAATAGCAGGAGAGAGTGATGTTGCTAGTGGAATGCGAAGACCGTCGTGTATCTGGCAAATCAGTAACGTCGGGTTTCCCTGATATTGGCGATGTCGCAACGCGACCAGAACCTTTGGCCGAAGAGGAACCCTCGGCTTTGGAGCGGAAAGCAGGGGGACGGCATCGTCAAGCTGTTGGGCGTGCTTCCCGCCGTCGCAGCCACCGGCAGCGCCAAAACGTTCCTTGTGTTGGAAGAAACCGAAAATGTCTATCGCACGCTCGCCTTGTTCGACTGTGTCTCGATCGGTGGGGCGCTCGAGTTCACTATCGGCAAATAGCCGGAAGCGGTCGGCCTGCATGCGCCGGGTTCGCCTGCGGTCAGAAGGCGCCCCGGGGCCGATCGCGGCGACCGAACCAAGCCGAGGGACGGGAGATGAAATTCTCGATAAGCGACGACGTTTTGCGGGACATGTTTAAACTCGGTTCCTTCGTCGTGCCGGAGAACGAACTGGTCTTCTTTGCCTTGCGGGGCGCGCAGCCCATTGAATTCGGCGGTTCCGATTTTCGCAACGCCCACGAACTCCTGATGACGCCGATCGACTACCGCCACATGCGATGTACAGTAGGTCAATGGCAGACCGGCACCGGCAAGCTCGCCGTGTTCGTCGGCAGTTCCGTGCCGCATGTGACCGCCGTTGCGGCGCAGCTTTCCGACAACGGCAATGGCGTGAACCGCCTTGCGTCCGGTTTCTTCGGAAAAGTGCCCGGAATGCCGGATCATCGCTACTTCAAGGGCAATCACGGCTCCGACCGGCACCTGGCGTTCCGCAACGAAAGCAAACTGCCCGTATGGCGGACAAGCGACGACACGGACTATGAGGGGGATGACCGGCTCGAATTCGAAGTAGTGTACGACAATCTGCATTGTTCGCGGCAGATCAACGAGACGGCGAGTTACTATTCCTCCTACGGCTGCGTCGTCGTTGCCGGCAAGGAAGGCGACAGCGGCGCGACGGCGATCACCACCGAACTCGGTCCGTGGAAGAAGTTCCTCAACAACGCCTATCGCCTCGACCAGTTTCATTTCGCGCTTGCCGTCTTCGAAGAAAACGAGGCGTTGCGGACCGCCGAACTCGGCTACGCCAAACGTGCGCCGACAGTGCGCTTCGGTTCACGTGGACTATTGGCCGAGCGCCTGCAGACCGGCCTTCTCGCCAAGGGCTACAACATTGGTTCGGCTACCCCGGACGGCCTGTTTGGCGGGCACACGGCCAAGGCGCTGCGGCAGTTCCAGCTCGACGTATTCGGCAAGAACGGAACCGACCTGATCGGCGGCCCCGCCACCGCGGAGGCGCTCGGCATAGCCTGGCCGAAGAGCGGCGCCGAACTGGACGCGGCGCTGCAGCCTTCGCCCGGCGGGATCCCGGACGGGAACGGCGACCCCATCATAAGCAACGGCACGGAGGACGAGCCGGCGATGCCGGCGACGAGCCTTTCGCCCGATCCCAATCTCAAGATCGCGCTCGACACCGGTTACAAGCCGCTCGCCGGCTGGCTGGTGCGCAAGCAGCCGGGTGCGAGCCGGTGGGATGTGCTATACGACGCCAGCACCTCTCCGGTCTTCCTGGGACGCTTCTTCGAATATAGCGGCTATCCGGAAGGCAAGACCCGCGGCCTGGCGCGGACAACCGGCGACCAGCCGCGGATCGCCTACGACCCGGCCGACTGGACCGAGTTCGGGAAATGGCCTGAGCTTATCTACCCGACGGGCTGGGCGGAATCCAACGCCTGCTTTACGGTGATCAACGCCTGGGACAGGGCGGCGATGACGTTCGGCTTCATCCAGCTGGCGGCACATACAGGCGACGATTTCTTGCCTTTCTTCCGCAGATTGTTCGTCGATCTCCACAGCGAGGCCAAGCAGTGGTTCCCGGAGCTTGATGTGGTCAATGGCAAGCTCTGCTTCGTCAAGGGCGCGGCCTACCGCTCGCTGGAGAACAAGGTACCGCCGGCGGATGGCGGCTACAGCGCCAGCTACTACCATGGCGACCTGATGGGCTTCTTCAATCCGGATCGCTATCACACGAATCTCAAGCCCGACCCGGAAGAGCTTCATGCGGCGGCGCGATGGCTGATCTGGACGATGACGTCAACGGCGATGCGCGCCATGCAGGTCGGCGGCTCGATCGACAACGTCAAATCATCGCTGATGAGGCTGCATCAAAAGATGTTGGCGACGCCAGCAGTGCGGGCGAAATATCCGAACGGCGTTGACGGGATGAAATGCGATCTGCTTTCCGTAGCCGTCGCCGCGCCACATCTGAGCGAATCCCATCTTCCCATGGTGCTGAATGCGCTGCTCAAACCTGATCCGATCGAGGCAATCCGCCTTTCGGGATACGGGCCTGGCGACCGCGCCCAGAACGTGCATGACGGAATGAAGAGGAGACCGATCCTCAAGAACCTTGTCTACGACATGGGCAGCCAGCAGCCGGTCTGAGCGGGCACGACACTGGTTCGGCGCCACCGACCGCCTCCGGTCGCCGCTTGCCAAGTCCCCGACCGTCGTGACGACCAAGCGATTTTGTGCAGAAGAAGGAGTTATCTCATGCCTGCCGCAGAGACATCATTCGACAGCCTTGCCGGCGTTCCAGTCCACTACGATCGCCTTCCGAGTTTCCCTTATGGAAGCAAGGGAGATCCGCGGAGCTTTTCATGCCGCCACAAACTCAAGGATACGCTGAACACTTGCTTGGCGGAATTGTTCGAGGTTTGGGGCCGCGGTAGGCCCAGCATTATTCTGACCGCCGGAACGATCGGCGATGGCATGAACGCACACGGTCAGGGATTGGCCTTCGACCTGGACGGATTCTACTGGGGCGACGACCGTTTCATGATGGATCGGTATCCGGACGACAGGAAGCTCTATATTGGCATCAATGCGCACCTATTCCTGCATTTCTTCCAAATCCTCAGCTATCACTATCCGAGTCACAAGGACCATTTTCACGTCGACTTCAATTTCTCGTTCTCGTTCAGGACGGCGTCGAACGCGCAGACGTTCTTCCTTCAATCCGCGCTGAAATACGTATTCGGTCGCGAGATCGGCAAAACGGGGCCCGAAGACGATGGCGTCGACGGGGTCTATGGCAGTGCGACCAAGCCCGCCGTTGCCAGTGTCCTGGACGAACTCGGCCTGTCCGGCCAGGGAGGCCTGACCGTGCCCAGTGTCTGGCGGGATTTTCTGCTGAAGTGCCGCGCGCGCGCGTTTGCGTAAACAACAACCCCGGGGGAAACTATGGACAGGACGGAACGACGGATTGGCCTTTTCGTCGGCATCGCCATTATCGGCTTTGTCATGTATCTGGTCGTGCGCGACAAGGAATTCGCAACGCCAGAGCTCTATCAGTTGGTGCGTATCATCATATCGCTCGGCATCGGCGTAGTCGCCGGCACCGTCCCCGGATTTCTCGGGGTATCAGGAACTGTGGCCGGGCTAACCTTGCGTGCGGGAGGCGGGCTTGCCGCATTCGTCATCACCTATTTCTTTTCTCCCGGCACAATACCCGCACTGTCTCCGCCGCCTCCCGGTATCGTTTCGATCGATCCTATCAAGATCGTGGACTTTCGCACCATCGTTGCGGCGACAGCGAGCGATGCAGATCGCGCGGCGGCTCCGCTCGCCGTGATGATGCCGGTGACCGCGCGCAATGCTGTTCAGCCAAGTCTTGTCAGCACGATCGAAAAAACACAAATCCGCTTCTCTCTTGAGGAAAAGCCGTACGTTTTTCCTTGGCGGGACTTCGTTCAAATGGACGAAGAGAACTTCGGCAAATGGCTTGGGATACTGGGGGATGCTGTTCCCTACTCGGTCCCGTCGGGCGCTGTCGTTCATCACGAAATTCTTCACACGGCTGACGGGATCCTGACATGGGGAGAGTTTCTCGGTGCGGTAAGATCAGCTAAACGCGATTTCATGGATGTCGAGATCATGATCGAGACCGATCAGGGATTTGTCACCGCAAAATGCATTGCTGACATGCGGGAGAGGAATCGAGAGATCGAAGAATTCATCGCCAAGGCCAACAAAAATCCCGGGCGGATCACGACGGCCTGCGCACAAGGGGGAGTCTGACATGAATCGACATTGCTTGATTGCTTCTACACTCTCAGCCTGCTGCATCATGATGACGGTCTCAACGTCGCAATCTCGCGCGCAAGAAACGCCCATCTTCAAGCCCGATACCGGCATTGTCGACTTCTACGCCGAGCATCGTGAGCCAACACCCATTTATGATAAGTATTCCTGTCCGCCCGGCGTCAGCGATATCGCAGGGACCCCCTGCGGCGGTGGCGGCGCAGCCGGTCCTATCAACCCTTGTGGCGCGACGAGCAGCTGTGGTCCAGCGGTTGGTCTCGACGGCGGCCTGATCAAGTTGCCGCCCGAGAAATGGAATATCCAGGACTATCTAAAGCAGTAACCATCTTTGAGAATTGATCGAAATAGAGACTGCGGGCTCAATGGAGGACATCGATGGCGAAGAAACAAAATTTTTCCAAGGCGATTGTAGTTGGAAAGGCACTTGCTGCAGCAGCACTCAAACGTCGCGCTGAAGCGATTGAAAAACGACAGCGCGTGCTGGCAAATGCAAAGTTGAAGATCGACCCGACCGCAAAACGTGTGCTCGCCAAGGCTCCCGTGACGCATGCTAGCATGGGTGTCCTGATTGCTGAGGGGGATTCCTGGTTCGACTATCCGTTTCACGATGTCCTGAGCGATCTTGAGGACAGTTACGGGTTCGATGTGGAGTCGGCGGCTCACCGCGGCGACACAATTGAGGACATGGCTTATTCGGACGGACAACTCGACGCCTTCTCACGCCGAGTCGAAAAGGTTCTTCGTACGGGCGTTGAACCACGTGCGATCCTTCTGTCAGGAGGTGGCAACGACGTGGCGGGGGACGAGTTTGCTATTCTGCTCAACCACGCTGCATCAGGCATCGCCGGCCTTAACGAATCGATCCTTACGGGCGTTATTGATCAGCGCGTGCGTGAAGCCTACGCCACTATCCTTGCTGCTATAACTCTGATCTGCAAATCGTATCTTGGTCATCCCGTTCCCGTCGTGATTCACGGTTATGACTATCCCGTACCTGACGGCAGGGGCTTCTGGGGCGGGGGTCTGTTTCCAGGTCCTTGGCTTGAGCCTGGCTTTCGCCGCAAGGGCTACGCGGAGATGAGCAAGCGAAAGCAAATCTGTGTTGAGCTTATTGACCGCTTCGACACGATGCTCGCCGGTCTCGCCGGTAGGCCTCCCTTTGGACACGTTAAGTTTCTGGATTTGCGGAACACGCTTTCGACGGGCGCAACTTATAAGACTTGGTGGGCCAATGAGTTACATCCAACGACAAAAGGTTTTGACGCAGTAACAAAAAAATTTGTCTCCATGATTTGACGCTTTTGCGTCGACGCGCCGGCCGCGAAAGCCACTCGGCGCCGGCAAGCGTCATCAAAGGATCGAAGCTTCTGGGCCGCTCCTGAGTTGGTCGAAAGCGGAGTGCGCCTATGTTGATAATCTGATCGGCCGGGGGATACTTCGAGCCGATGCTGTTGAAAGATGGAGGTATTGATGAATACCAAATTTGACCGCATCCTCACTTTAATCAATGTTAGCGCCGCGGTAATAACCGCTGCTGCGGCGCTCGCCATTCCAATCGTCCTCTATGTCGATGCAAAAAGTACAAGAACATTGGATGTAATGAACGATCTTGATAGCAAGGCCTCAGAAATTGTTGCGGAAAAGATACGTCTGGATGATCTTAATAAGGTCGCAGGAACGCAACGTTTCGAGCCAAATTATATTGACCATAAAGATCACTATGCCGTCCAGACTCAGGTCTATCGCCTACTCAACCTCTATGATTATGTGTGCCTCGGCGGGAAAACGAATCTGTTCTCGCTTGAGCTTATTCAGCAAATGCGAGGAGACGCCTTGAGGCAAACATGGGCTGACTATGGAGCCTACATCAAGGCACACCGCGAAAAGAGCGACCAAAACAAGCGGGCTTGGGAAAACTGCGATAGCGTGGCGGCTGAGCCAATGGCGGGCTGATCGAACTAATCGGAAACAAACCTTGTGTTTGAACCTCGGAACCGGCGAATGTATTCGCCGCCCGCTACAAGAGCGACGGCTGCCTCCCACCCCAGGCGGACCCGGTCCCGCGTACGGTCGCGTTCAGTCACTACTGGCTGACATAGGCAGAGACGATGTCTGCTGTCAGCCCGATCAGATCGGCCGTCACGGCTTCGTCTTGATCGCTCAAGTATTCGCTCCTGGTACTGGGGGTGGTCAAAGCTCGCTTCACACATCTGTGGTATATCGCAATTTTGAGCAATGCCGGATAACTTCCTCGTTCATGACTGCAGGATAGCGAAAACGAATCCAATCGCCCTCGGCAGCACAGTTCCGGCGTAACAGTAGTAGGAAGCCTTCGGCCTACAAAGAGTGCGGTGAACGGGACAGGACCCGGCGGTCGGCAGCCACCGGTTCCACCTGTTTACAGTCCGGGAACTGATTACATGCACGAAATACGCCTCCGTTATTATCACGGCGTTCAACCAATTGGCCGACTAGGCAAGCTGGGCACTGGCTTAGGGCGGTGCCATCGATCGTCTCGAAGCGGACTTCGTCGCTGGCGATCTCGCAAAGCTCGCGGATATAGCGGGATGGTTGACGGCGATTGGAGATCATATAGACGCCTCGGCTGGCACGCGTCAGCGCCACGTAGAAAAGGCGTCGCTCCTCCGCGTAGGCGAAGGTCTCGGGGCGGGGGATGACCAGATTGAGCAGCTCATCATCCTCGATGCGGCTTGGTACGCCATAGTTGCCCTCGCTCACGTCGAGCAGAACTGTGTAGTCGGCCTCGAGCCCTTTAGCCCGGTGAAACGACAGCCCGGATACTTCGATGTTGGCAAAGGATGGCGGTTTTCCTTCGAACGGATCCAGGGTGTTATAGCGCCACAGCACCAGGACCTTCAGCTTGTCGCGCGCTTCGTTGCGCCACAGAGTGGCGATGCCGCCTAGAGCGGCGTCAAGCCGTTCGAGCAGGCGCCGACAAGCCACCCCGAAGTCAAGCTTGCCACGTTCATCGATGGGAATGACACGGATCGACCTCGAGATAGCCGGTCGTGTCGAGCGGACCGACTTTTTGATCTGATCGGGATTGCGCTGGACGAACTTTGCGGCCGTTTCGGCAATGAGCTGGTTGCAGCGATAAGTCTGCTCGAGGCGCCCCTGCCAGCTGGTACCAAAATTCGCTTCGAACTGCGTGAAGATGGTGATGTCCGATCCAGCAAAACGATAGATCGACTGCCAGTCGTCTCCGACCGCGAACACCTTGCTGAACGCCTTCTGTTGTTTGAGAGCCTTGATCAGATTGGCTCGCGGCTCGGAAATGTCCTGAAACTCGTCCACGAGGATTAGGGCATAGGGGCTTCGATATCGGCCGGTCTCGACCAGCCGAACCGCATCCGCGATCATCGAATCGAAGTCGATCCGTCTGGTTTCCTCAAGCTTTCGGGAATATTCCCCCGCGATCATCCAAACCACCCGGGCGTATAGCTTCGCACGCTCCTTGTCGTGCAGGGTCTTGGCACGCTCAAGCAGCATTTCGAGGGTGAGATGGCTGGCGCGGATATGCTTCAGGCAGGTGGATATTAGCTGGTGGTAGTGCTTGATCACCACAGGGTCGATCGCCTTGGTGATTTCGGCGTAGCTCTTGCGATCGAAAGGCATGGAGCGCTGCGCCAGTTCCGATTCAAGCGTACTAAGCAGCGTCTCGTTGCTGGCCTCGGCTGAAGTCGTCTCGAAGAAATCGATCTCCTTGCGGCGATATGCCTGCCGCTTCTTATCGGCGTGCAATGCATAGTCCGCAAAGGGCGACGTTCCGTCGGCGTTGAGCGCGAAATGCTCATGCACGGTTTCGGTCTGCGGATAATAGAAATCGGGATGTAGATGGCGCACCGTGCCGTCATCGTCCACTACCGCAATCTGCCGTTCATACTCGAAGCTGACGGAATGCAGCCAAAGCCAGTTGGCGATCTTCTGCTCCTGCAGCGACTTTACAATCACGCCTGACAGGGAGCCGATAGTGGCCTTACCCTTCCTGAGGCTATCCGAAACATAGCGGCGGTAGTCGGCCTGGGCGTCAAAAACCTCAACGGGGATGTCGGCCTTGGGGTGCACGACGAGAAGGTCGCTCCAAAGTCGGGCGAATTCCGGATCACTCTTGACGAGGCTGTGGATGATTGCCTCAAAGACCCTCGTTTCACCACCAGGATGATCCACCCAGTTGGCAAGCTGGGGCGGCCGACCTTCGACTGCCTCGATGATTCCGCGCCCAAGCGCATGAAACGTCGTGACGCGGCATTCCAACGCGCTTTCCGCGACCTGTAGCTGACTGGCGATCCTCGTCTTGAGTTCATCGGCTGCACTCTTGTTAAAGGCCAGAAGCAGGATCTCGTCAGGCCGATAGAGCTGCTTCTCCAGAACGTAGGCGACCTTGCCGACCATCGTCGCGGATTTGCCGGACCCCGCGGAGGCAACGAGCAGGTTGTTGTCCTCCAGGCGGATGCAGGCCTCGCGCTGCTGGTCGGAAAGCGAGCGCCGGTCGAGGTCGTCGAAGAATGTCTGGAACTTTTGCAGTTCAGACCTGACAAACGCTTCGTTGTAGGCGTGGCGAACAGCCGGATCGGTTATCATGACGAATGAGGCCGGAAGCGATGCCTTAAGCCCCGGTGGCATCAAGTTAGGGTCGAGAAGCGGGTGGGAGAGGGCAGCAGCTGCGGCGCCGGAAACGCTGGCAATGGCTCTGCCGAGATCTGCCTGGGCAAGATACTGTCCATTGTCTTCGGTAATCTTCCGAAGTCGGTCGTCGACATCAAGCAAGTGCTCTCTCTCGGTACCAATCAGACCAAAGAGATGAGTGTTGATGAATGCGTGAAGGTCCGCGACCAGTTGCGCAGCCGCGTCGCCCGACAGTGCCGACAGCGTGTCTGTTCTGCCGCGAGCGCGTATCTCGACTGTATGCCACAAGATGGCCTTGCTGGTCGAAATCGACACGATGTCGAGGCAGCTAAGCTCGACTTCGCTATCTTGAGCCAGCCGGAGATGTCCCGACAGTTTCGGGTCTAGAGTCAGCCTCCATTTTCCCGCTGGAAACAACCGAGCAAAGAAGCCAGGGCGGTAGGTGCGTGAGCGGCCTGATAGTAATTTGGTCAAAACCACATTCGGTACGCCCAGTAAGCAAGCGGTGCGGAAAGCCGAATATCATGAACAGGTTGAGATGTTCCAAATCATCCGGGGAGGCTACGTTGAATTGCACGCTGGCGAGGCGCAGGGGTTCGCCGAATATCCGTGAACCTCATTGTCCGTCGCCGCGTCCATTTTGCCTGGGTCTTGGAAGCTTTTCGAACTTTCTGCCTCGCGCCTCCAGCCGAATTGCGCGCGCTGATGTAGGAAGTTGGCGGGTCTGGATCCGCAGTGTTGCAACTTTGATCGAAGCCCTTATCTGTAACCGCTGTTCTCAGGACCACGGCCCTAAGCTCGAGCTTATTGATGTGCGCCCACCCTTTAGCAAATGTTCGAGGGAGAGATCCAGTTGTTCGAGCCTATCGGCAAGCCTTTTTCAACATAGACCGGGGGTAGCATTTTTGGTTGACATTTTTTTGCCTGACACCTGCGATCCTCAATGCTCTATTGCCTCCCCGAGCGAAGCCTGTTCGTCAGTAGGGGGCGCGTCAGCCGAAACAAGGTTGCTCGAAAGCTCGTAGTTGCTAATATCTCACCGGTGGGGGATTCGGTACATGCAAGTCATTGGCGGGCGCTTTGTTGTTGACCCGAGTTGGTCGCTGTATCAAGGAGAAATAAGCAAAGTTGTGCGTGCCGTCGATTTAGAAGACGCGATGGCAAAGGTCGCTATTAAAATCTTCGACAAGGACGCCTTCCAACAAAATATTGTGATAGAGGCTTTCGCTCGCGAGTGTGAATCACTTCAAAAATTGTCGGCACATGACAATATAGTCGGACTTATTGACATTGGGCGTGACGCGGATACCGGTTGCAGTTACCTAGCCCTTGAATGGTGTGACGCAAATTTGCGCGACCACCTTGCTGAGAATCCTGAGCGCAGTTGGGAGGCCTTTTATAAACGATACGGCGCAGATATATTGGACGCGTTGAGATTCGCTTATTCTCAAGATGTGCTTCATCGTGATATAAAGCCTCAAAATGTTCTTGTTAATTCTGAAGGCCGCGCCTGTCTGACTGATTTTGGAATTTCTAAATTTCGTCGATACTATCGGCCGGGAGTGACCTTGGTTCACTTCAAATCTGTCCCCTATGCGCCACCCGAAGACACGAGCGACTTTCCGGATACGCGAGACGTATATTCGTTTGCAGTGCTTTGCCTCGAATGCATCTCAGAGGGAGCACTTCCCGATCGGGCGGCGGTAATGCTAGCCGCAACGTCACTTGAACTGCCTGCGGAGATACGCGAGATCCTGATCCGATGCCTTAGCGTTGATCCAGCATTGCGACCTGCAAACGTTGTTGCGCTAGCGGAAGAGATTGAGGCCTCTAGCGCGAAAGCCATAACTCTAGCGGCGGTCACTCGCGATATCCCCGTTCACTTGACTCAATCTGCGCTCGAAGCGATGCGGGTTGAGGGCCATTTGTCCAGCTCAGACCAAGCGGCTCGCCAAATTTTCAAAGAGTTGAACGAGATCTGTGGTATCGACGAGTTGGATGGCACGCGGCTTCAGGGCGATCGCCAATTCGCCTTGCTAACAGCTGAGTTCCGTTTTCGCGCGGTGATCGATGAAACGCGGCACGCTCTGACAATCATCGGCCTGTCACACCAGAACCCATCTCGGCTTGAGCGGCAGCGAAATAAGGCTTGGCAGCCGCTCCTCAGATTTATCCCCAACACACCTCGCGGCGATGAAGCTGCCGTAGAATGGTTGGCGACCGAATTTGATGAATTCTTGACCGGTAGGAAGGTCCTTGCTGATCAGTTGGCGATCGTGTCCCAGGGAGTGGTGTAGCTGACGGCTTGGTCGCCGCGTTCTCCGGCATGGGGCCGGGCTGATCAACGTGCCACGGCT
>NZ_JAMYTM010000016.1:0-147591 GCF_040322475.1 Mesorhizobium sp. M0140 | reverse complement strand
GTCTCTCTCGTCCTGTACCCCCGGGTGGGGGCGCGCGCCGCCGGCCCGCCGCCCGGCCCGCGGGGCGCCGGGGGGGGGCTGCAGCGCTCGGCCTACCCCCACCCCGCTCCGCTTCGCGGATCGACCCTCCCCACAAGGGGGAGGGTGAAGAGGTGCCGGCCTGCCGCGCCAGCCGTTCGGCGAGCTGCTTGGCGGCGGTAGCGCGCGGAGATCTTTCCCCGCGAAAGCGCATCAGCCGTCGCTCCAGATCGGCGCCGTCGCCACCAAGACCCCGTTCGGTGAGCAGCACGGCAAGCATCGCCGCCTCGAAGGCATGGCCGCTCCGGGCTGCCTCGGCAACCATGTGCGCCAACCGCACCGGCAGAGCGAGCTTGCGCATCGCTGCACCCGCCTCCGTCAGGCGCCCCGTCTCGTCGATGGCGTCCAGCGCGCGCAACAGCCCCTTTGCCTCATTAAGGGCCGGAACAGGCGGCGGATCGAGAAAAGCGAGCCCTGCCGGATCGGCAACGCCAAAGGCAGCGCAATCGAGCAGCAGTCCGGACAGATCGGCCTCGAGGATTTCCGGCGGCGTGAAAGTGGGAAGTGCAGCCGTCTGCTCGGCCCGCCACAGCCGGATGGCGACGCCTGGCTGCGTGCGTCCGGCACGGCCGGCGCGCTGGTCGGCGGAAGCCTTGCTGACGCGCACGGTCTCCAACCGGGTGAGGCCGCTGGCCGGCTCATAGCGCGGCAGCCGCGAAAGGCCCGAATCGATGACGACGCGCACGCCGTCTATGGTGATCGAGGTTTCGGCGATCGAGGTGGCCAGCACCACCTTGCGGCGGCCGGCCGGCGGCGGCTTGATCGCCGCGTCCTGCGCCTTGCCGTCGAGCATGCCGTAGAGCGGCACGATGTCGGTTTCAGTGCCGACCTTGCCGGCCAGCCGCTCGGCGGTTCGCTCGATCTCGCGTTGGCCGGGCAGGAAGGCAAGCACGCTGCCGATCTCGTCGGCAAGGGCTGTGCGGATCGCCTTGGCCATCGCGTCCTCGATGGCGATGCCGGCGGGACGCTCGTCATAGCGGATGTCGACAGGGAAGGCGCGACCCTCGCTCTCGATCACCGGCGCGCCCGACATGAGTTTGGCGACACGTGCGCCGTCGAGCGTCGCCGACATCACAGCCAAGCGCAGGTCCGGCCGCAGCGCACCCTGCACGTCGAGCGCCAGTGCGAGCCCAAAATCGCCATCGAGCGAACGCTCGTGGAATTCGTCGAAAATGACAGCCGAAACGCCGGGCAATTCGGGATCGTCGAGGATCATGCGCGCCAGCACGCCTTCGGTGACGACTACGATCCTGGTCTTTGCCGAAATGCGGTTTTCCATGCGCATGGCATAGCCGACGGTGGCGCCAGGTTCCTCACCAAGCAATTCAGCCATCCGGCGGGCGGCGGCGCGGGCGGCGAGGCGGCGCGGTTCAAGCAGGATGATCTTGCCGGCGCCGAGCCAAGGCGCGTCAAGCAGCGCCAGCGGCACCAGCGTCGTCTTGCCGGCGCCCGGCGGCGCCACCAGCACGGCGCTGTTGCCATGGCCGAGCGCTTCCCTCAGCGCCGGCAGCACGGCAGATACAGGAAGCTCCGGCAGGGGTTTTGTGGTCATGGCGCCCGCATATCAGCGGTTGTGGCCACGGCGCAACCAGAGACGGTTCAAAGCCGGGTGCGCGAAAACGGGTTCCAGCGCACGGTGCCCAGCCGCGCTTCCTCCCGCACCATGGTCAACAGGCCGGCGCCGCCAACGACCGCCAGACCAACCAGCGACAGCCCGTCCGGATATTCCTGGAAGAACAACGCGCCGAGGACCACCGCCCAGGCGATCTGCGAATAATGCGTCGGCGCAACGCGGTTGGCGGGCGCGTATTTCATGGCCAGCAGTTGAAGGAATTGTCCACCTGCGGTGAAGGCTCCGGCCATTGCCAGCCACAGCAACTGCTTTCCGCTGGGAACAGTGAAGGCGGTGGCGGCGGCACCGATGCCGTTGAACAGCAGGCCGCAACCGACCAGCACGCCGAGCATGGTGGTGCGCTTTTCCTGCTGCGCCAGCGAGCGCATCAGGATGACGCTGATGGCGGCGAGGAAGGCAACGCCGAAGGCGGCAAGATGGCCGAGATTGAGCTCGCGAAAGCCAGGCCGCACCACCAGCATGACACCGGCAAAACCGGCGACCACCGCCAGCCAGCGCCAGGGGCCGACCTTCTCCTTGAGGATCACCGTGGAGAGGATGGTGACGCAGAGCGGCGCCAGGAAGATCAGCGCATAGGACTCGGCCAGCGGAATGGTGGTGAAGGCGTAGACGCTGAGCACGCCGGAAGCGATACCCGCCCAGGCGCGCGCCTGCACCGCCCATGGCCTTTTGGTGCGCCAGAAATCGCGCCAGCGTTCGCCCGCAGGTCGCGTGAAGAATAGGAAGAAGCCCGCGAACAAGGTTATGAAAAAGCCGATCTCGAAGATCGTGAGCTGACCGCCCAGGCTTTTGACAACGGCATCGCTGCCCGAATAGCTTGCGTAGGCGATCAGGGCGAGCAGGATTCCGTTCGTCACGTTGTTCCAGTTCCGGGGAGAGAGTGATTTGAAAATCCTAGCGCTCGGTGCGCATCCGGACGACATCGAGATCTTCATGTTCGGTACGATGGCCGCCTATGCCGCGCAAGGCGCAGAGCTCACTTTTGCCATGGCCACGGATGGTGCCAGGGGCGGCACGAGTGATCCCGCTGTTCTCGCTCGTGTCCGTCGCGATGAAGCAACGGCCGCGGCTGCGCTGGTAGGCGCAATGCCACGCTTCCTCGACTTCCCGGACGGCGAGTTGGTGGCCGATGCAGCGCTGATCGGAGCTCTGAAAGCACTGATTGGTCAAACCGGCCCGGATCTGGTGATCACGCATGCG
The DNA here is from genome assembly GCF_040322475.1 of Mesorhizobium sp. M0140. Lineage (NCBI taxonomy): Bacteria > Pseudomonadati > Pseudomonadota > Alphaproteobacteria > Hyphomicrobiales > Phyllobacteriaceae > Mesorhizobium > Mesorhizobium sp. M0140. Next base: position 144,680 of record NZ_JAMYTM010000016.1, on the reverse strand, counting down.
CCCAACGACTATCACGCCGACCATCGCGCGCTGTCGGACGGCGTGCGCATCGCGGCGTCTTTCGCCGTCCCGGTGCTGCATGCCGACACGATGGGCGGCACCGGTTTTTCGCCGACGCACTACGTCGACATTTCCGGGTATGCCGACGTCAAAGCTGAGGCGATCCGAATGCATCAGTCGCAGGATCCCGACCGCTTCGTCGACATCGCGCGGACACAGAACGCCTTTCGCGCCGGCCAGTGCAACAGCGCGCAAGGCTCATCGGCCGAAGCGTTCCGTTTCGAACCGTCGTTCCCGTTCGCCGATATCCGCGCGCTGCTGCCGCCGGCGCCGCCAATCCGCAAGGTGATGGTGAGCACCAGAAGGGTGGATTGAAAACCGAGGCTGCCCCACGTCCTGGTCAGAATCGGCCTGAAGAGCTTCGGTAGGCCGACCAGCGACCCGCGCTTTTCCCAAGGTTTTCAGACATCGCCATAAGCATGCTGCGGCGCAGCAACGAATTCGCTTGCCTTGTTTAGTAAAAATTGCATCACTAAACAAATTACTAAACATCCGCAGCGTGACCGCGCCGCCATGTTTGGGCCCCTGAGGAGAGGGGTTGAGGGCTTTTTGAAACCGTCATCCGGGCGCGTTTCGCAAATGGGAGGAAGTCATGAAATCGAGCTTGAAACTGGCGTTGGGACTGACCTCGGCGATCACAGCGTCGACAGCCGTCTCGAATGTCGCGCACGCTGAAGACCTGACGCTGTGCTGGGCCGCTTGGGACCCGGCCAACGCGCTTGTCGAACTGTCCAAGGATTTTACCAAGGAAACCGGCATCGGCATGAAATTCGAGTTCGTGCCGTGGACCAATTATGCAGACCGTTTCCTCAACGAGCTGAATTCGCACGGCAAATTGTGCGACCTGATCATCGGCGACAGCCAGTGGATCGGCGGTTCGGCCGAGAACGGCCACTATGTCAAGCTGAACGACTTCTTCGACAAGGAGAAGATCAGCATGGACGACTTCGTGCCGGCAACCGTCGTCGGCTATTCGGAATGGCCGAAGAACACGCCGAACTACTGGGCGCTGCCAGCCATGGGCGACGTCGTCGGCTGGACCTATCGCAAGGACTGGTTCTCCAAGCCGGAGCTGCAGAAGGAATTCAAGGAGAAGTACGGCTGGGATCTCGGTCCGCCGACCACCTTCGACCAGTTGAAGCAGGTCGCCGAGTTCTTCCAGAAGCGCGAGATTGACGGCAAGACCGTCTACGGCGCCTCGATCTATACCGAGCGCGGCTCGGAAGGCATCACCATGGGCGCCATGGACGTGCTCTACAGCTACGGCTTCCAGTACGAAAACCCGAAGAAGCCCTACGAGATGGAAGGCTTCGTCAACTCCGAGAAGTCGGTGAAGGGCCTGGAATTCTACAAGGCGCTTTATGATTGCTGTACCCCTCCGGGCGCGTCGAACAGCTACATGGGCGAAGGCGTCGATGCCTTCAAATCCGGCCAGGTGGCGATGCACATGAACTTCGCCTTCACATGGCCGGGCCTGCAGAAGGACGAGAATGTCGGCGGCGACAAGATCGGCTACTTCGTCAACCCGAAGGGTCCCGACGGTGAGCAGTTCGCCCAGCTCGGCGGCCAGGGCATCTCGGTAGTGTCCTATTCCGACAAGCAGGAGGCGGCGCTGAAATACATCAAGTGGTTCGCCAACAAGGACGTGCAGGCCAAATGGTGGTCCCTCGGCGGCTATTCCTGCCTCAACGCGGTGGTCAAGGATCCGAAGTTCCCGGCCAGCCAGCCCTACGCGCAGACCTTCCTCGACTCGATGGCCATCGTGAAGGACTTCTGGGCCGAGCCGAGCTACGCACCGCTGCTGCAGGCTTCGCAGAAACGCTTCCATGACTATGTCGTGGCCGGCCAGGGCTCGGCCAAGGATGCGCTCGACGGCCTGGTCAAGGACTGGACGCAGGTCTTCCAGGACGACGGCAAGATGTAACCCCGGCTCCTCCCGAGCTAGGGCCCTAGCGTCCCGTGCCGCCCTTGGCACGGGACGCAGTTCAGATAAATTCCATGACAGAGACGACCAAGTGACCGAAGCAGGACTCACCATGCTCAATCGGACTGCGGAGAACGTTGCCCGGGCGACCCCGGAACCGTTGGCCGGCAAGGTCCGGGGCATCAGCGACAAGGGCCTCGCCTGGCTGTTCATCTCGCCGACAATCCTGTTGCTGCTGGCCATCAACATCTTTCCGCTGTTCTGGGCGATGTATCTGTCGTTCACCAACTACCGGGCCAACCGGCCGAACGAGGTGGTGAAGAATCTCGGCTTCGCCAACTACCAGCGCATCCTCGGCGACAAGGATATCTGGATCGCCATGCAGACGACGGCGCATTTCGTGTTCTGGACCATCCTGTTGCAGACGCTGATCGGCTTCACGCTGGCCTGGCTGATCGACAGGAAGTTTCGCGGCCATGCCTTCTGGACGACGCTGATCCTGGTGCCGATGATGCTGTCGCCGGCGGTGGTCGGCAATTTCTGGCGCTTCCTCTACGAGCCGCAGATCGGCCTGTTCGCCTACGCCATCTCCTTCGTCACGAGGATCCCGCCAACCGATATCCAGATGCTCTCCAACGTGTCGCTGGCGCCGTGGTCGATCATCATCGTCGACACGTGGATGTGGACGCCCTACGTGATGCTGATCTGCCTCGCCGGCTTACGCTCGATCCCCGAATACATCTACGAGGCGGCCGAGGTCGACCGCGCCTCCAACTGGCGGCAGTTCTGGTCGATCACGCTGCCGATGGCGCTGCCCTTCATCATGCTGGCGGTGCTGTTTCGCGGCATCGAGAACTTCAAGATGTTCGACATGGTCAACCTCTTGACCGGCGGTGGGCCGGGCTCGACCACCGAGGTCGCCTCGATCACGCTGAAGCGGCAGGCTTTTGAGAGCTGGCGCACCGGCTACTCCTCGGCCTTCGCCATCATCCTGTTCGTCGCGGTGTTCGGGCTGGCCAACATCTACGTCAAGGCGCTCAACAAGGTGAAGCAGAGATGAGCCTGACCACTGCCCACTCGGTCGTCGCACCGTCCACGAATTCGAAGCGCATCGCCGGCACGATCATCGTGCTCTACGCGCTGATCTCGATCGTGCCGCTGCTGTGGATCTTCGCCACCAGCTTCAAGACGCCGCCGGATTCGATCGCCTATCCGCCCAAGATCCTGTTCCAGCCCAGCCTCGAAGGCTACTGCAATCTGTTCACGACGCGGACGCGGCAGACGCCGGAATACATCAACTCGCTGGGTCCCGCGACGGGCTTCTGCGACGAGACCACGCGCAAGCGCAACATGGTGATCGCCGGCCCGTCCAACTTCCTGCCGCGCTTCGTCAATTCGCTGATCATCGCCTTCGGTTCGACCTTCTGCGCCGTGTTCCTCGGCACGCTGTCTGCCTATGGCTTCTCGCGCTTCAAGGTGCCGCTCGCCGACGACCTTTTGTTCTTCATCCTGTCGACGCGCTTCATGCCGCCGATCGCTGTCGCCATTCCGATCTACCTGATGTACCGCGAGCTTGGCTTGTCGGACACGGCGCTCGGCATGATCCTGCTCTACACGGCAGTCAATGTGTCGCTGGCTGTATGGCTGCTGAAAGGCTTCATCGATGAGATCCCGCGCGAATATGAGGAGGCGGCGATGATCGACGGCTATACGCGGCTGCAGGCCTTCTGGCGCACAGTGCTGCCGCAGGCGACGACCGGCATTGCCGCGACCGCCATCTTCTGCCTGATCTTCGCCTGGAACGAGTATGCGTTCGCGGCACTCCTGACTTCCGGCACCGCGCAGACTGCGCCGCCCTTCATCCCAACCATCATCGGCGAAGGCGGCCAGGACTGGCCGGCGGTAGCGGCCGGCACGACGATCTTCCTGGTGCCGATCCTGGTCTTCACCATCCTGCTTCGCAAACAATTGCTGCGCGGCATCACCTTCGGCGCGGTGCGCAAATGAGCCTGACCAAGCCTGATAAACGCAAATCGCGCTGGCCGGTCTGGGCACGGCGCGGGCTGATGGAAAACATCGCGACGGCGCTGATCGCCATCGGCTTCCTGATGCTATTCCAGCCCTTCGTGCTGTCGCTCTACACCTACTCCTTCATCACCATGCTCGCCGGCACCGTGATGTTCATCATCGTCTCGAAATTCCCGGAATAATCATGGCCGAAATCCGCGTCCAGCACCTGAGAAAGGCCTTCGGCGATTTCGTCGCCGTGCAGGATTCCAACTTCGTTGTCGAGGATGGCGAGTTCTTCGTCATGCTCGGCCCGTCCGGCTGCGGCAAGACGACGACCTTGCGCATGATCGCGGGACTCGAATTGCCGACCGGCGGCCAGATCCTGCTCGGCGGCGACGACGTCACCATGCTGCGGGCCCGCGAGCGCGACATCGCCTTCGTCTTTCAGCTCTTCGCGCTCTATCCGCACATGAATGTGCGCAAGAACATCGGCTTCCCGCTCCTGGCGCAAGGCATGCCTTCGGCCGAAATCCGCACCCGTGTCGAGGAGACGGCGAAGCTGCTGCGCATCGACCATCTGCTCAACAAATCCGTCTCCGGCCTGGCCGGCGGCGACCGCCAGCGCGTCGCGCTCGGCCGCGCCATCGTGCGGCGGCCAAAATGCTTCCTGATGGATGAGCCGCTCGGCACGCTCGACACCGAATTCCGCGATCTGATGGTCCGCGAGCTGCGCGAGCTGCACAACCGCATCCACGCCACGACGGTCTATGTCACGCACGACCAGATGGAAGCGATGTCGATGGCCGACAAGATCGCGGTGATGAACCATGGTGTCATCGAACAATTCGGAAGCCCACGCGAAATCTACGACCGCCCGGCGACCATGTTCGTCGCCGACTTCATCGGCTCGCCGCCGATGAACTTTCTGGGATTTGGCGGCGGACTCGCCAAGGGCGCCAGGGAGATCATCGTGCAAGGTGCAAAGGTGGCGGTGCCGGAGGTGCGCGAGGACATCGCACCGAGCGACATGGCGCTCGGCATCCGCCCGGAGCACATACGCTTCGACGACGCCTCCAAGCTGCGTGGCGCCATCTATGGCACCGAATATCTCGGCACCACGCAGATCGTCGCGGTGGAGACGGCGGACGGCATCATCAAGGCGCGCGTGCCGGCTGAAATCCGGCTCTCGACCGGCGATCATGTCGGCCTGACGCTGAGCAGCGCGCGGCTGTCGCTGTTCGAGAAGGGGTCCGGCCGCGCGGTGAGAACCGCGATCCACGATGTCGCCTCGGAGCGGAGGGCCCAGCATGGCTGAGGTGCACATCAAGAACGTGACCAAGAGTTTCGGCGACCATGTCGCCGTCGACGGCCTCGACCTGCACATAGCAGATGGTGAATTCGTCGTGCTGCTCGGGCCGACCGGGGCCGGCAAGACAACGACGCTGCGGCTCATCGCCGGGTTGGAACGGCCGGATACCGGCACGATCGAGATCGGCGGACACAATGCCACGACACTGTCGCCGGCGGAGCGCGACACGGCTTTTGTGTTCCAACAATATTCGCTCTATCCGCATCTGTCGGTGTTCGACAATCTCGCCTTCCCGCTGCGCTCACCGGCCCGAAAGATGCCGGAAGAGCAGATCCGCCGCCGGGTCGAGGAGGTGGCCAGGATGGTGCGCATCCATCACAAGCTCGCCAATCGCTCGACCAAGCTTTCGGGCGGCGAAATGCAGCGCGTTGCCATCGGCCGGGCGCTGGTGCGCAAGCCCTCGATCTACCTGATGGACGAGCCGCTGTCGTCGCTCGATGCCAAGCTGCGCGGCGATCTCAGGCTCGAGCTGAAGCGCATCCAGACCGAACTCGGCGCCACCATGCTTTATGTCACGCATGATCAGATCGAGGCGATGACCATGGCCGACCGTATCGGCATCCTTGCCGATGGCGTGCTGGTGCAGATCGGTTCGCCGCGCACCATCTATTCCGAGCCGGCAAACCTGCATGTCGCGGCAAGGCTCGGCCAGCCGGCGATCAATCTTCTGCCAACCGGACTGCTGCCTGACGGCGGCGCACCGGCCGGGACCAAGACGATCGGCGCGCGCACCGAACATCTTTCGATCGCGAAGGCCGCGAATGGTCACGCCGACGGCGTTGTCGACTGGGTGGAGCATCTCGGTGATCAGAACCATTTGCATGTGACGGTAGGGACCAAGAAACTGGTGACGCTGACCGATCCCGACACGGATCTGGCGCAGGGCGACAGAGTGGTGATCCGCTACCGGGCGCCGCTGTATTTCGACGCCGATGGACAGCGATTGATGTGAGCGGTTTTCGGTGATTCAGCACCGGTTTTGACTTTGCCAGTACGGGACGAATTCGATGAAGCACTTTTTCAATCGCAGGGAAACGATCGTCACCGAGGCGCTCGACGGCCTGTTACGGACCATTGGCTCCGGCGATCTCGCGCGCCTCGACGGCTATCCCGAGATCAAGGTCATCCTGCGCACCGACTGGGACAGGACGAAAGTCAGCGTCGTCTCCGGCGGCGGGGCCGGGCACGAACCGTCCCATGCCGGCTTCGTCGGCAAGGGCATGCTGACGGCGGCGGTTTCGGGCGAGATCTTTGCCTCGCCAAGCGTCGAGGCGGTGCTGGCAGCGATTCGCGCGGTCACCGGTTCGGCCGGCTGCCTGCTGATCGTCAAGAACTACACCGGCGACCGTCTCAATTTCGGCCTCGCGGCAGAGAAGGCGCGCGCCGAGGGTTTTGCCGTCGAGATGGTGATCGTCGCCGACGACATCGCGCTGCCCGACATTGCCCAGCCGCGCGGCGTTGCCGGCACCTTGTTCGTCCACAAGATATCAGGCCACCTGTCGGAGACCGGGCACGATCTTGCCGATATAGCGGCTGTCGCGCGAGCGGCAGCGAAGGACGTTGTTTCGCTCGGCATGTCGCTGTCGTCCTGCTCGATTCCCGGCCAGCCGCACGAAGACAGGTTCGGCGAGAACGATGGCGAGCTCGGCCTCGGCATCCATGGCGAGCCGGGCGTCGAGCGGATTGCGGTGCAGAGCGCCGACAGGCTGGTGGCGATCATGGCGGCGCGCCTAGCGGCACGGCTTGATCCCAAGGCCGGCCACGCCTTGCTGATCAATAATCTCGGTTCGGTGCCGCCGCTCGAAATGTCCGTTATCGCCAACGCAGTGCTTGCCTCGCCGCTGGCCAAAACCATCAAGCTGGCGATCGGCCCGGGCCCGCTGATGACGGCGCTCAACATGAACGGCTTCTCGCTGTCGCTGATCCGGCTCGACCCCGCGCGCGAGACGGCCTTGCAGGCGCCGGTCGGTCCGCACGCCTGGATGCCGGCAAAGCCGGTTGTGCCGCCTGCCGTGGTGCCGATGGCGAAAGCGGCCGGACAGAGCGCGGCACGCAAGCCCAGCCAGGATGCACGGACCCGCTCTCTTCTCGTCACCATCTGCGAACGACTGATCGCGCTGGAAACCACGTTGAACGGGCTCGACGCCAAGGCGGGCGACGGCGACACGGGCTCGACGGTGGCGACCGGCGCGCGCAGCATCCTCGAGCGGCTTGATGCGCTGCCGCTTGCCGAGCCGGCGGCGACCCTTGGCGCGATGGGCGACATTCTGAGCGCCTCGATGGGCGGCTCCAGCGGCGTGCTGCTGTCGATCTTCTTCACGGCGGCGGCGCAGGCTCTGGATAGCGGCGCGAGCTTGGCCAAGGCGCTGCTTGCCGGCCTTGAGCGGATGACCTTTTATGGCGGCGCAAGGATGGGGGATCGTACAATGGTCGATGCCCTGGAGCCTGCCCTCAGAGCGCTCGATGCCAAGAGCCTGGACGAAGCGGCTATCGCGGCTCGCCATGGTGCCGAGGCCACCGCTGCCATGGACAGGGCAAAATCCGGGCGGTCCGCCTATGTCGGCAGCAAGCTGCAAGGCGTGGCCGACCCCGGCGCCTATGCAGTGGCCGAGGTTTTCGCGGCGGCGGCCGCGCTCCACGAAGCGGCCTGATTCATGCTCCAGTTGTCGAATGAGCGTTCTTTCGATACTGCGGGTGACATGGCGGCATTGAACCTTGCCCGGCTGATCGCGGCCGCTGCGGATACCATTGCCGCTCACGCCGAGGAGTTGACGGCGCTCGACCAGGCGATCGGCGACGGCGACCACGGGCTGAACATGAAGCGCGGCTTCGAGGCCGTGCGCGCCGAAGCCGAAGCATTTTCGGCCAAACCGCTGCCCGATGCCCTGAAGGCGATCGGCACCAAGCTGGTGATGACGGTCGGCGGCGCCTCCGGCCCGCTATTCGGCACCCTGTTCCTGGCGCTCGGCAAGGAGATTTCAGCGGCGCCTAATCGCGCCAATCTGACGGCAGCGTTCGGCAAGGCAATCGAAGCGGTGGCCGCGCGGGGCAAATCGCAGATCGGACAAAAAACCCTGCTCGACGTGCTGCAGCCGGTGCATGACGCGCTGCTGCAGGGAAAGACAGCTCTTGAAATCGCCGATATCGCCGACGCGGCGGCCGAGGCGACCGTGCCTATGAAAGCCTTGCGTGGCCGCGCCTCGTTCCTTGGCGACCGCTCGATCGGCCACATGGATGCCGGTGCACGTTCGACCGCGCTTCTGGTGCGCACGATCGTCGAAACGTTGGAAGGTCAGCCATGAGCAATGTCGGCATCGTCATCGTTTCGCATTCGCCGCTGGTTGCCGAGGGCACGGCCGACATGGTGCGCCAGATGGTGGGCGACGAAGTGCCGCTTGCATGGTGCGGCGGAAACGGCCATGGCGGGCTCGGCACCAATGTCGAGGCGATCATGGGCGCCATCGACAAGGCCTGGTCGGAAGCCGGTGTCGCCATTCTGGTCGATCTCGGCGGTGCCGAGACCAACTCGGAAATGGCGGTGGAGATGATCGGCGAGCCACGCTCGCACAAGATCATCGTCTGCAACGCGCCGATCGTCGAAGGCGCGGTGATGGCGGCGACCGAGGCCTCAGGCGGCGCCTCGCTCAGGGAAGTGGTGGCGACGGCGCACGAATTGTCGCCGTCGTGAGTGAACGGGAAGCTTGAAGACATGTCCGCATCCGCCGAAGCGACCGTTGTCGTCACCCACGAGGTGGGCCTGCACGCGCGTCCTTCGGTGAAGTTCACCAAGCTGGCCAAGACTTTCGCCGCCGAGGTGGAAATAGCGCTGGCCGCCAACGGGCCATGGTTCGACGCCAAGAGCATCGTCAAGGTGATGGCGGCCAAGGCGCCGAAAGGCACGCTGCTGCATATCAGGGCCAGCGGCGACGGCGCCGATGATGCCGTCGATGCGCTGGTCGAGCTGGTGCGCCGCGATTTCGACGAAGGCACGGACCATGTCCGAACCGCTTAGGCTGCAAGGCATTTCGGCCTCGGCCGGCTATGCCGAAGGGCCGCTGTTCGATCTCGACCAGACTGTCGGCTCCTATGTCGGCAAAGAAACGGCCGACGACGAGAAGGCGGCGCTCGAAACCGCAATCGCCATCGCGGCGGGCCGCCTCACCGCATTGATAGACGCGGCTGAAGGCGACGCCGCCGACATCCTCGAGTTCCAGATCGCCATGCTGGAAGATGATGCGCTGAGCAGCCCGGCCTTTGCCGCTATCCACGCCGGCCAGCCGGCCGATCAGGCATGGCGGCAGGCGCTCGACGCCGAAATCGCCGGCTACGATGCTTCCGACCAGGATTACTTTCGCGCACGTGCCGCCGACATACGCGACATCAGGGATCAGGTGCTGCGGGCACTGACCGAGGCTGGTGACGTCCAGGTTCCAGCCGGCGCCATTCTCTGCGGCGAGGACATCGCGCCGACGCGCTTTCTCGAATCCGACTGGAGCAGCGGCGGCGGCATCGCGCTGAAGGCGGGCAGCACAGCCAGCCACGTCGCCATGCTGGCGCGCTCGCGCGGCGTGCCCATGATAGTCGGGCTTGGTGCTTTGCCGGCTCACTTTGCCGGCATTGCACTGCTCGATGCCGAACATGGCGGCATCGTGCTGTTGCCGTCCAAGGCTGAAATCGACGCCTTCCGCCAATTGTCTTCGTCGTTCACGGTGCGCCGCGACCAAGCCGGGACTTTCCTGGCGCGGCCGGCGGCGACCAGGACCGGCACGCCGGTACGCGTGCAGGTCAACATCGCCGACCCGTCCGAAGTCGACGGCATCGACATCGCCACCTGCGACGGTGTCGGCCTGATGCGCACCGAATTCCTGTTCGGCAAGTCGCTGCCGGATGAGGAGACGCAGTATCGCGCCTACCGCAAGGTGCTGGAGTGGGCCGGCGACAAGCCGGTGACGATCCGCACCGTCGATGCCGGCGGCGACAAGCCGGTGCCAGGCTTCACGGTCGACGAGAGCAATCCGTTCCTCGGCCAACGCGGAATCAGGCTGTCGCTGGCAAGACCGGAGGTGTTTCGTGTACAGATCCGTGCGCTGCTGCGCGCCGCCGTGCATGGCAGTCTGAAAGTGATGTTCCCGATGATCGCCATTGTTGAGGAATACAGGCAGGCAGCGGCGATGTTCGCCGAGGAGCAGGCGGTGCTTGCCACGCGCGGCATCGCGCACAAGATGCCGCCGCTTGGCATCATGGTCGAGGTGCCTTCGGTGGCGATCGTGCCGGAAGCCTTTACTGATGCCGCCTTCTTCTCGATCGGCTCCAATGACCTCACCCAGTATGTCATGGCGGCTGCCCGCGATAACGCTGCCGTGGCGCATCTCAATTCGGTCCGTCATCCAGCCGTGCTGCGGCTGATCGCTGCCGTGACCGCGTTTGGCGAACGAGAAAAAATACCGGTCAGCCTGTGCGGCGATGCCGGCGGCGATCCCGCCTCGATACCGTCACTGCTCGAGGCCGGCCTGCGCGATCTTTCCGTCGCTCCGGCGCAACTCGCCATGGCCAAGGCAGCCATCGCGGACGTTTCTGTCTAGGCGCGGCTGGCATGGTCGACATCAAACCCGAACCTGGCTCCGAGGAGGCGATCCGCGCCTACAAGACGATCCTGTCGCACGTCATCGACCAGCGCCCATCCGGCATGCGCCAGCGCCTTGCCGATGCGCTCGGCAAGCACCGCAGCTTCGTCACGCAGATTTCCAGCCCGGCCTATTCGATCCCGATTCCGTCAAAACATTTGCCGGCTATATTTTCGGTGTGCCATTTCAGCCCGGCCGAGCGTGACCAGTTTCTCGCCGCCTACCATCAGGCGCATCCGGGAAAAATGTCGATCGCATCAGGCATGCGCAAGACGCGGCATGTCTCGCTGATCGTGCCGGATTTCGGCGACGACAAGCAGAACGCCGCGCTCGACAAAGCGGTAAACGACTTCATCCAGAAGATCACCAGCATCACTGGCAAGGGTAGCTGATCGAACGCTTTGTTTTACGCAATTCCGGAAAAAACGCGACACACTTTTCCTGGAATTGTTTGGAAGGCCTATTTCCGGAGGAGACGATCGTGAAGAAGTTCATGAACTCGGTGGACACGGTGCTGACCGAGAGCCTCGACGGATTCGTGGCCGCCCATGCCGACATCCTGGTGCTTGGCGACGCGCACAAATTCATCCGGCGCAAGACCTTGCGGCCGGGCAAGGTGGCGCTGATCTCGGGCGGCGGCTCCGGCCACGAGCCGCTGCATGGCGGCTTTGTCGGTCACGGCATGCTGGACGCCGCCTGCCCCGGCCAGGTGTTCACCTCGCCGACACCGGACCAGATGCTGGCGGCGGCGCAAGCCGTCGACACCGGCGCCGGCTGCCTGTTCATCGTCAAGAACTATGAGGGCGACGTGATGAACTTCGACATGGCGGCCGAGATGTCGGAAGGCGTCCAGCAGATCGTGACCAATGACGATGTCGCCGTCGAGAATTCTTCTTATACGACGGGCCGGCGTGGCGTCGCCGGCACGCTGGTGGTGGAAAAGATCGTCGGCGCGGCGGCCGAACATGGCCTGGCGCTGGCGCCGTTGAAGGCGCTGGGCGACCGCGTCAACACGGCAACCCGCTCGATGGGCGTGGCGCTGACCAGTTGCACGGTGCCGGCGGCGGGCAAGCCGACTTTCGGCATCGGCGACGGCGAGATGGAATTCGGCGTCGGCATCCATGGCGAGCCCGGTCGCCGGCGCGACACGTTGAAAAGCGCCGATGCGATCGCGCAGGAGATTTGTGCCGCGATCCTGGGCGATCTCGGCGACAAGGCGAAAGGCCCGGCGCTGCTGTTCGTCAACGGCTTCGGCGGCACGCCGCTGATGGAACTCTATCTGATGTACAACAGCGCACGGCTGATCTTCGAGAAGCGTGGCGTGACGGTGGCCCGTTCGCTGGTCGGCTGCTACGTCACTTCGCTCGACATGGCCGGCTGCTCGATCACGCTGACCATGCTCGACGACGAGACGACCGGATTTTGGGATGCGCCGGTACACACGGCAGCGCTGCGCTGGGGTATGTAAAGCTGGCTTCCACCCTGCTTTTCTGCAACATCTTTCCCTTCAATCGCAACATTGTCCGGGTTGATGCTGCCACCGCTTACCCCTGCCGAAGAAAAGCTGCTGCTGCGCTACGCAGATCCGGAAGCGCCGACTGTCGACGTCGATAATTTGTCGGCAAAGACGCTGATGTCGCTGCTCGACAACGCCGAATTCCATGGCGTCCTGCCGATCATGCTGCGCAAGCTCAGCGGCGACGCGCAACTGCCATCGGATCAGGAGTTGGGAGACAAACTGGAGGACCTGCGCCAGAAAGCGACGATCGCCACCGGCCAGTCGATGCTGTTGAAGTATCATGGCGACCGCATCATGAAGGGACTGGCGGCGGACAATATTCCGGCGCGGATCGTCAAGGGGCCGGCCTTCGCGCGAAAGCTCTACCGCAACGTCGCCGACAGGCCGTTCACCGATATCGACATCCTCGTCGAACCCGCCAATCTGGCCAGGGCAAACCGGGTGATCGCGGCATGCGGCTTCGAGCTTGGCAGCAACGAGGCCGAATCCTACGAATTGCAGGAATTCAAATGGCTCGAAAAGGAGAATTCCAGCCTGCTGGTCGAACTGCATGGCGACCTCGTGCATGACACCGGCATGCGGCGGCGCCTGTCGCTGGGTTTCCCAGAATTGCGCGCCATTGACGGCGACGCGACCGACACGCCGGCGGCTCTTCTGACGATCGCCATCGTTCACGCCGCCGGCGGCCACAAATTCCACCGGCTGCAGCTTTGCGTCGACGTGCTGCAAGGGGTGCGGGCGCTGCAGTCGCCGGAAGCGGAAACATGCCTGTTCGATGCTGCCCGCATGACCGGCATCGAACTCGAACTGGCTGTTGTGCTCGATGTGACGGGCCAATTGTTCAAGGAGAGCCGAGCGCTTGAACTCGCCGCCCGGATCAAGCCCGATCTCTCGATACGGCTGGCCAAGCGGTTGATCACCACGAATACGCTGCTCGGCGTCAATTCCAGGGACAGACTGGGCTCGCGCCTGCGCCGCGACGCCTTCCGGTGGATCCAGAGATTGGCCAAGGCCAGGCCGCAAGTAGCCTGACTTGACGTCAATCCAGGGTGGCGCTGATCAGCGCCGCAGCGTCAGCCGGGCGCGCGCCCACCTCCAGCCGGAAGGTCGGCACCGCATTGACCAGCCCGCCGATGGTCGCCAGCCGGCGCTTCTGCATGGGCAGCAGCCCGGTCATGCCCGTGCGGACATTGTCCACTGCCAGCGCCACCATTGCGTCGGTCCCGGCCATGGCGACGAGCCGGGTCTGGCTGTCGGCGGAACGCGCCAGGTGCAGGAGGGCCGCCACCGGCCGGGCGGTCGCGTTTTCGACCCGAACGATCCCACTCAGCCTTTCAAGCGGGACGGGCTGTTCGCTGTTGCGATCCCACGTCTGGCCAAGGCATCGCGCCACCTGCGGGATCATTTCGGCAGTCTTCTGGTGGATTTTTACGGCGCGCGGCAAGCCCCAGGCGACGACCTTGCCAGAAGCGACATTCAGGATCATGGCGTCGTCGGAGCAGAGGCCAAAGCCCTGTGTTGCCAGCGCGAGCGACGTCGTGGTCTTGCCGGTGCCGCTCGGAGCATGGATCAGCACCACCGCATCGCTGTCCGGCAACGTCAAGCCGGCAGTGTGCAGCATATGCTGGCCACCGGCGTCGAGCGCGGCGTCGAGCACCAGCATTGCCGGTGTCCACGCGGCTTTCGCGCCAGGGCGGATCCGGAGTTCGGCCCAGCCCGCCACGCCATTGATGGCAACGGTCTGACGCTCGGGAAAGACCAGATGGATGATACCACCATCCTCGATCATCCGGCAGTGACCATCCTCCGGCACCTCGCCATCGAAGACGAGGGATCCGTTGGGTGCCTCGTCCAAGGTGACTGTCTCGGCGATCTCGAGACGAAAGTCCGGCTCGACGGGTTCCGCGATACGCAGGCTGCCCAGCATCCGGTCGAAATCCTGCCACAGCTCGGGGCGCTCGGCCGATATGCCAAGGATCAGGCCGTTGAGGCCATAGCAGGCTGAAGGTCTGGTCAAGCGGGGCGCGCCTTTACGGCATCGGCATGATGACGATAGATTTCGACCATGCCGGGAAGCTTGTCGCTGACCACCGGCCTGCCATCGAGGCAGACCCAGCAATGCGCTGCCAGGCGCTGCGCTTGCATCGACTGCGGATCGACGCCGAAGCGCAGGTCCGGATCGAAACCGGCTAGGCGCAGGAAACGATGACCTAGCAGACCCTCCCTCAGGCACCTGCGGTCACGCATCAGCCAGGGATGGCGGACGGCGCGGTTGACACTCGCGACGATGTAGGCGGACGGCAGACCGCGATAGGGCGTCGACGAGGCGAGCGGCGCCCATTTGAGCACCTCCTCGAAGCTCCGGTTGGTGACAAGGACCGGCATCAGCCGCGCGCTTGCCCAGAGATGGCAGCGAAACAGAGCGCGCAGGAGCGGGCCGTCAGCCATCAAGCACCTGGCGCGGCGAGGATACCTTCAGAGATCAGATCCGTGGCCAGTGCCGCCATGTCCTGATCGAGCGTCCCCTTGTCAACCTCGAACTCCTCGCAAAGCAGGTCGACGATCTGGTCGAGGTTGCGCGCGCCGTCCACCTTGTCGAGAAAGGCTTCGGTCGTGCCGTTGCATGTATAAAGCTGGCCGCTGCGCGCCAAAAGCACGACTGCGCCATCGCCCACATGCTGCACGGAGGCATCCTCGGCTAGCCGCAGAACGGTTCCAGAGACTATTTCCACCACGCCCCTCCAAGCCACGCTCATCCCGGAAATCAGATAGCGCGGAGGTGGAGCGCTGTCTATCAGCCGATCATGGGAGCCCAGTGCACCGGACCAACGGCTTTGCTGACAGATTCTCCGCCCCAGTCGCGTTAGAACCTGCTCGGTTGCGTCTTCCCGGCCGCATTCGTCCCAGAAATAGTCATCGGTGAAATGTGACAAGCAGCGGGCCGGCCGGCAGCGGACGTTGCATTTCTTCCCCTAAGTAAGATAAAACCTGTCCGGGTATTGGGGAGATAGCGTATGCGTTACAATTGGGAGCGAGCTCCGACGAGCTTCGAACGTCACAGAAAAGCGCTGGCTACAGCCATTTTGATCGCTGGCGGCATTGGCTTCATGCTTGTGGCCCTGCCGATCTAGAAACAACCTTCAGACACAGCGGCTGCCGGCGCCTGGGCGCAACCTCTCAGCGTGGCTGCCCGGTCACCGCGAGGAAGCGACGATCGCGCCCCTCGAAACCCTGGCTGAAACGCTGGACCAGCACGACGATCACCGCCGGCTTGCCGGCCGGGGTGAATTGGTAGGATTCCGACAGGCTGTAGGAGGTCGGGCAGTTTCTTGAGCCCGGCACGGTCTTGTCCTCGTGCAGGATCTTGATCGGCTTGCCATCCTGGCCTTGGAGCGTCAGCCGGAAGCCGAGCGCCTTGCCTGCCTTCTCACCTTGAAGTGGCTTTTCCCCTTGAAGTGCCTGGTCGCCTTGCTGCGTCGCATCGAAACTCGCCGAACAATCGGTCGCGCTGGCCGCCAGGATTTCGTCGAGCTGGATGGTCGAAATGCCTGTTTCGCCATGGAGCGGCGCCAGCCATTTCCGCGACACCTGTTCGAGGCGGGAGATGTCGTTGTAGGCAACCATTTCGCCCGGGAAGGTAAACTTGTCGGAAGCGGCCTGCTCGGCCACAGATGTGATCGCATATTGGGCGAGAACGGGCGCTGCCTGAGCGGCGGCCTGCGCCCCCGCCTGCTCCAGGGTCAGTGTCGCTTCCTCCGTCTCGTCGACGACGAGGATCGGCTTGCCGCCAACCACCTGATCCGTACGGGTATCGATGATATCGATCTGCGACCAGCCGGAGTCCGAGACACCGGCGTCGAGCGTTCCATATTGCTCGAAGGCGAAATAAGCGCCATCCGGCGAAAAGCCGATGATGTGCCGTGCCGCGGCATCGCCGGCTTCAGCGGTTCCGGTGGACATAGCAAGTAGGGCGCCCGTGACCGATGATTGCGCAAAGCGCCCGATGAACCGCACAGCAGCAAACATCACCAACCCCAATCCTGTCTCGCAATTCATAGCTGCTTGCCCCCAAGCGCCAGGTCGATGCCGTCGCCACAATGGCGTGGATTTGCGGCCAAGGTTAGAGCGCGCTATCTGGAAGGAAGAAAACATTTCCCGGGGAGGTACGGATGGCTTCACGCTATCACGAGGTCTATGAAGGCTGGAAGCGCGACCCGGAGCGCTTCTGGGCGGACGCGGCTAGCGGCATCGACTGGTATTCGCCCTGGGACAAGGTGTTCGACGCCGCGGCCGGCGTCTATGGCCGCTGGTTCACCGGCGCCACCTGCAACACCTGCTACAACGCCATCGACCGCCATGTCGCGGGCGGGCGCGCCGATCAGATCGCGCTGATCCATGACAGCGCCATCACAGGAATGGTCAGGAAGTTCACCTATGCCGAGCTGAAGCGCGAGGTGGTTGCACTCACCTCTGTGCTGAAGAATCGCGGCATCGGCAAGGGCGACCGCGTCATCATCTACATGCCGATGGTGGCCGAGGCGGCCATCGCCATGCTCGCCTGCGCCCGCATCGGCGCGGTGCATTCGGTGGTCTTCGGCGGCTTTGCCTCGCATGAGCTTGCCACCCGCATCGACGATGCCAGGCCGAAGCTGATCATTTCGGCATCCTGCGGCCTGGAGCCGGGCCGCGTCGTTGCCTACAAGCCGTTGCTCGACAAGGCGATAGAGATCTCCCGCCATAAGCCGGACGCCTGCCTGATCCTGCAGCGCGACCAGTTGCGCTGCGAGATGAAGGAGCATTTCGACATCGACTATGCCGATGCGGTCGCCCGCGAACGGGCAGCGGGCGCCAATGTCGATTGCGTGCCGGTGCTGGCCACCGATCCGCTCTACATCATCTACACATCGGGCACGACCGGCCAGCCCAAGGGCATCGTTCGTGACAATGGCGGCCACATGGTCGCGCTGAAATGGACGATGGAAAACGAGTTCGGCGTCAAGCCGGGCGAGGTGTTCTGGGCGGCGTCCGATGTCGGCTGGGTGGTCGGCCATTCCTACATCGTCTATGGACCGCTGCTGCATGGCTGCACCAGCATCCTGTTCGAGGGCAAGCCTGTCGGCACGCCCGATGCCGGCACCTACTGGCGGGTGATAGCGGAGCATGGCGTGGTCGCGCTGTTCACCGCGCCGACCGCATTCCGCGCCATCAAGGGGCAGGACCCGAAGGGCGAGTTCATTGCCAAACACGACCTCTCGAAATTCCGCACGCTGTTTCTTGCCGGCGAGCGCGCCGACCCGGAAACCATCAAATGGGCGGAGCAGAAGCTAGGCGTGCCTGTGGTCGACCATTGGTGGCAAACCGAGACCGGCTCGCCGATGACGATCAATCCCGCCGGCCTTGGCCTGCTGCCGGTGAAATACGGCTCGCCCGGCGTGCCGATGCCCGGCTACGACATCCGCGTGCTCGACGATGCTGGCCATCAGGTGCCTCGCGGCACACTGGGCAATGTGGTGGTCAAACTGCCGCTGCCGGCCGGCTGCCTGCCGACGCTGTGGCATGCCGACGCACGGTTCCGCCAAGCCTATCTCGACGAGTTCCCCGGCTTCTACAAGACGGCGGATGCCGGTATGGTCGACGACGACGGCTATCTCTACGTCATGGCCCGCACCGACGACATCATCAATGTCGCCGGCCACCGGCTTTCGACCGGCGCCATGGAAGAGGTGCTTTCGGCCCATCCCGATGTCGCCGAATGCGCGGTCATCGGCATTGCCGACGCCATGAAGGGCCAGGTTCCGCTGGGCTTCGTGGTGTTGAACGCAGGTGTAACCCGCGATGTCGGCTCCATCGAGAACGAGGTGGTCGGCCTGGTGCGCGAACGCATCGGCCCGGTAGCCGCCTTCAAGACGGTGGTGACGATCAAGCGCCTGCCCAAGACGCGTTCGGGCAAGATCCTGCGCGGCACCATGCAGAAGATCGCCGACAAGGAAGAATGGACCATGCCGGCGACGATCGACGATCCGATCATCATCGAGGAGATCACCAAGGCCCTGAAGGACCGTGGGATCGGCCTTTGAGCGGCTGAAGGCTTTGGCTTGTCGAGGCCGCTTTTCGGATCGACGAGCAATCTTTTATTGTGCAACGCAGCAATGCGCCCTACAGTGCTTGCGGGGGGCCATCGACACAGGTCGCATGGCTCAAAAGAAGATTACATTTGGCGGCGTCGACATCCTGCGCTTTCTCGCCGCCCTCATGGTCATGGTTTACCACTATGGCTTCTGGGTGTGGGCGTATCCGGACGGTGTTTCGGCGCGCGCGACGGGCGGCGTTCCCCCGCAGCCGGCAATAGGCGCCTGGGTCGAATCCGGCTGGGTCGGCGTCCAGATCTTCTTCGTCATCAGCGGTTTCGTCATCGCCTTCAGCGCCGAAAGGTCGACACCCCTACAGTTTTTCGAAGCAAGGGTGAAACGGCTGGCGCCGGCGGTTTGGATCTGCGCACCGGTCACGGCGGTGGTGCTGCTGCTTGTCGGCCTCAGTTGGCCGACCGATGCCGTTATCAGGCTCCTACGCACCGGCCTGTTCGTTCCGTACGCGCCTTGGGTGGACAGCGTCTACTGGACGCTGGGCATCGAGATCGCCTTCTATGCTATCGTCTGGATCTTACTCAGCCTTGGCCGCTTCCATCTGATGGAGATTGTGGCCGTCGCCATCGGCTTGGTCAGCACGCTGTTTTGGTGCCTGTATTACCCGCTCGGCTGGGCCGATCTTGCCGAAACACGCACGCTCGCCCTGCTTCTGGTGCATCACGGCGTTTTCTTCGCCACCGGCGTCATGCTGTGGCTGATGCGCTTCAAGGCGGTGACAGGCGCCCGACTTGCCTTCTGCGCCCTGTTCCTGGCCGGTGGTGTGCTGCAGATCGCCAGTTCGGTCGACGTTCATATCCTGAAGGTCGGGCGGGATATGCCGTTCGCGCCGCCGATCCTCATCTTCCTCATCGGCATCGCGCTGATGGCATGGTCGCTGCGGCTCGACCTTTCCTGGAGCGGCTGGCGCCGGATCGGCCTGATGACCTATCCGCTCTACCTGCTGCACGATGTCGTCGGCGCGGCCCTGCTCGGCATCCTGGTCCGCGCCGGTCTGCCACATCTGTTCTCGATGGCGGTCGTCGGCGCGACGATGATCGCGGCAAGCTGGCTGGTGGCGATCGAGGCCGAACCACGCATCCGGCTGCTGCTCGACCACACCGTTTTCCGTTATCGGCTCAAGGCAGCCTGACGACGATCCGGCATTACCGGCCCAACGGCCGACGTAAAGCATGTCGCGCCTGAGCGGATTCAGGCTTTGTTTCCACACAGGCCGTTCTTCCAAAACCGAGCTCATTTTTGGGCGACATGCATTGGCGGTCCCAACCCGGCGTGGTTGCATTTTCCACGATTGCGGAATTCTCCGTTTTGGTCAAGATATCAGGCGCTTATGCCTTCCGCATGAGAGTTCGCCTCGAGACGCCGCACGTGACCCTGTTCCAGCGAAAACCCCGCATCGCGGCGCGTCCGCGCCTGGATATCGACATGCAGGATGCCGTTGTCTACGCGATCGGCGACGTGCATGGCTGCTACAAGGAACTCCGCGCCCTGGAGCAGAACATCCTGCTCGATTCGCTGCGCTTCCAGAGCCGCAAGATCATCGTCATGCTTGGCGACTACATCGACCGGGGGCTCCAGTCGGCGCGGGTGCTCGATCACCTTCTGGCGCCGGCGCCGAAAGGGTTTCAGCGCATTTGTCTTGCGGGCAACCACGAAGTGGCCATGCTGAACTATCTCGACGGACATTTGTCGCGCGAGCCCTGGCTGGCGACGGGCGGCCTGCAAACCCTGTTTTCCTACGGCATCGATCCGGCGCGCCTCACCAGCCTCTACGGGAGCAGCGCGCAGATCGACAGGCGCATAAGGGAGATCATTCCAGAGGATCACGTCAGCTTCCTACGCGGGCTGCCGATCATGGTCCGTTCGCGGAAGTTCGTGTTTGTCCACGCCGGCATCAGGCCCGGCGTCGACCTTGCGGCGCAAACCGACCACGACCTAATTACCATCCGTTCGGACTTCTTCGAGGCAACACACCTGCTCGACCGCTGGGTGGTGCACGGGCATACGCCGGTGGATGTCCCGAAGCTCGAAGGGCGCCGGCTCGGCATCGACACAGCCGCCTTCCAGAGCGGACGCCTGACCGCCGTCAGGATCGCCGACAAGCAAGGCAGGCTGATCTTCTCCTGACGCATCGATGTTCAGGTGTGCTGACCTGAAGATCGATACACCTCAAAGTGGCCCCACGCGCGCAATGACCGATGTCAGACCGGCGCCTTGCCGCGCACTTCCGACTTTTCCAGATAGTAGCTCGAATATTTATCGAAGAACTTTTCCGAGCCACCGAACGATCCGTATTTGGCCAGTTTCTTCAAATCGACCTTGTTCAGCACCGCGCCGACGATCTTGTTGGCGACATAGGGTTCGGATTCCAGCATCGACCTGACCATCGCGCGAGGCGTGCGCCCCCACTCGGTGACCAGGACAAACCCGTCGACCAAGGGGGCGAAGGCCTTGGCGTCGACCACCGGTCCGAGCGGCGGCAGATCGACGACGATGTATTCGAACGTCTCCTTGGCGTTCTCGATGAAGCGCCGCATGCCGGCCGAGGAGAGAAGTTCGCTGGTATGCGAGAAGTGACCGCGCAGCACCGCCGGGATGATCGCCAGCTTCGTCTGCCTGTCGATCTTGCCGACAGACTGCCAAGTCTGGCCGCTGACAACCGCTTCCATCAAACCCTGCTCGGCTTCCATGCCAAGGCCCCGGCTGAGGCCGGGATTGCGCAAGTCGCCGTCGATCAGCAGCGTCTTGGCGCCATTGGCGGCAAGCAAGCCCGCGAGATTTGCCGCGACCGTCGACTTGCCCTCGCCGGGAAGCACCGAGATAATGCCGATGACGCGGCTGCCTTGCCCTTCCATCACGACGTCGAAGGCGATCTTGGCGCTGCGCAGCGTTTCGGAGAACATCGAGGCTGGAGAATCGATGCTGACCCGCATGCGCGCCCGCCTTTCGGCCGCCGACAGCGATTGAGTGGTCTTAGCGTCCACCTGGATATCGCCCGGCTTTTCTTCCTTGCCGAGCTTGCCGCCGATCGTCGGCAGATAGCCGAGGAATTTCAGGTTGACGCGGTCGCGCACGTCCTCGCCGGTCCTGAAGAAGCGTTCATTGAACTCGTTCAGCCCACCAAAGCCGGCGCCCATCAGCAGGCCAAGCACCAGCGAAAGTCCGAGCACGACGATGGTGCGCGGGCTTGACGCGGCAAACGGCATCGAGGCGTCCGAGATGATGCGGATTTTGCCGACCGGGAAGGATTGCTGCTGCGCGGCTTCCTCGTAACGACCCAGGAATGTTTGATAGAGCGTGGTGAGCGCCGTCGCCTGCTGATCGAGTTCACGCAGCTTGACTTGCGTCTGGTTGTCGACGGAACTCTTGCCTTGCGCGGCCGCGACGTTGGCCCTGAGCGCGGTCTCGCGTGCCTGCGCCACCTCATATTCGTTGCGATAGCTTTCGGTCAGCTGCTTCAGCTCGCCGAAAATCTGCGTCGATATGTCGGCCTTCTCCTTGGAGAGAGCCACCGCCTGCGGGTGCTCGGGGCCGAAATTCGCCTCGACGTCCTGCAGCCGCTTGGCCACTGTGAGGTAGCGGGTCTTGAGCGCCGATATGACCGAACTGCTTGGCTGGTCGCTCGATATGGCGGCATCTTTGAAGGCGTTTTCGGAGCCGCTGTCGACAATGGCCTTGTACTGCTGGTAGCGGGCGCTGGCGCGTGCGGTGTCGGCCTGCGCCACGATAAGCTGGGCGTTGAGGTCGGAAAGCTGCTTGTCGCTCATCAGCTGGCCATCGCTGTTGGCGGCCAGCCCATGTTCGGCCCTGAATTTCTCAACCGCGAGCGAAGCTGCCTGCGAACTCTGGCGCAGCTCCGTCAACCGGCCCTGCAGCCACACCGCAGCCCGCTCGGTGGCATCGAAGCTCGCATCGAGCTGATCGGCGAGATAGGCATCGGCATAGGCCTTGGTGATGGCGTTTGCCAAGGCCGGATCCGTCGCCTGATAGCCGAGCGCGATGACGTAGCTTCGGCCGACGCGTTCCGCCCGGATCTCGTTCTGCAGCTTGAGGATAGCGTAGTCGCGGCGCGACGTGGCGATCAGCGCATCGCGGGCGGCGGGGTCGAGCTTGCTGAAGTCGGCGCCACCCGGAAGGGAAGGGCTGGGGCGGACATACTGGATCACGCTGCGGATGAGGCCTATGCCTTGGGCAAGCGCCGACTGGGGCGGATTCATGAACGTGTCGTTCTGGTCGAGCTTCAGCTTGTCGACGACCACGGCGGCAAGCCGCGTCGAGGTCAGGATCTCGATCTGGCTCAGGATGGCGGAATCGGTCTGCATGGTTGTCGACGCCGCCGAGATATCGTCGACAATCTTGTTCAAGCCTTCGTCGATCAGCACGCTCGCGACCGACTGATATTTGGGCGGCGTTGTCTGCAAATAGAACAGGCCCAGGAAGAGACCGATGACGGCACACACGGCAACCACCTTGGCCTGCCGTGCGGCCATGCCAAGCAGCCGCTCGATATCGATGAAGTCTTCGCCGTCTCCTGCGTCCGAATTCGGCAATGGCATCCTCTTGTCGAGAGGAAAATTGGCATAATTCATCTTCGGTCCAATTCTAGAGCCGGTCCGTCGCAATGGGCTCTATCTCACTGTTTCAACATGATCTTTTCCGGAAACCGGGACCCACTTTCCGGGATCATGCCTTGGCTTGCAGGCGCCTCGAAGATCGGGAGCATCGCCAGAAGCGAAGCAAGCGTCGTGCCAGACGGCGAGAACCTGCCGGCCCCTCTTCGCCAGCCATCGGACCATGCTCCCGAAAGATGGGCATTATGCGGCTTCTTCCTGGCGTTCATGCGACCGGACGAACTCCTGAAGCATCTCGAAAACCGGACCCTTCATGTCATCGCGCGCCAGCGCGAAGGCGATGTTGGCCTGGATGAACCCTTCCTTGGAACCACAGTCGAACATGCGGCCGAGGAAAGGCTGGGCGAAGAACGGCTGATCCTTCGACAGACGAACCATGGCATCCGTCAACTGGATCTCGTTGCCGGCGCCGCGCTGCTGATTGCCCAGAAGAGCGAAAATCTCGGGCTGCAGGATGTAGCGGCCGTTGATGTAGAAGTTCGACGGCGCATTGGCCGGCGCCGGCTTCTCGACCATGGCCGTCACCTCGAAACCGCCACCGATCTCGGCGCCACGGCCAACGATGCCGTATTTGTTGGTCTCGCTCGGTTCGCAACGCTCGACGGCGATCACGTTGCCGCCCGTGCGCTCATAAAGCTCGACGGTTTCGGCTAGGCATCCGCGCCCGCCGAAGGACACCATGTCCGGCAGCAGCAAGGCAAAGGGCTCGTTGCCGATAACCTCGCGCGCGCACCAGACGGCATGGCCGAGGCCTTGCGGCGATTGCTGGCGGATGAAGCTGGTGGCACCGGCCACAGGCAGCATGCTTTCGAGCGCCTCCAGCTGGGTCTTCTTGCCGGTCTGCTCCAGGGTGCCGATCAATTCCGGATGCAGGTCGAAATAGTCCTCGATCACCGCCTTGTTGCGACCGGTCACGAAGACGATGTGCTCGATGCCCGCTTCGAAGGCCTCGTCCACCGCATATTGCACGACAGGCCTGTCGACCACGGGAAGCATTTCCTTCGGCATCGACTTGGTCGCCGGCAGGAACCGTGTTCCAAGCCCCGCCACCGGTATCACGGCCTTCCTGATTTTCTTCATCGCAAATTCCTTCTGAGGAGATCGACTTCAGTCCATTCACAGGCCACGAAAAATCCCTCCATGTGCCTGCATCTTCACCTCCCCGCCCCAACGGCAAATTGTGCCGCCATTCTTCGCAACCGCACGGCGATCGGCATGCCCATATGCCTGACCGCCGCCGGGTCGCTGAGCGCTGTCCGGATCGCCTTGAGCGGGGACCGCGCCTTGATGTGCTGTACCAGTGACAGAAACGATGCCGCCTTGCGCAGGCTGCGGCCGCGCCGGGCAAACGCGGCTTGCGCAGCCTCATCCATCGCATGGGTTTGAGCGAACTCGGCATCTGCCTGGCTCATCGCTTCGACGTGGTGAAGCTCGAGCACGCGCGAGATGGAGCCGCTGCGGATATGATAGGCATAGCCGATATCAGGCTCGACCACGCATTTGCCACCCCTGGCCAGGGCTTCGGCAAATAGGACGTAGTCTTCGCCGATCCTCAGCTTTTCGTCGTAGCGAAGCCGGTTTTCGTTCAGGAACTCGCGCTGGAAGATCGGCTTGAGATAGCCGAGGTTGAACTTGGATTCGAAGACAACGTTGCCGGCGATGTAGGTGGCCAGCGAAATCTCGCGCAAGCCTTCCAGATACTGCCGCGGAAACATCGCGTCCTCGATGACGCCATCTTCGCGAACGACCTGCAGATTGTCGACGGCGATCTGGGCATCCGCGCTTTCGGCACGAGCGATCATGGCCGCGAGCCGGCCGGGAAAGACCGCGTCGTCGGAATCGAGAACCGCGATCCATCTGCCTTGGGCGGCGTCGAGGCCGGCATTCCTGGCGCCGCCGGGGCCGCGGTTGCTGGCCAGGGCGACGACACGGACGATATCCCCTGGATAGGCCCGCGCCACGTCGAGCGTAGCATCGCGCGACTTGTCGTCGACGACGATGATTTCGACGCTGACACCCTTCTGGGCGATGGCGCTGGCAATCGCCCGATCAAGGGTCGCCTCGGCGTTGTAGGCGGCAATGACGAAGGAAACATCGGGGACAGAGCTGACGTCAGACTGCACGCTTGCCTCCCTCCTGTGGCGACGGCTGGCCATAGAGGCGGATTTCGCGGATGCCGACGAGGCCGCTGACGACACCGACATGCATAATGCCGCGCAGCACGCTGCGGTTCCTGCGGACCGGACTGACGACGACCGGAAGTGCCGAGGCGAAGCAATAGATGGCCTTTGCCGAGGCCAGGCCGACCTGCTTGACCAGGCCGATGCCGCTGGCGCTGCTGCCCAGGAGATGGCCATGCGTCTGGCCGACGCGGAAGCGGCGGCGGCCGAGCCAGTCGAATGCCGCCCTTGAGCGCGGCACCACCTCGTCGACCCAGGCCTCGGGCGAGAACGCGATGCGGCCGCCCGCCTTGTGCATCTGATCGAAGAATTCGGTGTCCTCGCCGCCGGTCTGGCCACGCGCCAGGCTGAAGCGGCGGCCGCGCAGGCTATCCGAGCCCATCCGCAGCAGAACATTGCAGGTGTAGCCGGTGCGGATCTCGCCGCGCACCCAGACGGGCAAGGTCGAATGGAAATCGCCGCGCCGCATCCAGTCCGGCGCATCTGGGCGATAGCGCGCCCTGACCGGGCCGAGCACGACGGCGACACCGCTTTGCTGCGCCATCACGACCAGTTCGGCGAGCCATTGATGCGTGGCCGTCTCGTCGTCATCGATGAAGGCGACGAAATCCGCTGTGCTCGCATCGAGGCAGGCATTGCGGGCGATCGAGATGTTGCGCGCCGGGGCATGCCGATAGTGGATCGGCACCGTCAATTCCCGCGACAGCGCCGCCACCAGGTCACGGGCCGTCGGGGTGTCGTCATTGTCGGCGACGATAATGCGGATATCGAATCCCGCCGGCATCTCCATGGCGTCGAGCGAGCGCAGCGTGTCAGCCAGCTCCGGCCGGCGGAACGTGCAGACGCCGATGTCGATGCTGCGGTTCTTTGCCGACACTGCCATCAGGCCACTCCGCGTCGCGAGCCGAGGCCGAGAAGCTGCAGCCAGAAGCCAACCGACCAGCCAAGATGCATGACCATGGCCGAGACACCGGCCAGCGCAACGTCAGCCTTGCGCTGGCGGATAGCCGCCACCAGTCCGTAGCCCAGGCACACCGACACCCACAGCAACAAAGGCACTGCCGCAATCCAATGCACGAAGGAGAAGGCCGCAAGAAGAACCACCGGGAACACCGCCAGCGGCACCATCTGCCGGATCTTTGGGATGACGCGGTGCTTCAGCACATTCTTGGCACGCCCGCGACCGTAGCCGAGATACTGGAAATAGAGGCCTGAGAGCGAGGCGCGCGGATAGTAGACCATCTGCGTCTTGCCACTCATCCAGATCTTGTAGCCGGCCTTGCGCAGGCGATAATCGAGCTCGGCGTCCTCGTTATGGCTGAACGTTTCGTCATAGCCGCCAACAGCGCCGAACGCCGATATCCGCATCAGTGCATGATGGCCGTGATCGATCCACTGTCCCTGCGAAAGATGCCTATGCTTCGAGCCGCCGGTGCCGAGCTTGGAGTTCTGCGCCGCAGCGGCCGCCTTCTGCACGGCGCCGCTGCCGCTGGTCAGCATCGAAACGACAACCGAATCCGCTGATGTAGCCAGGGCTTCCTCGACCAGCCGGTCGCAATAATCGTCGGGATAACCGCCATGCGCATCGATGCGGATGAGATAGTCGGCACCATCGCCGAAGGTACCGACGGCGAGATTGATCGCCGCGCTCTGGATGCGCCGCTTGTTGTGGAGCAGGATAACCCGCGGGTCCTTGGCAATCACGTCCTCGACGATGGAAAGCGTGCCGTCGGTGCTGCCGCCATCGGCGACGATGATCCGGGCGCCAAGCCGGGCGGCCGCGGGCCGCAATTGATCGAGCAGCGCACCGATATGGGCGGCTTCATTCAGGCACGGAATAACGATCAGGTTGGATGAGGGTCTTTCGGTTTGCGTCATCAACCCCTGTCCATCTTGCCTCTGTCCATCCCCGGCCATCCTATGCCAATGCCTCGGCGGCAAAGGAGCCGGGCACGGCCGTCAGGCTGCGCAGCCGCTCGACAAGCGCCCGGCAGTCGCTGCGATCGTAGCTCCAGGTCCTCGGATTGCGCGCCAGAACACGCCCTTTCAGCCTGGCGAAGCGATGCTCTTCCATCTTGCCTAGCGCGGCTTCGAGTGCCTCGGGCGAAGCCTGCGGCAACAGCACGCCGATGTCCTGCTGTTTGAGGAACCGCCCGGTCTCGGTGTTGCCCATAGAGATCGGCACCGCGCCGAAACGGCAGCCTTCGTAGAGCCGGTTGGGCAGAAGCCATTCGGAGTTCTGCCCCGCTTCGAAGAAATCGATCGCCCAGGAAAAATGGACATCGTTGTAGATCGCCGCCATGTCTTCCGGATTGCGGTAGGGCCCGAGAAACGACAGCCACGGCTCGGCTTCGACAAAGCCGTGAAAGTCAGGGAATTCCGACAAAGCCGGACGTCCGCGCAGCACGATTTCAAAGCGGCCCTCCATGCGGCGGGAGAAATCGGCCAGCAGCTCGAGCGAGCGGCGGCAGCGCAGCGCACCGAACCAGCCGATCCGCCATGGCGGACCGGCCGGGCTCTCTTCAGCCTCCGGAGCGCCGGGCAAGATCGTCGCGGCCTCGAAATATTTGTTTTCGACCAGCTCGATGGGTGCCGCGACCTGGCCGAACGGCTTGAAATAATTGGCGATAAAGGCAGGAGAACTGGTCACCAGCAGCTTCACATCCCTGGCCAGAAAGCGTTCGGTGGCGCGCAGCGCCTTGCCCAGGACATCGTTGCGCAGCACAAGCCGATGAATGTCGAGGCACTCGTATACGATCGGGACCGATGCACCGAAGGCTGACCTGGCGCGGCGGGCAAGCGCCAGCATTTCCAGGTTGCGCGCGATGATGAGATCCGGTTTTGGCATGCCGCCAAGCTTCGAGCCTGTCGAAACGGCTGCTTTGGCGATGGCCGCGAGGCGTTGGCCGAATCGCCCGTCACGCGTCGCGCCGAGGTCGATCGGCCGCAGTCCCTCGATATCCGCAATCGGATTCGCGGTGCGACGGAAGCCGGCCAAAGTGACCTGGGCCCCACCTGCCCTGAGCATCGTGATCCGCCGGCGCACCGCCGGGTCGGAAACGTCGTGCACAAGGTACAAGACATGCAGCATAAACACTCGACCGCTGTTGGCCCACCCGAGGGAATGCTAGTACAGCTCTTGCTGCATCGCAACATTTTTGCTGCACACATCGACGTTTTCTGTTGCACTGCAAAATTATTGCCGTAGTTTGTAGTCGGCGGCGGTCGTGGATTTCGGGCTCGGAAATCCACGTAAAAAATCAGGAATCCTGAATTTGGAAGCCAATGCATTCGATCCGCCAGAAGGCTCCTTGCGCAAATCGGTTGGGCGCGGCGCGGTTGTCACGGCCATGGCGCAATCGGTGCGGGTCGCGACACAGATCCTGTCCGTCATCGTGCTGTCGCGGTTATTGTCGCCACAGGATTTCGGTGTCGTGGCGATGTGCGCGCCGGTGCTTGCCTTTATCGCCCTGTTCCAGGATTTCGGCCTGACCCAGGCGACGATCCAGAAATCAGGCATCCGGCATGAGGAGGTGAACTACCTCTTCTGGATCAATGTCGCCGTCAGCGCTATCCTGGCTTGCGTGCTTGCGGGTGCGGCGCCGCTGGTTGCTGCCTTCTACGGCGAGCCGCGCGTGACGGGCCTGGTGGCTGCGTTCGGGCTGCAGATCATGGCCTATGGGCTGGGCGCCCAGCATCTGGCGCTCTTGACACGCCGCATGCAGTTCGGCCGGCTGGCCGTCATCGACGTCGCCAGCGCCATTGCCGGGCTTGCGGTGTCGATCGCCTGGACCTTTATCGATCGCTCCTATTGGGCCCTGTTTGCCGGTACGCTGACCGGTGCCGTGTTGCCGACGCTCTGCTATTGGGCGAGCTCGCGCTGGCGTCCGGGCCTGCCGCGCAAGGTCGCCGGCATCGGCGAGCTGATCAATTTCGGCGCCGGCATCACCGGCTTCAACTTCGCCAATTTCTTTGCCCGCAACCTCGACAATGTGCTGATCGGCAAATATTGGGGCGAGGCGCAACTCGGCCTCTATGACCGCGCCTACAAGCTGCTTCTGTTTCCGTTGAGCCAGATCACCAACCCGCTGTCGAAGGTGATGGTTCCGGCGCTTTCCAGGCTTAAGGACGAGCCGGATCGCTACCGCAGCGCCTATCTGCGCGTCATGCCGCTGATCCTTCTGGTGGCGCTTCCCGGCGTCGCCTTCGCCACCGCGATGTCGGATGTGCTGATCCCCTTCGTGCTCGGCGAGCAATGGCGCGCAAGCGCCTCGATTTTCCTGGCGCTCGGCTTTGCCGGGCTGCTGCAGCCGCTCAACAATCCGGCCGGGTGGCTTTTCGTCAGCCAGGGCCGCTCCGGCGATTTCATGCGCTGGGGCATCATAACGGCCGTGACGTCGGTGCTGGCTTTCATGCTCGGCCTGCCCTATGGCGCGCTGGGCGTGGCGATCGCCTATGCGATCAGCGAATATCTGCGGACGCCGTTCCTGTGGCTTTATGTCGGCAGGAGCGGGCCGCTGCAGGCGCACCATGTGCTTCGCGCGGCAACGCCGTTCGTGCTTGGCGCCCATCTGGCGCTGGCCGTGATCTGGTTCATCAAGCCCCTGCTGCCCCAGCAGCATGTCGTCGCCCTGGCCAGCGGCGCCGTGCTCTCCTACCTCATCACCATCGTCATCGCACTGGCATTCGCCTCCGGCCGCGAAGCCTTGCGCGAGGCCCTCAAGATGCTGCCGGCAAGGCTGCCTGCGGCGGCGGCGCGCGAAGCGCAATAATTTGGGCGTCTTCGACTGCTACGGACATCTCCTCCAGGACCAGGTCTGAACCATGCACTACCGATCGATCTCCGATATGAACGACGCCATCGTCAGGGGCCTGCACCGGCTGCCGCGCGATATCGACCTCGTGGTCGGTGTGCCGAGAAGCGGCGTTTTGGCAGCGACGCTGGTCAGCCTTGCCGCGAACATCCCGATGACCGATCTCGACAGCTTCCTGGCAGGTCGGATCTATACGTCTGGCGTCACCAAGCGCCGTGCCGCTCTCGACCGCAAGGTTTCCGAGATGCGCAAGGTGCTGGTGATCGACGACAGCGTCGCCGGCGGCAACGCCATGCGCGACGCACGCGCCCGCATCCAGGCTTCGGGCATCGAGGCGGAGTTCACCTTTGCCGCCGTGTTCGGCCTTGAGCCCCAGCACCAGGAAACCGACCTCGTCTTCGAAGTCGTGCCGCATCCGCGCATGTTCCAGTGGAACTTCATGCATCATAAATTCCTGGCGCAATGCTGCGTCGATATTGACGGCGTGCTGTGCCTCGATCCGACAGAGGCGGAAAACGACGACGGCCCGGCCTATGAGAAATTCCTCAGCGAAGCGCGGCCGCTCCATGTCGCGACCCACAGGATCGGCTGGCTGGTCACCAGCCGGCTGGAGAAATACCGCGCGCTCACCGAGGCATGGCTCGCCAAGCATGAGATCAAATACGACCAGTTGATCATGCTCGATCTGCCGAGCAAGGCGGAACGGCAACGGCTCGGCGCGCATGGCAGTTTCAAGGCCGACTTCTACCGCAAGTCCGATGCCATCCTGTTCATCGAGAGCGAGCACGAACAGGCGCTGAGGATCACCGAACTGTCAGGCAAGCCGGTGCTGTGCGTGGAAACGCATATGGTCAGCTTTCCCAACACGCTGTCGCTGCCGGCACTTGGTCAGGCGGCCAGGAACCTGCCGGCAAGGCTGCGGCAGATCAAGTCGCAAGAGGGCCGCAAGAGCGCTGCCAAGACCATTGCCCGCGCCCTGCTTGGCGCCCGCGGCTACGAGACGCTGAAAAGCCGGGTCAAACGCCCGGCCTGACCTGCTCAGGCGGCGCCGTTAGGGCAATTCCAGGAAAAGTGTGAACGGTTTTCCCGGGAAAAGCGCATAGCGCTTTCCCTTGGGAATTGATCAAAACAAAGAGTTAGAGGAGTTCGCCGTTTCCGTGACACGGCGAACTCCTCTAGGCCGCCTGTCGCGCGCGTTGCTGCATCGCCCTGTCCAGTATCGAGAAGAAGGTGATGAACTGGCGATCGGGATCGAGTTCCGGGCGCCCGGCGAAGCTGCGGGCGAGGCTTGAAAGCCGGTCATATTCCTGGTTGTCGTTCCACAGCCGCCTGACGGCCGCGACCCAATCGGCCAGCGGAGCATCGTAATCCAGCACCACGCCACCGGAGCCGACAGCCTCGGGCAGACCGCCGCGCCGCGAGCCGACAACCGGGATTCCGCTGCAATGGGCCTCCGAAGCGACGCGGCCCCACGCCTCTTCCCACTTGCTGGGAGCAAGCAGGATCTTCGTGCGGCCATAGACCGTCTTCATGTCGCTGGTGCGGCTCTCCAGGACGACATTGCCCAAGGGAGCGATCGTCTGTTCGATCCGCGCCCGGTGATCGTCGTCGAGCTTCCAGCTTTCGACGAACAGGAATGGGATTTCGCGGCAGGCGCCGGCGATCCGCACCGCGAGTTCAAACCCCTTTTCCTCATAAGGGTTGATCAGCGTGACGAACTGGCCCGTCGTTGGCGTCGAGTAGTGCGCCGGGTTGATGGTGGGCGGGATTACCACCGCCTCGATGCCGAACTCCTGTCTGTAGGTACGTGCGGTGAAGTCCGAATTGGCGATGTAAAGCGCTGAATGCAATTCGCGCAGATCGCCGCCCAATTCATGGAACTCGACATTGCGGAGATAAACGACCAGAGGCACGCCCTCCGCCTGCAGCGCCTTGCCGATCGGAACCGATTTGTGACACTGGACCACGGCGACATCGGGTTTCAGCCTGTCGACGGCATAGCCCGCCGCTTCCCAGGGAAACCAGGCCCGCACCACCGGATAGCCGGGATAGCTGTCGACAACCGCCGGCTGCCGCAACAGCTTCATCTTGGCGCGCGCCTTGAAGCCGAAGACACCATCACCGAACAGGGCGGCGAGCACAGCGGCTTCATGACCGTGCTCGATCAGCTGTTCGGCCAGATGATGCGTGCTCGACTGAACGCCGCCGCTGAACTCAGGCGGGTAGCCGTTGCCGCCTGCAAAGAGAACTTTCATGATCGGGCTCCTTGTCGCATCTCGTATTCCTTGCTCGGAGACAACAGCAAAGTCCGCCGCCTCTCTTTTCGACGTCAGGCAAGTTTCGGCGGCTCCAGATTGGCGAAGGGATTGGTACAGGATTGCCAGCCGGTAAATCGGATCGGGTCGTTGGGCGAACTGCGCCAGGCGTAGTCCGTCAGCATATGGAATTCGGCGACGACCCAGCGGTCGAAATGCAGCAGATCTTCCCGCTTCCGCTGGGGCAGCAAGCGGCGCGCGGCCCCCAGTTTGAGCTCCTCCACCAAGGTGACGGCGTCACTCAGTTTTTCGCTCGGAAAGTTCCATGGATTCCTGTCGCGGAACGCCAGCACGAACTGCTGCAGATGCTCGATGCGGATGTTCAACTTGCCAAGGTATTTTTCCAGCGTGACGCGCACCAGATCCTCGTCCGAGAACGAGGAAACGGCGGCGTAGGCGACCCCTGTCGAAACCACTCCGCCAGCCATGACGGCCAGGGCCGAGCGTCGGGAAATCTCGATCATGCGATACCTCCTTTCACGCGATCCGGCTCGCCGCCCGCAAGGACAGCGCTGCCGCGGTCAGGCTCGGGTTGGCGCAGGAGCAGCTCGGATAGGTGCTGGTGCCGACGACGACCAGATTTCTGAGCTGGTGGTGGATCATGCCGCTGTCGATGACCGAATCGGCTGCGCCCGTACCCATCCTCAGCGTGCCCTGGACGTGCGATTCGGTCGGCCGGATGCCGCGATCGAAGAGCTTTTCGACCGGCAGCGGCGCCAGAAGGCCAGGCAATTTCTCCAGAGCGCGCGCCATGCCCTTCACCGCATAGTCCGATGGCGCCTTGAAGCTGACGAAGGCATTCTCATCCTCGTCAAGCGTGACGAAGTTCTCGGGATCGAGCAAGTCCTCGGTGACCACGACAAGCGGCAGCGCCTGGCGTAGCCGCCCTTTTTCGGCACGCAGTCCGTGCTGCCAGCGGTTCTCGAAATAGACCAGTGCCGCCGCATGCTCCGATCGGTGAGGACCATCATAGAGGCCGAAATTCAGGCCGGTGGTGATGGTGCTGCCGTCGAAATTGTCGACGCCGTCTAGATAGACCTCGAAATTCCAGCCGTAGGATTCATGCAGGCCGCTGCCGACGAATTCGCCGCCCAGGCCGGATCGCAGCATGATCGCCGCGCTCTGGATGGCATTGGCGCCGAGAATGAAGAGATCGCCGCTGACCTGGTATTCCTTGCCGTCATGGCTGAACGTGACCGAACGGACAGCGCCGCCGACGTGATCGAGCCGGCGCACTTCCGCACCGAGGCAGACCGAAACGTCGGGATGCTCGAAGACGTGCATCAAGCCGTTGTTGACGGTGAATTTGGCGTCGACCGGACACAGCCAGCAACGCAGATTGGCACAGCACGAGGTGCGTTGCGATGTCGGCAGCCGCGCCCGCGCGGTTGGCATGACGAAGTGCTGGCCGGGCTGCGCCGCCTTCATCATCCTGTCCGGTGTCGACATGCGATGCGGCGGTTGCGGAAACGGCTTCGAGCGGGGCAGCATCGCCGCCATGTCGGGATCGCCGGAGATCGACATGATGTCTTCCGCGTCGCAATAGAACGGCTCGACGTCGTCATAGCTGATCGGCCAGTCATTGCCGATGCCGTAGGTGCTTTTCAGCCGGAAATCATTGGGATGAAATCTTGGCGTCTGCGCGAACCAGCAGTTCGTCCCGCCACCCAGTCCGATCGTGTAGTTCCACGGCTTGTTGGAATTGGTCTTGTAGGTCGTCTCGTCTTCGATGTCGGTGTTGACGTTCTGCTCGAGCTGCCATTCATGGGTGTTGTGGCGTCCCCACTCCAGCACCAGAATGCGCGCCTTTCGGCGCTTGGCGAACTCATGCAGGAAGAAGGCCGAACCGAAGCCGGAGCCGATCGCAACGAGATCGAAATGGTCCTTGGTGATTTGCCCCGGCTTTACGTCCAGCACCATCGGCTACAACTCCACACAGAAATACGCGCTCAGTCCCAGCGCCCGCAGGCCATGTGCGGACCGGTCTTGCATCCGTCTGCCAGGACCTGGTCTCATGCCGCCATTCTGCCGATCGAGTGATATTCGATGCCGTGGCGGGCGATGACCTTGGGGTCATAGAGGTTGCGGCCGTCGAAGATGACCGGCGTAATCAGCGCATCCTTCACCGCATCGAAGGAGGGCGCACGGAAGCTCTTCCATTCCGTGGCGATCAGCAGCGCATCGGCGCCGCGCAGCGCCGCCTCCTTGGTGCCGCACAGAAGCAGGTCGTCGCGCAGTCCGTAGATGGCCTGGCATTCCTGCATCGCCTCGGGATCATAGGCCTGCACATTGGCGCCGGCCTTCCAGAGCGCTTCCATCAGGACGCGCGCCGGCGCCTCACGCATGTCGTCGGTGTTGGGCTTGAAGGCCAGGCCCCAGAGCGCAAAGGTCTTGCCTTTGAGGTTGCCCTTGAAATAGCGGTCCACCTTGTCGAAGAGAACCGATTTCTGTGCGTTGTTGCGCTCCTCGACGGCGCGCAGCAGCTTGGCGTCGAACTTGACGCCTTCGGCGGTCTTGATCAGCGCCCGCACGTCCTTGGGGAAGCACGAGCCGCCATAACCCAGACCCGGATAGATGAAATGGTAGCCGATGCGGGGATCGCTGCCGATGCCCTTGCGGACCTCCTCGATGTCGGCGCCGAGCTGTTCGGCCAAATTGGCCATCTCGTTCATGAAGCTGATCTTGGTCGCCAGCATGCAGTTGGCGGCATATTTGGTGAATTCGGCGCTGCGCACGTCCATCACGATCATCTTCTCGTGGTTGCGGTTGAACGGCGCGTAGAGTTCGCGCATCACAGCCTCGGTGTCCTCGCTGTCGGTGCCGACGATGATGCGGTCCGGCTTCATGCAGTCGGCGACCGCGGACCCCTCCTTGAGGAACTCGGGATTCGAAGCGACATCGAAAGCCAGGTCCTCGCGGCCTCTTTTCTTCAACGTGTCGGCGATCCTAGCTTTCACCCTTTCGCAGGTGCCGACCGGCACCGTAGACTTGCCGACGACGATCTTGGGTTTGTCCATTTCGCGGCCGATGGTCTCGGCGACGGCCAGCACATATTTGAGGTCGGCCGAGCCGTCCTCGCCCGGCGGCGTGCCGACCGCGATCATCTGGATCTCGCCATGCCTGACCGCGGCGGCGGCATCGGTGGTGAACTTGATGCGGCCGGCAGCATGGTTTTCCTTAACGAGGTTTTCCAAACCGGGTTCGAAAATGGGGACCAGGCCCTGGTTGAGCCGCTCGACCTTGGCGGCGTCGATGTCGACGCACACGACCTGGTGCCCGACTTCGGCAAGGACCGCAGCCTGCACGAGGCCGACATAGCCAATTCCAAACACCGTCAAATTCATTCGGTTTCATTCCCATGCAAGGCAGCGGACCGTTTTCGGTCCCGCCGGTTCAAATCGACTTTCCCAACTACTTTACACTGCATGCCAGCGATTCCGGAAATTGACAGGGTTCGCCGAGCGCCGTGAAGGCAACCCGCTCGATCTGCAGGGAAAGCTTGCGGCCCGGATCCGCGAACGCTCCCATCCAACCCTTCATCGTATCGCTGCCCCAAAAACTGAAGAATATCTTCTGTGCATGGCTGGGCAGCTTCGCCGGGTCGGTAATCGTGTTCACCAGCTGGCCGTTGACGTACCATCGCAAGCTGTCCTTCTGCCAGACGAAGGCGTAGTCGTTGAAGGCGTTCTCCGTGCCGCCCGGCACGTCGACGAGCTTCTCGTTCTTGCCCTTGCCCGCGATATAGGCATTGACCTGCACCTTGGAGGTGTCCTTGGTCAGGACCTCGAAGTCGATCTCGTCCCAGGGCTGCTTGTCGCTGGGACCGATATAGGTGAAGAACGCCGCGTTGAGGCCGGAGCCGGTATCGGTCTTCAGCCGTGCCTCATAGGTGCCGTAGCCGAAGCGCTGCTTGGTCTGGATCTCGCCGCAGACGTAGTCGCGATCCTTCAACGTCTGCTTTTCGAAGCCGAGCGACAGCACATTATTCGACAGTCCGACCATGCCTTTCGACCAGGTGCAATTCTGATGGCTGCCGTTGTTCCAGCCGTCGGAAACATACCAGCGCGCACGATCGAAGCTTTTGAAATCATCGACGAAGGACGGCGATGTCGGAATGTCCTGGGCGTAGGAAGGGGTTGCCACGAAAGCGCCAAGAGCAGCCAGCAGCAACGCACCGAGCGACCCCAGCCGCCGCCGGGCGGCTTGCCCGGCCCGATATGAGAGAGACGGTGCGTCAATTGCTGTCGTAGGTTTCGGATTCGAATTCATACCAAACTCACCTTTGCGCTGTGTGTCCCCAACCCAAAGTCGACGTTCGAACCGCTCCTGAACGGGCCAACCTTGACCTCCCTTGTGACCCTCTCGATTGCTTCCCGCCCTGCATCAAATCTGTTGCAACAGTTCCGAGCCTTCACGTTCAACCTCTGCCTGCGCCTGCCGGCCAGGCGAATTCCGCCGAGGTGGCCGAATCGGCATTCTCGTCGAAGACCATATCCAGCGAATGACGGAGCTCTTTCATCATGCCGTCCTGGCGCGACAGCGCCGCGATGCGGCGTTCGCAATTCAGGATCGACTGTGTCAGTGCGCTGACTTCCGAAGACCGCTTGTCGGAAGCTGAGCCGTTTTCCATGGCTTCGACCAGGAAGGCGGCGTTGGTCGACGTTGTCCGGTAGCGATTCTCAAGCCCGGTTCTCTCGGCCTCGATCTCGGCCGCAATCTGCTCGAACAGCTTTGCCAGACGATCAAGACGTGAAACATCGGCCTGCCGGTCGCGGGCCGGATCCCTTGATCTGAAACCGAATATCGAGGCCATGGACTCAGGTTCCTGTCATCGCCGGCTTGTGGGCCGGGCTTCTGGCCGATCCCCGCAGCCGGGGCTCAAAAACTCGTGTTGCGTTGTCCTGCTCCGGAGAGACATCAGACCAATCCGATCGGGGGCCAGTTCGGCTGGTCGTCCACTATGCTGCACCGCAACATAGACTGCCATCGTCGGAGCCGCGAGGCAACCACCCAATTCGTAAACTCATAAATCCGGCCGAAATGGTTTCCGTGATGACGTGCCGCGAGGACAAATTGCAAGCACCGGGGCCCGCTCTCAGCGTTCCTTGCCCATGCTGGTTCCGGCCATCAGAAAACGCCGCGGCGGGACATGTTTTTGGCTGGACATAAGGCCGACGCGACGAAACAGCGCCTCGAGCTTGTCGGAAGCCACGCCCTGGACGATGGGGACGAGGTTGGACAGGCTGGCGAAAGCGTAAGCCGCAGCCGATGCCAGCCCCCGCTCAGCCTTGACGTCAAGGAAATTGCGCAGCCGATATTTGTCGCGCACGTGCCGTTCATGCCGCCTTAGCACCGCCTTCGAGCCTTCTGGCAGACTGTCTATCGCCAGCAGCGCCAGATCCGCATCGGCCAAACGCTTCAGGTCCTGGGTCTTGTGGCGGCCGCTCAGAGAATCGGCGCGGACGACGGCGCCGTAGCCGCAGGAGCGAATGACCTTGAACCGTGCCCCGCATGCGACCGCGCGGGCGTAGAGTTCATAGTCCTCGCCCAGCCGCAGGCTCTCGTCGTAGCTCAACCCGTGGCGGTCGAGGAAGGCACGGCTGATCACCGGCTTCAAAAAGCCCAGTTCGCCCCTCTGCACGCGGCGCCTGGAGATGTTGCCTTCGACGAAGCGCTCGAAATCGAGGAATTCCGGATCGGCGGCAAATTGCGGCGCGACGATTTTCGTCGCGTCGCCCGTCGCATCATCCCTGATCAGCATGATGTTGTCGGCTGCGAAATCCCAATCGGCGCCGGCAAACAGGTTGCGAAACCGGCCTTCGAGGAAGAAATCGTCGGCATCAAGAATGCTGATGAACGGCGATTTCGAGCCGGCGATGGCTGCGTTGCGGGCAAAGGAGGGGCCGCGATTGACATCGAGGCGCATCACGGAGAGCCGCCCGCTGCCATCATCGGCGGATCGTGCGACATCGGCGGTGTGGTCGGTGGAGGCATCATCGACAACGACGACCTCCGCCACTTCCGGTTCGCGCAACGCGGATGCGATGGCGACGGCGATTGTCGCTGCGGCGTTTTTTGCCGCGATGATCACGCAGACCTCGGATTTCGTCATCGACATGGATTTGCCTCTCGTACAGGTAATATCGATTTGCCCTCGCCCCGTACTCCTTCGATGCCCTACAGAATTGCCATCAGCACCCAATTTGCCTTCATTCAGCGCCTCCCCGGCCGCTCGAAGATGCGGCGGCTGATATCGGCGGACGCCGCCCAGCCGGCTTCGGCCAGATAGCGGACCGGCGCGCGGCCGCACAGTTCCCACAGCACCGTTCGCCGCTGTGGCCACCGCAGCGACGGCAGCCACGGCGCGATGACCATGCTGAGCAGATCCTCATTGCCGATGCGCGACAGGATCCTGGTCGCGCGCTGCGACAGCAGCGTGCCAGCACCGCCGAGTAGCACATCGGCGGCGCGCAGGCCAAGCAGCAGCGTGTCGTCCAAACCTTGCACGGTTGCGGCATCGAGCAAACGCTGCTGATCCGCCTCGTCGAGTCGGCCGGCGCTGGCGCTGATATCACAGACGTAGCCCGCGCAAGGTTCCCGGTTGAAAAGTGCCTTGGCAACGCTGATGCAGGACAAAAGCAAAGTATCGGCAACCGAGGTGAACGGCACCGTCGCACCGGCGATTTCGACCTGTCGTTTGCGCCGCAGGAACCCGTCCGCGTCGCGCGGGCTTGGCGAGCCGGGCTGCTGGAGGCGGTAGTGGAGATCTACCGTGGACGACCTCGGCCCGTCGTCCCGGGTCATGTGCTGTTCGCCGAGGAAGCGGACCCACCAGACGGAGTTCGACTTGCCTGATACCTCATAACCGATCTTGCGAAGGGCATCACGCGCCCTGACAAATCCGAGCGGCGAAACCAAAATGTCGACATCGCCGGACGGCTTCATGAAGTGGTCGTCGTAGAGAAGCTGCTGCTGGAACGGACCCTTCAGAAAAACAAAATCGATCTCGCTGGCGCGCAGCACATCATGGACCGCCATGGAATCCATGATGCAGGACGCGTTCATCGAAACCGTTCTCCTGCGGTAGGTGTCGAGCCATCGGAAAAGCTCAGGCGGCCTCTCAAGCGCGGGTGCGCGCGAAAGGGCCTTGAGGACAAAGGTGGCGACCTTGTTCAGCCTGGCGATGTCGGCAATTTTGGCACCGTCCAGATCACGCATCGAAATGTCGCCCGCGCCGGCGTGCGGCCCGGCAAAATAGAATCGCAGGCAGGCCTGCACGTAGGCCACCTCGTCGGCACAGCCGGCGGCGCGCAATCGTTCGTATGAGCCGTCAGGCAATGCCATTTAGCGCACAATCTCCAAAGAAAGCGGTTTGCGCGAACACTTATGCTGCATGTGCGAAGCAAACATCACCAAAAACCTCGGTGCCGTAAAGCCTTTCCTTTTGCAGTGCGAATTTTTGCAACCGAGCGCCTATCGAGATCGCGTCGGAAAGAAGTGAGAACCGCGGCTGAAATATCCTTGTCAGGTCTTTTGCCGATCCCCGGCCGAATTTTCCAAACAGAAAATTCTTTCCATTAGCGACGCCTAAAAATAGGCACAAAGCAAACGACTTATGCAAGCAAAATCACATGCTTAAAGAATCAGCGCGGGCGCTGCCATCGTGCCCAAGGAATCGGCTAAAAAGTGACAAGTTTTAGGCATGGCCGCTCATGTCCTGACGCCAGCAACGTAATTGATTAACGGAAGGTAAAACAGTCTTGACTCATAAATGCTGCCGTGCAGCTATTGCATTGCAGCATAAAAGTGCTGACGGCACTCGACAGGCCGTTTCCAGTCCTAAATCGGAGAGTAAAATGGAACAGAATGTTGAAAAGCATGAATACGAGACACCAAGCCTGACGGTTCATGGTTCGATTGAGACCATCACCCAGGGTGGCGGCGGCAACACGGCGATCGACGCATCGTTCCCCGCGCACACGCCGATCGGCGACCTGACGTTCTCCTGAGACTTATAGCCGTTTCCAGAGTGACATTTCGGGACTCTGGATTCAAAAGCAGACGTAAGAAGGTCGGGGGGCCAGCCTCCCGACTTCTCCTGCGCCAACCGGAGATGTCGAAGCGTTTTGTCAGTGAGGTGCGGGGATGAACTGGAAGCAATCCGACCATGATCTGGCCGACCACGATAGCGTGAGTGCGACCAAGGATGCCGTGGCTTGCGAGTTCGGCGATGGCTTGGCTCTGCTCAATCTCAAATCCAATGTCTACTACAGCCTGAATGGCGTCGGCGCCTTCATCTGGGATTTGATCCAGGAGCCCCGGTCGCTCGGGGACATCCGCAGCGCCGTTCTTGCGCGCTATAATGTCGACCCGGTGCGCTGCCAGGCCGATGTCGACGCATTGCTGAAGGGCCTGGCCGAAAATGGGCTTGCGAGACGGCATCATGAGGCACTTGTCTAAGCCGACCCAGCACAAGGCGCTGGTTTGGCAGGCCATAGTTTCGCGGGCCCTGGTTTCGCGGGCCCTGGTTTCGCGGGCCCTGGTTTCGCGGGCCCTGGTTTCGCGGGCAACGGCTTTACGGCAGGAACCCGCGAGGGAAACAGGCCTCAAGCAGTCGAAGCGCGGCGGAAGCCGGCACGGGCTGGTCAGGATTTTCTCCCTGAGCGGCTCGGAAATGATCTTCCTTGGCCATTGCCTGCTGGTGGTGGCGACAGTTCGGCTGGGGCTGACCCTGCTGTCCTACAATCGTGTACGCAGCCTGGTGACGCGGCTCGACGCGCGGCAGTGCGCCTCGATGGGCGAACTGCGGCGTGTCGCCTGGGGTGTTGCCGCCGCGGCCCGTTTCGTCCCTTACGCTACGTGCCTGACCCAAGCGCTCTCCGGCCAGTATATTCTCGCCCGCCAAGGCAATGAATCGACGATACGCATCGGCATCGAACGTGGTACGGGCGAGCAGTTGAAAGCACATGCCTGGCTGGTCAGCGACAACCATATCGTGCTTGGCGGATCGATCGACGGCTTCGCCCATCTCGTCGACCACGGCAGCCGATGAGCGGCGTCGCCGGAATCCTGCTGCGCGGAGCACACGCACCAGCGGTCGCGGCGGCAGACATTCAGCAAATGCTGGCGCGCATGCGCCATCGCGGTCCCGACGGCGGTTCATGGTGGCTGGACACCAGCATCGCCCTTGGCCACGCCTGGCTCAACACATCGGATGAGGTCGGTCCAGGCCCTTTGACGATGGCTGGCGGCCGGCTCGCCATCACCGCCGATTGCCGGCTGGACAACCGTGACGAGTTGCTGGCCAGGCTCGGTATCCGCAACCAGTCGGTGGCCGACGCGATCGTGCTGATGCGGGCCTATCTGCATTGGGGCGAAGCCTGTCCGGAGCATCTGCAAGGCGATTTCGCGTTCGCCATCTGGGATGACGAGCGGCAATCGCTGTTTTGCGCGCGAGATCATTTTGGCGTCAAGCCGTTCTACTACCACGCGGCGGACCGGCGTTTTGCCTTTGCGTCCGAGATCGGGCCGATCCTGGGCGTCGAAGGTATCCGCGCGCGTGTCAGCGAGCGCCAGATCTCCGGTTTCCTGGCCGGGCTTCCCGACGACCCGCAGTCGACCCCCTACAGCGATATATTCAGCCTGCCGGCCCGCCACAGCCTGACCGTTACCGCGCAACAGGTGATGTTGCGTCGATACTGGCAGATCGAGCCGTCGGCGCGGCCCTTGCGGTCGGATGCATCGGAGGAATTCGCCCATCTGTTCTCGCAATCGGTGCGCAGCCGCATGCGAGGGACCTCGGCAGTCGGCGCAATGCTGAGCGGCGGCCTCGATTCCTCATCTATCGCCTGTGTCGCCGGCCTGCAGAATGCCGCTGCGCGCAGGCCGAAGCTGCCGACCTTCTCGCTGATTTTCGAGAGGGGCTCGCCGATGGACGAGCGGCCCTTCATCGATGCCGTTCTCGACCAGCAGAAGGTCGACGCGACGCTGATCCCGGTCGGCAACTATGCCCCATTCGCCGAATTCGAACGCGTGCTGGAAGAACAGGAAGGAACGTTCCTGGCGCCGGGCCTGACGCTCACCCGCGGTATCTACCGGACTGCCGGCGCCAAGGGCATCAAGGTGCTGCTGGACGGCCATGGCGGCGACGAGGTCGTTTCCCAAGGCCATGGTCACCTGCACGAGCTTGCGAATGGCGGCCGATGGATGGATCTGTGGCGCGAGGTCCGCAGCGCCTCCAATACCTATGGCGACAGCACGCTTGGCCTTTATCTCCAGTTCCTGACCCTCTACGGGCCGGCCTGGCGCATCGCCAAGCTGAGGCATCTGGCCAACCGTGCCCTTAACAGGATCCGCAAGCCCGCGCACGTGCAGCGCGCACGAAGCTGGCGCGACCTGATCAATCCGGACCTTGCCAAGCGCACCGAGCTTGTCGACCGGTTTCACCGGGCCGGCTATATGCCGCCCGGCGTTCAGGCCAGCGACGCCTTGAGCCATCGCTGGATCCTGTCGAACGGCTATGTCCCGCATGCTTTCGAGGTTCTCGACAAGGCCGCCGCCAATTTCGGCGTCGAGCCGCGATACCCATTCTGGGATAAGCCGCTGGTCGAGTTCTGCCTGGCATTGCCGGGCGAGGAGAAGCTGAGCCACGGCTTTGGTCGCTATGTGCTGCGTCGCGCCATGCAAGGCGTATTGCCGGAGGCGGTGCAGTGGCGGCGCGACAAGATCGACTTCACCGCCAATCTCGTCAACGGCATGCTGCGCAACCATCGCGACCTCCTGGAACAGCTGCTGGTCTCGGATGCGAACCGCATCGCGCCTTATGTCAATCTGCCGCAAGTGAGTGCTGCCTATGCGCGACTGCTGCGCCAGCCCGATCAGGCAGCCCCCCTGGATGTCCAGTATGTCTGGCGCTCGGCCTCGCTGTCGCTCTGGCTGCGGCAACTCCAGCACGGCGGGAGCCCCACGTGATGCCGCGCAACGAGCAGCTCGCTCTATACAATGATGATGCCTTTTCACATGGCCGGGCCATGCGAGAACGCCGCTTCTACCGCGCCTATGGTCTGACCATCGCGTCGGAGGTGATGTTGCCCGAACTGCAGCCGGCGCCGCCGGGGGCGGCGGATCTCGTGATCGCTGTCGGCGCGATCGACCTGCCAAAGCCGGCGCTCGAAGCCGCGGCCGACTTTCGCTTCGAGCCGGACCGGCAATATCTGGCTTGGCATGCCGTGGGCGCGTTCCTGATCACCGATTTCAGCCGTATCGACATCGAACCGGCGCCCGGCGTCGACGATGCGCTGCTCGCGTTTCCGCTGCTCGGTCCGGTCATGGCGCTGCTCTTGCACCGGCGCGGCCTGCTTGTCCTGCATGCCAGTGCCATCGCCGCCGCCGGCACGAGCGCCATCTTCATGGGTGACAAGGGAGCCGGCAAGTCGACGACGGCAAGCGCGATGATCCGGGCCGGGCATCGACTGCTTACCGATGACGTGGTGGCGCTGGACCTTGCCAATCCGAGTGAGCCAATGACCGTTCCGGGCTTTCCGCAGATCAAGCTGGCGGCCGACGCCGCTGCGGCGATCTCGCTCGGGGGAGCGGAAGTGCGGCCGCAAGTGCATCCGGCGATCGACAAAATGCAGCATCGCCTGAGCGGTGACTTTTCGGGCGACAAGGTGCCGGCGACCAGGATCTATGTCCTCGAGCGCGGCGAAAGGGCTGACATCACGCCCTTGCCCGCCATTGCCGCCCTGCCGGCCATCATCAAATTCTCCTATGTGACGCGCTTCGGCCGTGCGGCGCTGCCCGACGACTTCGCGGCGGCGCATCTTCAGCAATGTTCAT
The DNA here is from genome assembly GCF_040322475.1 of Mesorhizobium sp. M0140. Classification (NCBI taxonomy): domain Bacteria; kingdom Pseudomonadati; phylum Pseudomonadota; class Alphaproteobacteria; order Hyphomicrobiales; family Phyllobacteriaceae; genus Mesorhizobium; species Mesorhizobium sp. M0140. The sequence continues at coordinate 100,253 of NZ_JAMYTM010000016.1, read as the reverse complement.
GGATTGCTAACCATATCGGCGTGTACCGGCTGGAAATCCCGACGGGCCTGGACAGGATCGGCGAAGCCGTGGAGCTGATCGAAAAGGATCTGTCGGCTGGCAGCCGGCGGCCGTGAGCGCAACCATGTCGAAGCCAATCCTTCGCCTGTCGCTGTTTCGAGAAATTGCCGCATTCGGCGCCGCCATTGCCCGGATCGGCGGCCGGCGAACATGGACGGCGCTGTTCTTCCTCATCCTCGGCAGCCTGACCGAGGGCATCTCCATCCTGCTGCTCATCCCGCTGCTGCATCTGGTCGGACGCGCCGACCAGGATTTCGCTGTTCGGCTGCCCAACAATGATTTCGTGCGCTGGCTGGTGCCTGACGGCACGCTGCAGCTGGCGACCGTGCTTTGCGCGCTGGTCGGGCTTGTTGCAGCGCAGGCGGCGTTCAATCGCTTCAAGTCGGTCTACATGGCCAAATTGCTGTTCGATTTCGTCAACCGCGTTCGCATGAACCTGTTCGAAAGCATCGGCAAGGCGCGCTGGGGCGTTTTCACACGCATGCGCAGTTCCGATCTCGATCATGCCCTGACCGGCGACATCGACCGCGTCCAGGGCGCGGCTTTCGCACTGCTGATGCTGGTGCAGATCGCCGTTCTTCTGGCCGGCTATCTCCTGGTTTCCGTGTTCATCTCACCGGTCATGACGCTGTTTGCCGTCGTCATCGGCATCCTGATGTTCGTGGCGCTGCGGCCCTTCCGGGCACGGGCCACTGCCTTCGGCCGTGTGCTGACTGCCAATCGCCAGGATCAGTACCGGACGGTTTCGGAATTTCTCGGCGGCATCAAGGTGGCCAAGAGCCTGAATGTCGAGGACAGCTATTTCGCGCAACTGCGGTCGACGCTTGAGAGGATGAAAGCCGACAACATCGACTATGTGCGCAACAGCACCATCGGCACCGCGGTATTCCAGGTGGCGAGCGTGGTGGGCCTGAGCCTGTTCATCTATGTGGCTTTGGTCCGCTTCAACCTGTCGCTGGCCGAGATCGTCGTCCTGCTCCTGGTCTTCATGCGCATCGCGCCGCGCTTCATGGACATGCAGACGCAGGCCCAGCAAGTGCTGATCAACCTGCCTGCCTTTACGGCAATGCGCAGCCTGCAGGCACGTTTCGACGCCGAACGCGAACCGGGCCATACCGAGTTCGCCGACGCCGGGACACTCTCCCTCAATACGGGATTGAATATTCGCGGTGTCTCCTTCGCCTACGGAGATGCTGGCGCCAAGATGGTGGTGAGCGGCATCACCTTCGGCCTGCCGGCCGGCAAGGTCACCGCCCTGATCGGCCCGTCCGGATCGGGCAAGAGCACGATCGCCGATATGCTGCTTGGCCTGCTGGAGCCCACCACCGGCAAGATGCTCGTCGACGGCGTCGAGATCGATGCCAGCAATCGCCGTCGCTGGCGCGACCAGGTGGCCTATGTGCCGCAGGACGTGTTCCTCCTGCACGACACGATCGCGGCGAACCTGCGCCTCGCCGCGCCACGGGCCAGCGATGGCGACCTGTGGGCCGCGCTGCGTCAGGCACACGCCGGCGAGTTTGTCGAACGGCTCAACCTCAGACTCGAGACGGTGGTCGGCGATCGCGGCGTGCGGCTCTCGGGCGGCGAACGCCAGCGCATCGCGCTCGCACGCGCGCTGCTGCGCAAGCCGTCGCTGCTCATCCTGGACGAGGCGACCAGCGCGCTCGACTGGCAGAACCAGTCGCTGATCGCCAGGTCGATCGACGGATTGCGCGGCACGATGACGATCCTGACCATCGCGCACCGGCCGTCGATGATCGCCTTCGCCGACTGGGTGGTGGCGATGGAAAACGGCCGTATCGTCGAGGTCGGCCAATATCGGCGGTTGAAGGAAAAAACCGGCAGCCGGTTGTCGAGGATGCTGTCGGGGGAACAGTCAGAGAGCGAACCCGCCGATGTCGCGTGAGCCGGCGACCAAGACGCGCCGAAACGGATTCACGCGGCGCCTGGTCTCTTGTTTCGAAGCATGCCTCCAAACCGGGGGCAGGTTTGAGCAATCTGCATCAATGCAGGCCGCGCCTGGCACCGCCCAGCTTCTCGCTTTCGGCGACCTCTGGTGCGTTCAGTTTGCGCTCGGCGTCACGGGCTATGTCGGCAGGCGTCGGAGCGCTCCTGGCGATCATGGTGTAGATGAGCACGAAATAGCCGGCCTGAATGATCACGGCGCAGATGATGACGCGCACCAATATCGTGCCTATCGACGCACCGCCCAGCCAGGACCAGCCGACGACGATCGCCAGAGCGAAAATCATCCCGAGGATGAATTTTGGAAGTGCCATGCCCAACAGCCCATAAACCGGCTCGGGTATTTATCACGATTGCCCCACCCGAGCGCCGTCCCTTGTCATGTGGGCTTGTTAAGGTCGCCCACTCTCGACCGGTTGCTTCCGGCCTTTTCCACCTGTCGTCACCGTGACAGGTATAATTTGCAATTCTATTAAGGCGAGCAATAGGCGGCAAGGGCAACTTCGGATATTTTTGATCGAGCTTTTGCGATCGACTCTGCCATGCTGCAATGCACGCGACGGGAGCTAAGCCGATCTGCTCTCCTCGGCATTTTCAGTAAGATAGACAATATTAAGTAGTATTTTATACGGTTTTCACCATCATTAGGGCAGGATAAAGCACTAGTTTGCAGCTTGCCTTGACAGATAGGTAGGTCTGCCTAAAAACGGCCCCACAAAGGCCCCTATTTTTTCGGCCGTGCCCATTTATTGTCACAAATGTGCTAAATACGCCGAAATTTGTGCATAACAAGCTTATTATTTAGTCAATTCATGACGTGACTATTTCAATGGGGTGGTAAATTGTGTGTTGCGCTGCAACATTTTTTTGGTATCGTGCGCTGAACCATTCGTTCAACGCATGGAGTTTACGGCATGAGGGACGTTGCCAAGTCGGCCACGGCGAGCTTTTCGCAGGCTGACATCGATTTTCCGCCACCGATCGGCGGCTTGCTCAAACGCAGCTTCGATATCGCCGGTTCACTGATTGGATTGATCGCACTCAGCCCGCTGTTTGTCATGATAGCGCTGCTGGTCAAGTTTTCCGACGGCGGCTCGATTTTCTACGGTCACAGGCGAATTGGACGCGGCGGGCGGATTTTTCCTTGCCTGAAGTTCCGCACCATGGTTCCGGACGGCGACAGGGTATTGGCAACCTATCTCGCCACCAACCCGGACGCCAACGCGGAATGGATCGCCACCCGCAAGCTGAAGAACGATCCGCGCGTTACCCGTGTCGGAGCAGTGCTGAGGAAACTCAGCCTCGACGAGCTGCCGCAGATCATCAACATCCTGCAGGGCGACATGAGCCTTGTCGGCCCTCGTCCGGTCGTGCGCGACGAGCTGGAGATCTATGGCACGTCCGCCGTCTATTACCTGAAATCCCGCCCGGGCCTGACTGGCCTGTGGCAAGTCAGCGGCCGCAACGATGTGTCCTATGACAGCCGCGTCGCCTTCGATCGCCACTATGTCGAGAACTGGTCGCTGTTCGAGGACGTTCGCATCATCATCAAGACCGTCCCGGCCGTCTGGATGTCGCGCGGTTCTTACTGACCGGCCGGTGGCCAATGCCAGACATTGGCATCGGCCATTCGACGCAAGCTCATCGGGCGATGGGGCTATAGCGGATCGGAACGTTGAGTTGAAAACAGATTTGTTCGAAGCCTTTCGCAGCGGCCCGGATTCCGGCCGGCTGCGGCGGGCGCGTTTGCTGGCCACATGCCTTGCCATGGCGCTCGTCGTCCCGCATATCGCCGCCGCCGGCGACTATCGCCTCGGCTCGCAAGACAAGCTCACCATCCGCGTCGCCGAATGGCAGACCGTCGAAGGCACATTTCGTGACTGGTCGGCGGTGAATGGCGAGTACACGGTCGGTCCATCCGGTACGCTGTCGGTGCCGTTCGCCGGCGAGTTGCCGGCATCCGGCAAGACCACGTCCGAAATCGCGGCGGCGATCGGCGAGGCTTTGCAGAAAAAGCTCGCTTTGTCAGACCGACCGGAAGCCTCGGTCGAGATGGCGCAGTTCAGGCCATTCTACATTTCGGGCGAAGTCCAGAACCCAGGCCAATTTCCTTATGTCCCAGACCTGACGGTGTTGAAGGCGATCAGCGTCGCGGGCGGCATCAGGCGCAACGGCGATTACGGCCCCCAGCTCGGCAAGGACCTTGTCACCGCCAAGGGCATGTTCGACATCTCCGACGACCAGCGCATTCGACTGATCGTCAGGCGCGCCCGCATCGATGCGGACATGGCCGGCAAGGCGAGTTTCGACGTGCCTAAGGAAGTCGAGGGCGATCCAAGGCTGCCAGCCATCGTCGCGGACGAGATGACGATCCTGACGGCCGACCAAAAGGCGCTGAAGCTGAAACTCGAGGCGCTCGACGATCTGAAAGGTGTCTTGGAGTCCGAGATCGAATCGCTGCAGAAGAAGATCGTCAATCAGCAGCAGCAGGTCGACCTGGCGCAGCAGCAACTCGCCAGCATCGGTCCGCTGGCGCAAAAGGGCCTGATCGCCAATGCCCGTCTGCTGGATTCGCGCCAGTCCGTGGCCGACCTGCAGGGCAAGATCCTGGACTACGAAACCGCCATCCTCACCGCCAAGCAGGCGATCAGCAAGGCGAAGCAGGATGCTATCGATGCCCAGAACACCTTGAGTTCAAGTCTCGCCACTGACCGGCAGCAGACCGAAGCCGACCTGAACGAGGCCGCGTTGAAGGTGAACATGCAGAAAGGCCTGATAGCCCAGGCCAGCGATCCCGCGATGGCGGCCGCTATAACAAACGATCAGCAACCTACCCTGCTCTATTCACTGGTGCGCAATCTCGATGGCAAGACCACCGAGATAGCCGCCAAGGAAGAAACCCCGGTGCTGCCTGGCGATGTGATCAAGGTCAAGCTGGCGCCGCTGGCCAGCCAGTAGACTTGCTAAGCGCTGAGCGGTTCATCATTTTACAGAAATGCAGAACCGCTTCATACGCTCGTCGCCTTCTGTGAGCGGATGGTCCGCGGATATTCGCATTTGCACGTTCTGAGATTGGTTTTCGCGGCGCCGTAACTGGAAGTGCCGGCCGGACGCCCTGGCGCTTCTGGAGCACGGCTTTTGGACAGTAACAGCTGCGCGCCGGACGTCCTGGTCGCTCGGAGCACGCGAGTCTGACAATCCAGCGTTTCAGTCTATTTCGCGGAGGCATGGATTTCCCGCCTCGCGCCCGGCCTGCTTGAGCCTTCGATCAGGGGAATTTGTATTGACGCGACTTCAGGTCCCGAGACGATAGCTCACGCCTGATCGGCGACCGCCGGACGGCGGGCATGCCGAGGCCAGTCAGCCTCGCCCCCGGCCGCGTCAGCCGGCTCGGGACGCGGCGACCGCCGCCTGCGGGTAACGGGCAGCCGCGCCAGCTTGAAGAAGCTGAAATACATCAGGAAAGAACCCATGATGTAGGGGTTGAGAATCTCGACCTCGACGAAGGAGCGGATCAGCAGCAGCACCATCACGCCGAAAAGGATCACCGAGTCCGCCTGCCATGCCTTGAAGATCACCGCCGAGACGTGGCCGTAGAGCGTGCGCAGCATGATCAGCGACACCAGCGTCGCTCCGACGAAGCCGAGTTCGACGAGGGCCTCGATGTAGGTGTTGTGGAAGTGAAAGCCGGTGCGGGTGGTGATGTAGAATTCGTTCCACAGCCGCTCGGCTTCAGCGAAGCCCTGCACCCAATAGGCGGCATAGCCGACGCCGAGAATCGGCGATTTCTGCACCGTGTTCCAGCCTTGTTCCCAAAGATAGGTTCGCCCGGTGAGCGTCGAATCCTTGCCGAAGAGGCCGAGGACGAAGTCCATCAGCCCGAGATTCAAGGCGACGAAGGCCGTCACGACCAGCAGGCCGGCGCCGATCAGGAAGATGACCCGGCGATAGCGGCGTGACAGAAGTTTGCTCATCGCAAGAAGCGCCACCAGCGCCAGAACCGCGGGTATCGAGGCCATCGAGGTGGCGGAATGCGAGGCGACCAGTACATAGGCCGACAGCAGCACGACGGGCACCGCCAGTATGAAGCTCAGCCGGCCGCGTCTGTAGAACGCAAGGAAGACAACGCAGAAATAGATGCCAAGCGAGCCGACAAAGCCGATCTGATTCTTGGAGGCGAAGGCGCCGACGAAGTTCACGGTGCCGTCGAGGACATCCTCGGAATAATTCCCGACCTTCACAGAATAGAGAAGGACGACGAATATCCCGACCAGCGCCCCTATGGTCAACGTGCGCACGCTGACGGTGCGCGCAGCTATGTAGGCGCAGGCAATATGGGAAAAATACTGGACCGACGTCCTTGCGGTGACGCCGGGAGCCTGCGACCAGAAAACCGAGAAGCAGACATAGGCCGCAAACAGCAGCGGCAGCCAGGCGCTGGACAGATGTCGCAAAAACCGCCGGTAGTCGACCAGGATGAGCGGAAGCCAGACCGCATAGTAGGCCAGGATCAGCACCTGGCCGAAAATGACCGAATAGGAAAACGCCCAGATCGAGACGACTACGGCAAAGGCGCCATAGACCGAATTCTTCTCGGGATCGATCAGCAGGGACTTTGGAATCTTCATCTCAGAGTCTCGCCGACACGACCCAGGGCCGGCAAGCCATGAGCCGGCCGGAATCTTCGCAAATATGGGCCTGCAATAAACGGCGTCTCCATTGTGCAGTGCAATATAACCTATTGCGCCCGGCGCTCAATGGCAAATCCGGTCACCTTGTCTTACAGCGAGGCATCTGCGGAGAGATCGGCTGGTTGCGCGTCCGAGACGCTACCAAAGCGCTCCGCCGGTGATCTGGATGTTCTCCATGGTGATGCCCTTGGCGAGATCCGAGCACAGGAATACCGCCAGAGCCGCAATCTCCTGCGGCTGCAGCATGCGCTGCTGCGGGTTGCCTTTGGCGATCTCGGCCATCGCTTCCTCAGTGGTGCGCCCCTTGCCTTCGCGCTCGACGACCTGCGCCACATTGCGGCGCATCAGTTCGGTCTCGACCCAGGTCGGGCTGATCATGACACAGGTGACGCCATGCGCTGCCCCTTCCAGCGCCACGCAGCGTGTGAGGCCGAGAAGGCCGGCCTTGGACGCGCAGTAGGCTGGGTTGTCCTTCCAGCCGACCGAGGCGGCGGTTGAGCCGATGTTGACGATGCGGCCCCAGCCGCGTTCGATCATGCCCGGCAGTACCGCACGCGTGACGCGGAAGGCGCCCGTCAGGTTGGTATCGACGATCTTGTCCCACAGCGCATCGGAATGACCGCAGACCGGCTGCTCCGCGGTCGTCCCAGCGGCATTGACCAGGATGTCGGCGGGGCCGATGGCCGCCTCGGCGTCAGCCGCGAATCGATTGGTGACGTCGCTGTCGCGCACGTCGAGATGAGCGGCGTGAACCCTCGTTCCGTGGGCGGCAAGGGCCGCACGCACGCGCTCGATCTCGTCCGCGCCGGGATAGTAAGCGGCGTCGGACCTGTCGGCGCCGGACGGCGCGATGTAGGAGCCGACGGCAACGTTGGCGCCGGCTTCAGCCAAAGCCGTGGCAATGGCAAAGCCCATGCCCGAGAACCCACCGGTAACGATGGCGCTACGGCCGGAAAGGTTTGTCATGGCGCACGGTCTCCACTTCGTTCCGGGCAGGCAATCAGGCCTGACCGGATTTGGCAATCACACCGGCGCAGCCTCCATCGCCAGCGTTTCATGTTTGCTGGAGCGGTTTGCCTAGCCATTCGCGATAGAAGCCTTCGAGGTCGGGCTCGAAATCGTGGACGATGGGATAGCCAGGTGCCGCCGCCTCCACCTCGTGCAGCGTGCCGCACTCAGGACAGATGAATTCGCGGATTTCCATCCACTCGGGATCGGGGAGATCGCTGTTCGGATAGATTTCGCGCAAAGCCTCCTCGGTGTTGCGGACGTTGATCGCAGCCTTCAGCTTCCAGTTCTTGCGATAGTCGCCGAAGGAGTGGCCGCATTCACAGCGGGTAATGCGCTCATCGCCGCTCTGGCAGATGAACAGATGGTCCGAGACCGGCAGCAGGATCGGGTCCTTCCAGGCAACGCGATCCTGATAGACGGCAACCATCTTGAAGAAACGGTCATCGTCCTTGTAGGCACTCATGATCCGCCTTGTCTGTGGCCAGGGCAGCTTGCCTGCGGCCAGATCGCCCAGGACTTCCTTGCTGTACGAGGTCATGGTTTTGCTCCCGGCATGAAGATCGATCTGGCATCGACGTTCCAGAACTCGCTGAATTCGCTGGTGAAGCGCGGCGACAGCTTGATCGCGCTGGCGTACATTTTCTTCACCTCAGGCGCGAAGTCGGCTTTCTCGACACGGCCGCGCTCGGCCGCAATCCAATCCGCCACCGCAATCGCCTTGACCAGACGCTGCTTGCGCATGGCGGCTCGGCGCTCGACCGTGGCGTCGATATCGGCGATGGGATAACCGTCCTCATCGTCCTTAAGCACGATGCCGAACACCTGGTCCGCCGCTTGCCGGGTGAGAAAGCCGTTCTCGACGTCCCAGGCCGTCTTGATCGGATCGCGCTCCAGAACGTCGCCGTAACCGCCGCCGCCATTGTAGGAATGGCTGAAGATGTCGCCGGACTTGTGCGGCGAGGTGATGTAGGGGCCCTCGACCACGACATGGTCGCCACCGATGTTCCGCTCGTAGTCGGAGACATGCGGATCGATGCCGGGCGCATGCGCCAGCGGTTCGCCTTTTGCCGCGAGTTCGTGAATGTCTGAGTTGCGCACCGCGCGATGCTTCTGGCAGGTCGGCGCCGGATAACCGCCGCACATGCCGCCATTGTCGAACACGCGCGAAGAATGTTCGGAGGTGTGGAGCCGCAGATGCGACGTCTTGTTGATCAGCCAGGTCGAGACGAAGGAACAGCCGCCGCGATATTTGCCGGCACCGCCGGAGTTGGGCACGATCGAGCGGCCGATATAGACCATCGGCATCGACTGTTCCCAGACCTCGATGTTGCCCATGTCGGATTCCGGGTTCCAGCCGACATAGGCGGTGTCGAGACCATCCTTGATGGCCAGTGCGCCGGAACCGGCGGCGGCGCACTCGAAATGCGCCATGCCGAACGGCGTGCCGTACTGGCTTTCACCGCCCATCTCGATCATCGGGCTGTTGACCTGGCCGACGAAGGCCTCCTCGACATAGCCGCGGGCGATGAAGCCGCGCGACAGCAGGCGCTGGAAGACGCCATAGGCCGGCAGCAGCAAAGCCCATGAGGTGGCGGTGGCCACCATCTCATTGTCGGGATTGGTCCAGGTGCCGTGCGGCAGTTTCAGCTCGGTCGCCATCCAGGCGCCGTCATTGACCAGCCCTTCGAAATTCATGTGCTGGGTCAGCGTCACGAACATGCCGCCATCCATGCCGGCCGGCGTGCAGTTCATCGAATGGTAGCCCCAGGGCTGCGTGCCCTCGAAGTCCATGGTGATCTTGCCGTCGGTGGTGATCTCCATCTCGATCGGGATGTTGTAGAGCCAGTCGGGATCGCCGAGCAGCTGGAAGCCGGGCTTTCCCGCCGTGACGTGGCCGTAAAAAGTGTGGCCGCGATAGATGCCGGGGACGGTGAGCTGGCGGGTGCGGGCGAGCTGGGCGCGGCGGCCCTCCTCGATGAACTCCTTCGATACCTTCATCCAGTAGTCTAGGCCGATCTCCGAGATCAGCTGCTTGACGCTTTCGCGCATGTCGATGCAGGAGGCGACCTTGGCCTTTTCGTCCAGCACCCAGTAGATCGGCATGCGCAGATTGCGTTCGCAGCGGATGACGTAGTCGCGGCGGATCTCGTCATTCTCGCCGATTTTCTCGGCGCAGACGAACAGACCCTCGGTGAAGCGCTCCTGCGCGAGACACACGTCGCCGCCCGGCGTGATGCCGCCGGCTTCCAGCTCGTGGCAGACAGCGCCGGCCCAGCCGACCAGCGTGCCTTCATGGAAGATCGGCACGACGTCCATGACGTCGGGCACCTGCACGGTGCCTATGAAGGCATCGTTGTTGGCGAAGATGTCGCCTTCGCGGATGCGAGGGTTGTCCTCGTAGCCGTTTTTGATCATCCATTTGATGAAGCGGCTCATCGTATGGACATGCACCATGATGCCGTTGGAGAGCGCAATGGCGTCGCCCTCGGGCGTGTAGATGGCGACCACCATTTCGCCGACCTCTCGCACGCCGGGCGAAGCCGAGATGCGGCGGGCCATTTCGCGTGCCGAGACGCAATAGGCGCGCAGCTTGGTGTGCAGCGTCTCGAATTTCAGCGGATCCTGGTTGCGCAGCGTGAGTTCGGTGATGCCGTCATAGCAACCGGTCTCCTCCATCAGCCGCTCGGAATCGAGCAGTCTTTCGCGAAGGCGCAGGGCCGAGGCAGGTTTGTCCAACATGGCGGTCGCCCTCTCAAGCGTGGGTGTAGTGCAGCAGCGTCCATTCATCGACATGGACACGGTCCTGCGGATGAACGACGAGCGTGGTGGCGGGATGTTCGATGATGGCCGGGCCGATGACTTCGTGGCCTGGCTGCAAAAGGTCCATCTCGTAGAGATTGGCCTTGTGCCAGCGCCCGCCAATATAGGCCTCGCGCACACCCTTGTGGGCGGCTGCCGGATCCGACTTGCCGAGCGGTCGCTTGAGCAGCACCGGCTTGACCTTGTCGGCGGTGGCGATCAGCCCGAGTTCGGTGATGGTGAAGCCGGCCTCGCCATAGCGCGACACGCGATGGTTGACCTTGGCATAGACCGCCTCGAACTCGTCGATAACCCTACGCATGTCGTCGGCCGAATCGACCTTGGCAAGCGGCGCCATGACCTCGACGTCCTCGAGCTGGCCGGTGTAGCGCATCATCAGGAATGGCACGGTCCTGATCTTCTCCCTGGCATGGCCGTCGGCGATCATCTCGTCGACCGCGGCCCTGGTCAGGTCGTCCCAGACAGTGGTGACCTTGGCGCCGAAGGCGGCCAGCGTAGCCTCGTCGGGACGTGACGTGATGTCGTGCTGCGTCGAGACGGAATGACGGCGCATGAAATCGGCCGTGGTGCAGCCGAAGGCGGAGAAGGCGGCCGCGAACTGGAAGGTGATGATGTCCTTGAAGCCGATGCCCCTGGAGCAGCCGGCCAGATGCAGAGGACCGGAGCCGCCATAGGACAGCAGCGTGAATTCCGAGGGGTGGATGCCTTGCCCGGAAATGACCCGGCGCAGCGCGTTGTTGGCGTCGGACTCCAACATGTCGATCATGCCTTCGGCGGCTTCCTCCAGCCCAACGCCCAATATGTCGGAGCATTTCTCCTGGAAGGCGCGGCGGGCCTTTTCGACCTGCAGCACGACCTTGCCGCCGAGGAAGTAGTGCGGGTTGAGGCGACCGAGAATGGCGTCGCAATCGGCGATGGTCGGTTCGGTGCCGCCGCGATCGAAGCAGATCGGACCGGGATCCGAGCCAGCGCTTTCCGGCCCAAGCGAGACCTTCTTGGTCAGCGGATCGACCTTGAGGATCATGCCGGCGCCGGCGCCGATGGTGTCGAGATGCAGCGTCGGCACGTTGAGCTTGAAACGGTCCATCAGCGGCTCGTTCTCGATCCGCGTCTGGCCGCGCGTGATGACGCCCATGTCGAAGGAGGTACCGCCCATATCCGAGCAGATCAGCGAGTCGTTGCCGATCAGCTTGCCGACATAGGCAGCGCCCAGAATGCCGCCGATCGGGCCGGAGATCATGGTTTCATGCAGGCGCGGATGGTTGATCGAGGTCAGGCCGCCGAAGGAGAGCAGCGTCTGCACGCCATACTTGAAGCCGTATTTCTTCGAGACGTCCTCGATACCCCTAAGTTGCTTGCGGCCACGCGAAGTCGCGTAGGCCTCGATCAGCACCGAGTTCAGCCGTGACTGCTCACGGATGACCGGACGAACCTCGTGGCTGGTGTAGACGATGATGTCAGCGCCGGCCTCCTCCACCTCTTCGCGGCAAATCTCGGCGATGCGCTTCTCGTGCACGGGATTGACGTGCGAGAAGATGGTCATGATGCAGATCGCCTCGACCTTGTCGGCGATCAGTTTTTTGGCGGCGATGGAGACCTCGTGTTCGTAGAGCGGCAGCACGATGTCGCCGAACTGGTCGATTCGCTCGGTGACGCCATGCGTGCGGCGGCGCGGCACCAGCGGATCGGGGTGATGATGGGTGACCGCATGCAGCCGGTCGGCGTAGGAATAGTCGGCCCAGGCCTGCAGCCCTCGGCCCATCAGGATCATGTCCTCGAGGCCCTTGGTGGTGATCAGGCCGAGCCTGCGGCCGGTGCGCGACAACAGTGTGTTGAGCATGCCGGTGCCGGAATAGAGCACGACGTTGACGCCGGAAAACAATGATTCCAGCGAGATGCCCCAGGCATCCGCCGCGTCCTCAGCAGACGCGAGGAAGCCCTCGGCTTCGTTCTTCGGCGTGGTCGCCGACTTGCCGATCTTGAAGTGGCCGTCCTGATCGACAAGGATCGTGTCGGTCATGGTGCCGCCGGCGTCGATACCGATGACGATTGGATTGCCGACGATGGGGGCGGTGAGATTGGGTTGGGTCACGGTCGCCTCGGGATCTGGTCTAGGTTGACGCTAGGCTAGATTCGACAGGCGGCTTCGCGCCATATGCCTAAAGACATAATGACGGCTGGGCTGACATCGCCGAGAAAAGGGCATGCGCATGGACAATATCTGGGCGCCGCTCGCCAAAGCGATCGCCGCCACCGGCACCGACAGGCATGTCGACTGCCTGATCGACCTGATCGGCGCCGACATCGAGCACGACCTCGTCACGGTGACGCGCTATTCGGCGACGCAGACGCCGGAATTCGTCAAGCACCGGCGCTTCTCGGATGAAATGGTCCGGCGCTATCTCGACAACTACTACGTCTTCGACCCGTTCTATGCCTCGTGGCGGCGCGAGCGAAGGCTGGGCATCATGCCGCTGAAGCGGCTCGCCGACGACGAGGCCAAGCGCGGCCAGTACATTGCCGGCTTCCTGGCACAGTCGGAGATCTGCGACGAGGTCGGCATCATGCTGGCCGATGGCGGTGACTGGTGCCTCGGCATCTTCCTCGATCGCTCGACCGCTTCTTTCAAGGACAGCGAGATCGCCCTGCTGGACGAGCGGCTGCCGGTGTTCGAGGCGCTGCATGCGCTCGACATCAAGGCGCGCGGAACCGAATTCTCCCGCACATCGGCACCGACCAGCCCCGGCGCCTCGCCCCGGCAGGAGCCGACCATTCCGGCCAGCCTGTGGCCGGAGCTGTCGCTGCGCGAGCGGGAGTTGGTCCAGTTGATCCTCGCCGGCCACCCGACGGCGAACATCGCCGAGCGCCTCGGCATCACCGTCGGCACGGTCAAGAACCACCGCCGGCGTATCTACGAGAAGCTCGACATCACCACCGAGCGGGAATTGTTTTTGCAGTTCTTCCAGCATCTGGTCGACTGACAGCCGGGGTTCGGACAGCTAGGCGGTTTACGCTTTTTCCCGTTGCAGGTTAGAGCTCATCCTCCCAATTGGCGCCGCCATAGAACACACGGAAAATCACCACTTGGTCGGATTCCACTGTAAAGGTCACCGTTACACGGCGTTCGAAACCGACAACCCGAAGCCCTGGCCGCAGATCATCACGGCGTGTTCCGCGCTCCGAGGCGTAGTCGAGACCCTTGCAGTAGGCTTCGATACGCTCGATATAGCGTATGGCGATGACGTTGCCGGCGGCGATCTCGATGGTGTCGTATATCCATCTTAAAGTCCGCTAGGGCTTCCGGCAACAGAACAATATGCCGGCGCTTCACACATCCCTCTTAAAGCGGGCGGCGTGGTGAGCGCGGATGTCGTCAAAAGCCTGGTTGGCTGGGATAACTCGGGAAGGGTCTGCCTTCCATCTGTCATAGGTCGGCACGACTTCCTCGCGCAGCCAACGCTCTACGGCCGCGTCGCGCTCTTGCAGGGCACGAAGCCCGGCGCGGATCACTTCACTGCTGGTCGCATAGGTTCCTGATTCAATGAGACGGTCGATGAAAGCAGCCTGCTCTGTTGGCAGGCTGAAGGTGCGCTTTTCGGTGGCAGCCATGATTTCTCCTATAATGTCGGTGTGATTATATCATACCAATATCAAATAGGGTTAGAAAATCTGTCGGGCGAAGAACCGACATGGGGCCTGCTAGCAGTCTCAAAATTCCTCTTGCGGAACCGCGCCGTCCCGGCTTAGTCTCTGCCTCGTCACAAAAATGAAATTTAATTCCATTTGTGTGCAAACCTTCTAGCCAGCATCGTGCCCCAGGAAAAATGAACGGCCTAATCGACTGAGAAAATATTTGATATATCATCTACCAGAACGGAAATAGCTGACATGGTCCAGCAGACATCGATCCAGCCATCGGCGCCCTGGTTGCGGCTAGAGGTTGACGATTCGGACTGGAACGACGCCGAGGTTTCGGGCCTGGTGCGCTGGTACCACCAGATGCTGCTCATCCGCCGTTTCGAGGAAAAAGTGCTCGATCTCGCCAATGCGGGGCTGGTGCATGGTCCGGCGCATGCCAGCATCGGCCAGGAGGCGACGGCGGTCGGCGCCATGTCCGTGCTCGGCACGGGTGACCGCATCAACGGCACCCACCGCGCCCATCACCAGGTGCTGGCCAAGCTTGTCAACGCGCAGACGCCCGGCGGATTCGACCCGCTGCATGACGCTTTCAACCCGGACATGCAGGGCTCGGTGCGCGGCCTGATGGCCGAGATCATGGGCCTCAAGTCAGGCTATTGCGGCGGCCGTGGCGGCTCGATGCATATGCGCGACGATAGCTCAGGGATTCCTGGCACCAGCGCCATCATCGGTGGCAACCTGCCGCATGCGGCAGGCTACGCGCTCGCCGACAAGCTGCTTGGTACCGGCAACATCTCGGTCGCCTTCTTCGGCGACGGCACGATGATGGCAGGGCCGGCCTATGAGGCGATGAACATCGCCGCGCTATACCGGTTGCCGGTGATCTTTTTCGCCGAAAACAATCTCTATGCCGTCTCGACGCACATCAACGAGCAGACGCGCGAGACGCGGCTGGCCTCGCGCGGACCTATGCTCGGCTTTCGCGGCATCGAATGCGACGGCATGGATGTGGTGGCCGTCCACCATGCCATGCGCAAGGCGCGCCGGACGATCGAGGAAGACGGCGGCCCGGTGCTGGTCGAGGCGCTCTGCTACCGCTTCCTGCATCAGAGCGGCGCCCGCCCGGGCAGCGAATTCGGCTACCGCACGCGGGCCGAAGAGGACGCCTGGAAAGCGCGCGACCCGCTTGCCACCATGGCGGCTCGCCTGAAGACGATGGGCATCCTGAACGATTCGGACCTCGGCACACTCGACCAGCGCGTCATGGAGGTGGTCAACACCGCTGCCGATTCGCTGACCGAAATGAGCGGCAACGCGCTGCGCATTCCTGATCATCTGTGGCCGGACCCAAGCGACGTCGACAACCAGATCCGCGGCGATCTTTCCGAACTGAAGAGCGAGCGCTTCCTCGAGATCGAGGACGTGCCGCCGGCCGAGACCAAGCCGGTCAAATTCATGGTTGCCGCGTCCGAGGTCATCGCTCGCGCCATGGAGCAGGATCCGCGCATCATCATCATGGGCGAGGACGTGCACCGGCTGCGCGGCGGCGTTTCGGGCGCCACAAAAGGTGCGCTGGAACGCTGGCCGGAGCGCGTGCTGGCGATGCCGATCGCCGAGAACGGTTTTGTCGGGGTGGCGCTGGGTGCGGCGCTTTGCGGCTTGCGGCCGATCGTCGAGATCATGTTCGGCGACTTCTGTCTGGTTGCCGCCGACCAGCTGTTCAACGCGGTCAGCAAGGTGCGTCACATGTTCGGCGGCGGTTTTCCGGTGCCCATCGTGGTCAGGGTGCGCGTCTCGCCGCACACCGGCTACGGCTCGCAGCATTCGGGTGATCCGTCCGGCCTGTTCGCCCTGTTTCCCGGCTGGCGCATCGTCGCGCCGACGACGCCCTTCGACTATATCGGCCTGATGAATTCAGCGCTGAAATGCGACGATCCGGTCGTCGTCATCGAGCATGTCGAACTGTTCCCGAGCGAAGGCCCTGTGCCTGCGGACGACCGCGACTATTGCGTGCGGCTCGGCAAGGCGAAGATAGTCAGGCCGGGCAGCGCCTGCACACTGCTCACCAGCGCCAGCATGGTTGCTGTCGCCAGACAGGTGGTCGAGGAGACCGGCGCCGATGCCGAGATCATCGACCTGCGCAGCCTCGACCCGACCGGGCTCGACTGGCCGCTGGTGGAAGCCTCGATCCGCAAGACCAACCGAGTGGCCGTCATCGAGCAGGTGCAGCGTGGGCTATCGCTTGGCGGACGACTGACACAGGAGATTCAGGATCGCGTGTTCGATTATCTCGATCACGAGATCCTGCATGTGACGGGAAGCCTTTCTGCTCCCGTCGTATCGGCCCCGCTCAACCGCGCCGCACTGGGCGGCGCTGAAAAGCTCAAGGCCGCGCTTCAATCCCTCACTGGCGTGGGCGGATAGAGCGAACGCATTGCCACAAAGATCCGACAAGAAAATGGGAGAACTGACATGACCATCCTACCGAGAAGCAAGACCAGAGCGACGATGCTGGCAGCCGTGCTGCTGGCCACCAGCGCCTTCTGGGCACCGGCCACCTTCGCGCAGGACAGCAAGCCGCTGGTCATCGCACGCAACATCGACCTCAACTCGCTCGACCCGCACCGCGCCTTCTGCGACACCTGCCAGATCTACAATTCCAGCGTCTATGAATCCCTGCTGACGCTCGACAAGGACAACAAGCTGATCCCACTGCTCGCCTCGAAGTGGGAAGGCAATGCCGACCAGAGCAGCTTCACCTTCACACTCGACCCGGCCGCCAAATTCTCGGACGGTTCGCCGGTCGAAGCCAAGGACGTGAAATGGTCCTGGGAGCGGCTGAAGAACCTCAAGGGCAGCGCCTCGTTCCTGATGGACAATGTCGCCTCGATCGAGACCCCGGACGCGCATACGGTCGTCGTCAAGATGGTCGCGCCGAGCTCCGAATTCCTCAACATCGCGGCAGCACCCTACGCGGCGGTCGTCAACAGCAAGGTTGCTTCCGAAGCCGGCGCCAAGGCCGATGCGGACGCCTCGACGACAGACAATGCCGAGGCCTGGTTCCTGGCGCATTCGGCCGGCAGCGCACCGTTCGTGCTGAAATCCTATGAGCCCAATTCGGAACTGCGGCTGGCGCGCAACGACAAGTACTGGCGCACGGCGCCGGCGCTGAGCGAGGTCGTCATCCGCCAGACCAAGGATGCGGTGGCGCAGGCGCAGATGCTGCAGAGCGGCACCGCCGACATCGCCATGCAGATCGATCCGGACACGGCCAAGACGATGACCGGCAGCGACGTGAAAATCGAGACCGTGCCGTCCTACAATTTCATCTATGTGGCGCTGTCGCCCGGCGCCAAGGCCAACAAGGTTCCGCTGACGCCCGAAGTGCGCGAGGCCATTTCGCTCGGTCTCGACCGTCCGAGCATCCTCGATTTCACCATCGGCTCCGAGGGCCAGCTGATCAGCGCGCCGATCCCGCTTGGCTTCCCCGGCGGTTCGGGCTTCGAGGCGCAGCCCTATGACGTCGCCAAGGCAAAGGAACTTCTGGCCAAGGCCGGCCATGCCGACGGCTTCGAGATGGAAGCGGCGTTTCCCGGCATGAACGTCTACGGCGTCGATCTCTCGCTGTTGATGCAGAAGGTCCAGCAAGATCTGGCCAAGATCAACATCAAGCTCGACCTGCAGCCGATCCCCTTCGCCAATTGGCGCGAACGCGTCAATGGCGACGGCATTCCGATGACGGCGGTGTTCTACGCGCCGGACTTTTACGGCACGTCGCAATACATCGACTATTTCGCCATGACCAAGGGCAGCCCGTGGTCACGCCGCGCCGGCGCGGAGCGCGATCCGTCGGTGCTCAATCCGAAGGAAGCGGATATCTACAAGGCAGCCCTTGCGGCAAGCGGCGACGAGGCCGCCAAGCTGTGGCACCAGGCCGGCGAAGAAATGATCAAGGACAGGATCATCCTGCCGCTGATCAGCCCGAACCTGATCCTGGCCTACAAGTCGGACGTCAAGGGCGTGCGCTACAGCGCCTGCTGCAACCTGCCGCTGGCGGAACTCAGCCACTGAGCGAAAAGATGCGGGAGGCGGCCAGCCGTCTCCCGCTTCTTCATTCTGGACGATCAGCAATCTTGTTCTTCCAGCACCAAAACCAATATATGATATATCAACGCGTGGAGACCTCGTTATGCCTTCCCTGATCAACTCCAAGGACCAGCTGCTGCGCGAGCGTGCGGCCTCGGTCATTCCGGGCGGCATGTGGGGACACATGGCGACGCGCTATCTCGGCTCCGCCTATCCGCAGTTCTTCGAGCGTGCCGACGGCTGCCGGGTCTGGGACGTCGATGGGCGCGAATACATCGACCTGATGTGCAGTTGGGGTCCCAACATCCTCGGCCACCATCATCAGGCGGTCGAGGCAGCAGCCGAGCGGCAGCGTCGCCTCGGCGACGCTATGAACGGCCCCGGCGAAGTGCTGGTCGAACTGGCGGAGTTGCTGGTCAAGACCGTCGCGCATGCCGACTGGGCGATGCTGCAGAAGAACGGCACCGACGCCACCACGGCCTGCGTGACGATCGCGCGCGCCGGCACCGGCCGACGCAAGGTGCTGGTCGCGCGCGGCTCTTATCACGGCGCCGTGCCGTGGTGCACGCCTTCGCTCGCCGGCGTCACCGCCGAAGACCGCGCCCATCTGATCCATTTCGACTACAATGACGTTGCCAGCCTGGAGGCAGCCGTCGAGCAGGCCGGGGATGATCTTGCGGCGGTCGTAGTGACCGCCTTCCGGCACGACATCGCCCGCGACCAGGAATTGCCGACCGCCGCCTTCGCCAGACGGGCGCGCGAACTCACCACCGCCGCCGATGCGGCGCTGATCGTCGATGATGTCAGGGCCGGGTTCCGCATCGACCTCGCCGGCAGCTGGGAGCCACTCGGCGTACGGCCGGACCTGTCCGCCTTCTCCAAGGCGATCGCCAATGGCTACCCGCTTGCCGCGATCACCGGCACCGACCGGTTCCGCGAGGCCGCGACCAAGGTCTATGTGACGGGTTCGTTCTGGTACGGCGCCGTCGCCATGGCCGCCGCGATCGCCACCATCAACACGCTGCGCGACACCGACGCGATTGCCCGCATGACTGAAGCCGGCGACAGGCTGCGCTCAGGCCTCGATGCGGCTGCCAGGAAGCATGGCCTGTCGCTTCGCCAGACCGGCCCGGTGTCGATGCCGATGGTGCTTTTCGATTGCGATGCCGAGTTCAAGCTGGCCAATGCCTTCTGCTCGGCCGCCTTGCGCGAAGGCGCCTATTTCCATCCCCGGCACAACATGTTCCTGAGCGCCGCGCACACCGCAAAAGACATAGATCTCGCCCTGCAGGCTGCCGATGCGGGCATGGCTGCCGCGGCGCAGGTGGCGTGACCGGCGCCGATGCGGTTCGGAGAAAAAGTTCGTTCAGCCGGCGGCCGACACCAGTCGGCCGTTCTGCGCCGCGCGGCGCAGTTCCTCGGGCGTGACCGCACCGTCGTTCAGCCGCTCGAGCACCTTGACCAACAGGCGGCCGCCTTCGATCATGTCCTGCTGAATGCCCTTGCGCACGCCGTTCTCGTCGCGCGCGCGCAGCGCGTCGAGGATGTCGAGATGCCGGTGGCGGCCGTCATAGGTCGGCCTCGCGTGCGGGTACTGATAGTTCACCAGCGGACCGTTGCGCAGCCAGATGCCCTCGATGATGGCCAGCAGCTCCGGCATTTGCGCCGCCTCGTAGATAGAGTGGTGGAATTCCCAATTGTCGCGGACGGCTTCGAACCAATGGCCATTGTCCTCGTTGGCAATCAGTTTCTCATGCACCGCAGCCAGACGGTCGATTTCGCGCGGCTCGATGCGCGTCGTTGCCGCGGCACCGGCCATGCCTTCGAGATGCAATCTTATGCTCCGCAGTTCCAGATATTGGGCCAGCGACAACTGGGCGACGGTGATCGAACGACCGGCCTCCATCTCCAGGCCTTTTTCGCGCACCAGCTGCATCAGTGCCTCGCGCACCGGCGTTTCGGAAACCTGAAGGCTGGCGGCGAGGTCGCGGATCTTGAAGCGATGGCCCGGCCAGAAACGGCCTTCCATCATGGCGCGGCGAAGCTCCTCGTAGACGCGCGTCGTCAGATTGTCGCGCGCGATCGGCGCGATAGAAGCAGTCACATCCGCTCTCCGTTCTTGCAGTGGCGCAGGCGTCGCCTGCGTCGCATGGGCTGTGTATATGATACCACGGATGGCCTGACCACCGACATGAGACAGGCAACTGTGAGACGGGCAGCCATGGTGCAGACGGATATGAGACGGGGCGCATGACCGCGACGCCTTCACTCCTGTTCGGCGCCATAGCCGACGATCTGACCGGCGGCACCGAGCTGGCGTCGATGCTGGTGGCGCGCGGCATTCCAACGGGATGCACGGTCGGACTGAGTGCGCCGATCCCACCAGGCAATCTTGCCCATGTGATCCTGCTCAAGACACGCGTCATCGCGGCCAGCGATGCGGTGCGCCAGGTTCTGGAGGCGGCGGACCGGCTGCTTGAAGCTGGTGCCCGGCAGATCTTCTTCAAATATTGCGCCACTTTCGATTCGACACATGCCGGCAACATCGGTCCTTGCGCCGAGGCGCTGCTCGAGCGGCTTGGCGGCGGCGTCACGCTGTTCGCCCCGGCGCTGTGTGAGACCGGCCGCACCGTCTATCAGGGACACATGTTCGGCGGCGCCCAATTGCTGGGTGAATCGCCCAAGCGCTTCGATCCGCTGACGCCGATGACCGATTCCAATCTGGTTCGCGTGCTGCAGGCGCAGAGCAAGGGCAAGGTCGGGCTGGTGCCCTATCTCGTCGTCGATGCCGGGGCGGAGGCCATCCGCAACGCCATACGAGAGCACAGCGCGGGCGGCGAGACGCTGCTGATCACCGACACGATCCGCGAGCGCGACCTGGTTGCGACCGCGGAAGCGACCTTCGACCTGCCGCTGATGACCGGCAATTCCTCGGTCGCCGCGCATCTGCCGCCGGCCTGGCTCACGCATGGGCTGCTGAATTCAGGCGATCTCGTTGCCGCCAGCCTGCCGGCCGTCGAAGGGCCGGCAGCGGTGCTGGCCGGCAGCGTCGCCGACCGCACCATCGAACAGCTCGAGCGTTTTGCGCGCAACAATCCACTGCTGACGATCGACCTTGCCAGCGCCTTTGCCGGCGCCGATATCATGGCCGAAGCGCGTGCCTTTGCCGAGCGGCATTTGCCCGGTGCGATGATCGCCATTGCCACGACCGCGCCGCAAGCGACGGTCGAAGCGCTGCAGCAGGCGCACGGCCGCGATGTGGTGGCAGCAAGGGCGGAAGAGATCCTGGCCGGGATTGCACAGATTCTGGTGCGTGAACTCGGCGTCCGCCGGCTCGTCGTCGCCGGCGGCGAGACAGCCGGTTCGGTGGTCAAGGCGCTCGGCATCGACCGGATCGCCATGGGCGCCTATGAGGGCCCGGGACTGTCGCGCGCCATCGCCCACCTCCCCGACCTGCCATCCGATCCGCTGGCGCTGATGCTGAAATCGGGAAAGCTCGGCGGCCCGGATATTTTCGCCGACGTCCTGCAAGACATGACACGGGCGACCACCGTCGCGCCGGCGATCGATATATGGCCACCGGCAAAACCTGTCATGCGGCCAACCACAGGAAAGGCATCGTGATGGATACCGAGACTGCACGCGCCAGCCTGATCACCGCGACGCAGACGCTGGACGCTAGTGGGATGAATGTCGGCACCACCGGAAACATCAGCGTGCGCACGACAGCCGGCATGCTGATCACGCCGACGGGAATAGCCACGAGCGCCTTGCGGCCGGAGAAGATGGTGGCGATGCAGCTCGATGGAGCCTGGGACGGTGCGTTCAGGCCATCGAGCGAATGGGAAATGCACGCCGAGATCTACAAGGCCTTTCCCGAGGCCGGCGCCGTCGTCCATGCCCATCCCGACCATTGCGTGGCGCTATCGTGCCTGCGCGAGGGACTGCCGCTGTTCCATTACATGGTCGCGGGTTTCGGTGGCGATGATGTGCGCTGTTCGGACTATGCGCTGTTCGCGTCAAGCGACCTGGCCAAGGTTGCCGTCGTCGCGCTCAAGGACAGGTCGGCCTGCCTGCTCGCCAATCATGGCATGATCGCTTTCGGCGGCGATCTCGACATGGCGCTCATCCGCACCATCAAGCTCGAAACCTTGGCGCGGCAATATCTGCTGGCGCGCAGCGCCGGCACGCCGGTGCTCATCGAGGGCAACGAACTCGCCGCCATTCGCGGGCGCTACAAGAGCTACGGCCAGCAGAAATAACCGGCCGAGCAATTCCAGGAAAAGTGTGAAGCGGTTTTCCCGGGAAAACCGCATAGCG
This sequence comes from Mesorhizobium sp. M0140, assembly GCF_040322475.1. Lineage (NCBI taxonomy): Bacteria > Pseudomonadati > Pseudomonadota > Alphaproteobacteria > Hyphomicrobiales > Phyllobacteriaceae > Mesorhizobium > Mesorhizobium sp. M0140. Next base: position 77,661 of record NZ_JAMYTM010000016.1, on the reverse strand, counting down.
CTTTCCCTTGGGAATAGCGCCAAAACAAGGAACGGCTCTTCGCGCTCTTGAAGTAGAGAACCACTCAGTCGACCCCACAAATGCGACGAGGGCTGTCACGCTCCGTGAAAGATCAGGCGGGGATCGGTTCGGCGGCAGGCGCATAGACGCTGACAGCCCCAGTGCCGACCAACTGGTAGATGGTCTCGGCGCTGTAGCCGAGCACGTCGGCCAGCACGGCAGCTGTGTCCTGGCCCAGCATCGGTGGCGCGGTGAAGTCGGCGGTCAACTGCGCGGCAAGTCCCTGCGCCGGGCGCACCATGGCGACGGAACCGAGATGCGGATGCGGCAAGGTCTGAACGAGGCCACGTTCGCGCACATTGGGACTATCGAAGACTTCCGGTATCGATTTTACCGTGCCGGCCGGCACGCTGGCGGCGGCACAGGCCGACATCCAGTGATCACGCGGCTTGGTCTTGAAGACGGCGGTGAGGTGCGGGATCAGCGCCTCGCGGTTGGTGGCGCGCGCCCCTGCCTTGATGAAGCGCGCATCCCCAGCCAGATGTGGCAGATCAACGACCTTCTCGCACAGCGCCGCGAACTGGCGGTCATTGCCGACCGCCAGCGCAAAGCTGCCATCGGAGGCTTCGAATATCTGATAGGGAACGACCGTCGGATGGGCATTGCCGTATCGGGCGACCTCTCGGCCGGTGTTGAGATAACCGCTGCCGACATTGATCAGCAGGCTGAGCGCGCAGTCGATCAGCGACAGGTCGAGGAACTGCCCCTTGCCGGTCGTCGTTCGCTCGAAAAGCGCTGCCAGGATCGACTGCGTGGCGACCATGCCGCAGACGATGTCGGTGATGGCGACGCCGACACGCATCGGCTCGCCATTGCTCTCGCCAGTGATGGCCATCAGGCCGCTTTCGGCCTGCATAACGAAATCATAGCCGGGCCGTCCGGCATCGGGGCCGGTCTGGCCGTAACCGGAGATCGAGCAATAGATCAGCCGTGGGTTTGAGGCACTGAGCTCCTTGAAACCAACGCCAAGGCGATCGGCGGTGCCGGAGCGGAAATTCTCGACGACGATGTCGGCCTTCGCCGCCAGCTCGCGCACGATGGCCAGCCCCTGCGGGCTCTTCATGTCGAGCGCGATGCTCTGCTTGCCGCGATTGGCGCAGAGATAGTAGGTCGAGACACCCTTGTAGCTCGGCACCGACCACGCCCTGGTGTCATCGCCGCCGTCGATGTTCTCGATCTTCCAGACTTCGGCGCCGAGATCGGCCAAGCTCATCGTCGCCCACGGACCGGCCAGCACGCGCGAAAGATCGAGAACCTTGATGCCTTCGAGCGGCAGGCGCCCACGGCCCGCCGTGCTGGCATCGTCAGTTTGGGCTTCAGTCACGATAATATCCTTCGTGGGTACAGCAATCGTGAGGACCGGTCAGACAGCCTTTAAAGTGTTGACCGGCTCCGGGAAATGACAGGCGACCCGATGCGAACCGCCAGGCGGATCGAGCGGCGGTTCGACGGCAGCGCAGATCGCCTGCGCCTTGAAGCAGCGCGTGCGGAAGCGGCAGCCTGACGGCGGGTTGAGCGGGCTCGGCACGTCACCGGTCAGCACGATGCGCTCGCGCCTGCGCTCCTTCTCGGGATTGGCGAGCGGCACCGCCGACAGCAGCGCCTGCGTGTAGGGATGCAGCGCACTGGAATAGAGCTCGGCCGCGGGCGCGATCTCGACGATCTTGCCGAGATACATCACCGCGACCTGGTGCGAGATGTGGCGCACGACGGACAGATCATGGGCGATGAACAGATAGGAGGTGCCGAAGGATTGCTGAATATCCCTAAGCAAATTGAGCACGCCAGCCTGCACCGAAACGTCGAGCGCCGAAACCGGTTCGTCGAGGATCACCACTTGCGGGTTGAGGGCCAGCGCGCGGGCGATGACCACACGCTGGCGCTGGCCGCCGGACAGCTCGTGCGGATAGCGCTTGCCGTGATCGGGATTGAGCCGGACGAGTTCGAGCAGTTCGGCGACGCGCACGCGGCGGTCGGCCGCCGACATGTCGCTCATGCGCAGCGGCTCGGCGATGTTGTCGGCGATGCGCATGCGCGGATGCAGCGACCCGTACGGATCCTGGAAGACCAGCTGGATGTAGCGCCGCATCAGGCGCATGTCTTCGTGATTGAGCGCGAGCAGGTTCTGGCCCCGGAACCAGCTTTCGCCGCTGGTCGGCTCGATCAGCCGCATCAGGCAGCGCCCGAGGGTCGACTTGCCGCAACCGGATTCACCGACGAGGCCCAGCGTTTCGCCGGGGGCTACGTCGAACGAGACATCAGCGACCGCACGGACATGGGCAACGGCACAGTCGAAGACGAGGCCGCCGCGAACCGGAAAGTCCTTGACGAGATGGCGTACCGAAAGCGCTGCCGCCGGCTTGGTTTCGACTTGAATTTGCTCCGCTGCGCTCATGGGCTCACGCTTCCATTGTCCAGGCTGGCCGCCACCAGCGCAGCGCTGTGGAAGGGCGGCAAGGTCGTCGCGAAATGGCAGGCCGAGAACCGGCCGCCAATATCGTGCAAAGGCGGATCCTCGGTCCGGCAGCGTGCCTCGGCATAGATGCAGCGCGGATGGAAGGCGCAGCCGCCCGGCAAGCGGCCAAGTGCGGGCGGCGAACCGTCGATCGAGAACAGCCGCTCGCGGCTTTCCTCGAGGTTGGGGATCGAGGCAATGAGGCCGCGCGTGTAGGGATGGCGCGGGTCGGCGAACAGCTCGGACACGCCAGCCTGTTCGACGACGCGGCCGGAATAGACGACCGCGACGCGGTCGGCATGACCGGCGACGACGCCGAGATCATGGGTAATCAGCACCAGGCCAAGGCCGAGCCGCTCCTGCAGCGAACGCAGCACCGACAGGATCTGCGCCTGCACCGTGACATCGAGCGCCGTGGTCGGTTCGTCGGCGATTAGCAAATCGGGATCGTTGGCGACGGCCATGGCTATGACCGCGCGCTGGCGCATGCCGCCGGAGAATTCATGCGGATACTGGTTCACCCGGCGCTCCGGCTGCGGGATCGCCACCAGATTGAGCAATTCCACCGCGCGCGCCATGGCCTGTTTGCGGGTGACGCGCTGATGCAGCCTGACCGCCTCGGCGATCTGGGCGCCGACAGTCATCACCGGGTTTAGCGAGGACAGCGGGTCCTGAAAAATCATGGCTATCCGCGCGCCCCTGATCTTGCGCATTTCGCGTGACGATTTGCCGACCAGTTCGTCGCCGTTGAAGCGGACCGAACCGGTGACCACCGCATTCTTCGACGTCAGGCCGAGCGCGGCGAGCATGCCAACGGACTTGCCCGAGCCGGACTCCCCGACAATGCCGACCACTTCGCCCTTGGCGACGTCGAGGTCGATGCCGCGCACCGCTTCGAACTGATCGCCTGCCCGTCGGAAGCCTACCCGCAGGCCGCGTATGGACAGCAGCGGCTCACCTCTGCCCGCCTTGTCGACTGCGCCCGGTGGCGCTGAAGATATCTGTGCGCTCATCGCTTAATCCGACCTTGGATCGAGAATGTCGCGCAAGCCGTCGCCGATGAAGTTGAAGCCGAGCACGATGGTGAGGATGGCGACGCCGGGACCGAAGGCGATCCACCATTGGTAGAAATGGACGGCGCCATCGGAGATCATCGACCCCCATTCAGGCGTCGGCGGCGTGGCGCCGAGCCCGATGAAGCTGAGCGACGCGGCAAGCAGCACGACCTGGCCGAGATCCATGGTCGCGCTGATCAGCACCGGGGTCCAGCAAAGCGGCAATATGTGCGTGAACAGCACGCGTCGAGGCCTGGCGCCGGCAGCGATCGCCGCCTCGACATGCTCGCGCTCCTTCACCTCCAGCACCTGCGCCCGCATCAGCCGGGCGTAGACCGGCCACCAGACCAGCACCATGGCGATGGCGGCATTGCCGAGGCCGGGGCCGAGCGACGCCGCGACGGCCATGGCCAGCAGCATCGGCGGAAAGGACAGAGTGACGTCGACAAGCCGCATAATCGCCGCGCCGGTCAGGCCGCCGACGAAGCCGGAAATGGCGCCGAGCAGCGAGCCGATGATCACAGCGGAGACGACGACCAGTACCGCGATAGGCAGCGAATGCGCGGCCCCGTGCAGAGTGCGGGCCAGCACATCGCGCCCGAGTGCGTCGGTGCCCAGCCAGTGCGCCCAGCTCGGCGGCTGCAGCCGGCGCGCCACCATTTCGAGCGGATCGAACTGCACGACCAGATTGGCGAACACGGTCATGAACAGCCAAAACAGGATGACGATCGTGCCGATGACCAAAGGCGCGGTCAGCCATTCGGGAACAGCGGTGGAACGGGATCTGGTTTCGACCGCCGACATCAGCTCAATCTCACGCGCGGATTGGCCACGACATAGAGTATGTCGGTGATGAGATTGGTGACCAGGAAGGCGAGGCCGCCGACGATGGTAACGCCGATGATTGCCGGGAAGTCGAGCGCGCGCGCCGCCTCGACGGCATAGGAACCCATGCCCGGCCAGGAAAAGATGGTCTCGGTCAGCACCGCGCCGGTGATCAGATAGGCGAAGGAGTAGCCGATGACGGTCAAGGTCGGCACCATGGTGTTGCGCAGCGCGTGGACAATGACGACGCGGAATTCGCTGGCCCCCTTGGCGCGCGCGGTGAGCACGAACTCGCGGCTCATCACATCCAGCATGTTGGCGCGCACCAGCCGCGATATGGTGCCGGAAACCGTCCAGCCGAGCACGAAGGCCGGCAGAAGCAGGTGCCAGAGCGCATCCTTAAACACCGTCCAGTCGCCGGCCAGCAACGAGTCGATGGTCAGGAAACCGGTGATACCGGGCGGTAATGCCAGGCGGGCATCGACCCTGCCCGGCCCCGGCAGCCAGTTCAGCATGACGGAGAAGATGAACAACAGGCCGAGCCCCGACCAGAACACCGGCAGCGAAGAGCCGAACAAGGCGAACAGCCGCGCGCCATGGTCAATCAGGCTGTTGCGGAAATAGGCGGCCAGCACACCAAGCACAATGCCGAGCGTGGTGCCGAAGATCATCGCAGCGAAAACCAGTTCGAGCGTTGCCGGCAAGCGGTAGAGAATGTCGGTGCCGACATTGCGCTTGGTGATGAACGAGGTGCCAAGATCGCCGCTCAGCAGATTCCCAAGATATATCATATAGCGTTCCGGCAAAGGACGATCGAGACCCCAGCGCGCCTTGGCGGCGGCCACCACTTCGGGGTTGCTCATCTGCTGTTCGGCGACAATCGCGGTCAGCGGATCGCCCTTGGTCACCGTGGTGATCAGGAAGGCAATGGTGACGATGCCGAGCACCAGAAACGGCATGGCGATAAGCCGGCGCAAAATATAGCGAGACACGTGGCTACCTTCACAAGGAGGGGCTTCGTAAGATGGCACAGGGCGCTTGGAGATGCCATCGAGGGAAGCATATTGACAGTGGGGGAAAGCGCCTGTCAATATAAATGGAATTTAATTTCATTTTTGATACAACGCCGGCGACACCGGCCCGACAGGCGGACGACGACGCCAGAAAGACCTCAGCGTGCGCAAGCGAGCCACCAGGGACGAGACGGAGCTTGAAGTCGAAGGCGCGCAGCTTTCGTCGTCGCTGGTGCGCGGGCTCGGCATCCTGCGCGCTTTCCGCCCGGGCGATGCCTCACTCGGCAATCAGGACATCATTGCCCGCACCGGCCTGCCCAAGGCCACGGTTTCGCGCATCACCTATACGCTAAGCGCGCTCGGCTATCTCCTCTACGACAAGGACCTTGGCCGCTACAGCCTGGGACCAGCCACCGTGGCGCTGGGTTATTCGGCACTGAGTTCCAGTGCGGTTGTCCACGTCGCCCGGCCGCTGATGCAGCCGCTGGCCGATTTGACGGGGGCGGCGGTGGCGCTCGGCACCCGCGACAGCCTCAACATGGTCTATCTCGCCAACTGCCGGTCGGAGAGCCTTGTCACGCTGCGCCTCAACCCGGGCTCCTATCTGCCGATCTGGAAGACATCGATGGGGCTGGCCTATGCGGCGGCACTTTCATCCGAGGAGCGTGCCAGCCTTGTGGGGGCTTTGCAGGAGGCCGAGCCGGACAGGGCGGCGATGATCGCGGCGGCGATCGACGATGCGATCGCCCAGTATGCCGACAAGGGCTATGTGACGTCGTTCGGCGCCTGGCACAGCTACATCCATGCAGTCGGCGTGCCGTTCCGTCCGAGTGACGGCTCGCCGCTGGTTGCCATCACCTGCGGCGGCATCGGCGAGATCATCACGGAAGAGCGCGCGCATGCCGAGATCGGACCGGCGCTGGTGGCGATGGTGAAGGCGCTGGGCAGAGAGCTCGAGGGGAGTCCCGGGTAACGGGATTGGCCCAGACGATCGGACTCGCATGCCGGCTTGAACTTGCCTGATCGTGACCGCACAGTCGCCGTCGATGGTATGGCGGTCGCGCGTGGTTGGCGTCCATCGGGTTCAGGTGACGGGGGGAGAATCAGATGCCGATGAATTTTGCAGGACGGTTCAGCGGTCGAGCGGCGGTGATCACCGGCGGCGCATCGGGCATCGGTCTGGCAGTGGCTCAGAGGATTGTCGAAGAGGGCGGACGGGTTTCAGTCTGGGATCGCGATCCTGCTCAGATCGAACAGGCCAGGACTACCCTTCCCGGCCTCCACGGTGTTGCCATTGACGTCGCCAATGCGGCCGGCGTGGAACGCGCCAAACAGTCGGCGATCGAAGCGCTTGGCGGTGTCGACATCCTGGTCACCAGTGCGGCGATCACCGGACCCAACATGACGACCTGGAATTACTCGGTCGAAGATTGGCAGAAGGTCATCGACATCAACATCAATGGCGTCTTCTATTGCAACAAGGCGCTTGTCCCGCACATGCTCGAGCGCAACTATGGCCGCATCGTCAACATCGCTTCGATCGCCGGCAAGGAAGGCAATCCCAACGCTTCGGCCTACAGCACCTCGAAGGCCGCGGTGATCGGCCTGACCAAGTCGCTCGGCAAGGAGTTGGCCAAGACCAAGGTGACGGTCAATTGCGTCACACCGGCGGCCGTGCGCACCGCGATCTTCAGGCAGATGAGCCAGGAGCACATCGACTTCATGCTGTCCAAGATACCGATGGCGCGCTTCGGCGAGGTCGACGAGGTGGCGGCGCTGATCTGCTGGATCGCCTCGGAAGAGTGTTCGTTCACGACCGCCGCCGTATTCGACGTTTCCGGCGGCCGCGCCACCTACTGAGGCAGGACGCATCTCAATTCCGCGTGACGACGCAACGAACTGGAGCGTAGGGGCGTATAGTCCCAGACGTCGAATCGACGTTGACGCAACAAAGCTATGCGGGAAAGCTATGACGCGGCATGACAGTTCAGCATGCGTGATGACCTGCCGGCGCGGGGCAACTGGTTGGCGGTTGACGGACGCTGCAGCCATCCGACGGGAGCTTGCTTCTTTTGCTTAGGGCCGAGCCTTGCGCGCTGTCCGACGACGAGCTTCTGGACCGCTATCAGCGCGCCGCCTTCGACTATTTCCTCGAGAACGTGAACCCCGAAAACGGATTGGTCGCCGACACCTCGCGGCCGAATTCGCCGGCCAGCATCGCTGTCGTCGGCTTCGCGCTGTCCAGCTATCCGGTCGGCGTCGAGCGCGGCTGGATGGCGCGCGATGCCGCCGCGAAGCTGACGCTGGCCGCGTTGCGTTTCTTCTCGGCCGGCTCGCAAGGCAATGGCGAGGAGGTCACCGGCCACAAGGGTTTCTACTACCATTTCCTCGACATGCGGACCGGCCTGCGCGTCTGGCGCTGCGAACTGTCGATGGTGGATACGGCATTGCTGATATCGGGCATGCTGGTGGCGGGCGCCTATTTCTCCGGTGATGATGACGAGGAAGCCGAAATCCGCCAACTGGCCGAGGCGCTCTACCGGCGCGCCGACTGGCGGTGGGCACAAGGCTCAAGCCCGACCTTGCGACAAGGCTGGAAGCCGAGGAGCGGCTTTCTCCACTATGGCTGGGAGGGCTACAACGAAGCCACGATCCTCTACGTCCTGTCGATGGCCTCGCCCGACAGCCCGACCTCGGACAACAGCTACGAGGGCTGGACGGCGACCTATCAGTGGGAGAACATTTACGGCTACGACGTGCTGTATGGCGGTCCGCTGTTCATGCACCAGTTCTCGCATGCCTGGATCGATTTCGCCGGCATCCGCGACGCCTTCATGCGCGAGAAGAACTCGGACTATTTCGAAAACAGCCGCCGCTCGACCTATCTGCATCGCGACTATGCACGCCACAACCCTTACGGCTATGGCGGCTACGACGAGAACCTTTGGGGTCTTTCGGCGGGCGACGGGCCAGGCGGTTTTCGCACCAGCGTGGAGCGACAGCGCCGGCGGTTTTCCGGCTATGCCGCGCGCGGCGCGCCGTTCGGGCCCGATGACGGGACGATCGCGCCTTGGTCCTATCCGGCATCACTGCCTTTCGCCCCGGAGATCTGCCTGGCGGCGTTGCGCCATCTCGGTGATCGCTACCCCGAGGTGATCGACAATTTCCGACTGCCGAGCGGTTTCAATCCGACATTGGCGAACCGACGTAAATTCGGGAGGCACGGCTGGGTGTCGGAAGGCCACTATGGGCTGGATCAAGGCATCGTGGTGATGATGATCGAGAACCATCGGTCAGGGTTGATCTGGAGACTGATGCGGTCAAATCAACACATCCGCAACGGCTTGCGCAAGGCCGGATTCAATGGCGGCTGGCTGTCTCAGCCGGCAAGCCCGGCGTCGGGTGGCGGCGATGTCGCGTGACCGGACCAGGGCTGCCGCCTTTCCTGTCGATCACAACGACATTGAGCTGATCAAGGGCGCCCATCCGCCGCACCGGAAGAACCCGCAGCCGGACGGTCCCTACAACCTCGTCGTCATCGGTGCCGGACCGGCTGGACTGACCGCCGCCTACGAAGCGGCCGGCCTCGGCGCAAAGGTCGCGCTCATCGAGCGCAACCTGATCGGCGGAACTTGCGTCAATGTCGGCTGCATCCCGTCGAAGTCGATCATCCGCACCGCAAGGCTTTATGCCGACATGCGCGACGCCGAGAATTTCGGCGGCGACATGCCGGACCGTCTTCACGTCAACTTTCAGCGCGCCATGACGCGGATGCGGCAGATCCGGCAGCGGATCAGCCGCGCCGATGCCGCCGATAGCCTGATTGCCGAAGGCATCGACCTTTATTTCGGTGAAGCGCGGTTTTCCGGAAGGGACGCTGTCACGGTCGCCGGACAAACCTTGCGTTTCAGAAAGGCGCTGATCGCGACAGGCGCGCGCCCGAGGCTGCCGACGATCTCGGGGCTTGCCGACGCCGGCTATCTCAGCAACGAGACCATGTTCGATCTCACGGAGTGCCCGAAGCGGCTTCTGGTCATCGGCGGCGGACCACTCGGTTGCGAAGCGGCGCAGGCCTTCTGCCTGCTGGGCGCGAAGGTCATCCAGGCGCAGCGCGAACCGATGTTCCTGCCCGGTGAGGAACGCGATGCCGCCCAAATTCTTTCGGACGCGCTGGCGCGCGAAGGTGTCGAGGTTCGCCTCAACACCGAGGTGGTGGCGGTACGAACGGAAGGCGGCAAGAAGCTCGCCGACCTGGTGTGCGACGACATCACGACAACGATTTCCGTCGACGAGATCATCACCGGCATCGGCCGATCGCCCAATGTCGACGGTCTCGACCTGGAGAACGCCGGGGTGGCATATGATGCCGACGGCATCAAGGTGGACGATTATCTCCGAACCGCCAATCCACGCATCTATGCGGCGGGCGACGTCTGCCTCGCCTACAAATTCACCCATACCGCCGAGGCGACAGCCCGCATGGTCGTGCGCAATGCCCTGTTTCTCGGACGCAGGAAACTGAGCGAACTGGTCATTCCGTGGTGCACCTATACCGATCCGGAGATCGCCCATGTCGGCCTCTATCCGGCGGAGGCGCGCCAGAGCGGCATTCCGGTCAAGACCTATACGGTGCTGATGCACGATGTCGCCCGTGCGGTGATGGACGGCGAGGAGGAGGGTTTTGTCAAAATCCACGTCAGGGAGGGGTCCGACCGCATCCTGGGCGCCACGGTCGTCGCCAGCCATGCCGGCGAGATGATCAATGCGGTGTCGCTGGCGATCAAATCGGGCATGAGATTGCGGGCGCTGGCCGACGTCATCCATCCATTCCCGACGCAGGCGCAAGGCATCAAGATGGCCGGTGACGCCTATCGGCGGACAAGGCTCACCTCATCATGGAAGCATCTGGCGGGCCGCTGGTTGGCGTGGTCCAGGCGATGGTGACATTCGGCAGGGCGCGCAGCTGGTGCATCTGACATTCAGCGACGATGCGGCGCTTGACGAAAGCGGCGTTCGGCTGAACAAGTCGAAGCCGATTGTTGTGGTTTTGGGGCCGTCGCGCATGTCGTCTGGAATGAAGCCTCCGGCGCAAAGCCCAGAGCGTCCGCTTTGAAACCCGCGGACGCACAACCGCTCGACGCTGCCTCCGCGGCGAAAGCCGGGCGACGTGTGCTGGTTGTGTCCCACGATCCGGCCTTTCCGCCGATCTCCGGCGCGGATTTGCGGAACTACCGCAATGCTGAGTCTGCTGCGCAATTCGGCCCGGTCTGCCTGGTGTCTGTGCTGCCGCAGGCGACGGAAACAACCGATCCGTCGATCCGCACCGAAGCCTTGTCGATCAAGGGAGAGGCCCGCTCCGCTTCGATCGGGTGGTGGCGCATAAGGGCGGAGCGTCGCATCTCGCGCGTCGCCTTGACGCGGCTGGAGGCACTGGTTCGGGACTTCCGCCCCGATACGGTGCTGATCGAGGGCATCGGCCTGTTCAAGCTGCTGCGGCCTTTGCGGGCATTGACGAAACATCTCATCCTCGACATGCACAACGTCGAGTCCGACTTGGCGGGGCAGTTGCGGCACGTCGATGTGAAGCGGCCTGCGGTGGCGACGATCAGCGCGGGCATCAGGCGTCTCGAGAGAAAAGCGATTGCCCTTGTCGACCGGGTCTGGGTCTGCTCGAGCCAGGATCGAGAGCGGTTGATGGCGCTTTCCCGGCATAAGTTGCCGATCGATGTCGTTCCAAACGGAATTCCGCACGCCGGGCACAGCCCCGAAACGCTGCCCGCCGAGCCCGGATCCGGCGAAAGCTTTCCGGTGATCCTGTTCGTCGGCCATCTCGGCTATCCGCCAAACGTCGACGCCGTCCAGAGATTAGCCGGCTCCATACTTACGCGCATCCGACTGGCCTTGCCGACCGCGACATTGATTCTCGCTGGGCGCAACCCGACAACGGCCGTGCAAGCGCTGGCAGGATTGCGGGGCGTGGAGCTTGTCGAAGACCCCGAAGACATGGCGCCGCTTCTTTCGAGAGCGCATCTCACCATCATCCCGCTTGCGGCAGGCGGCGGCACCCGCATCAAGATTTTGGAGGCGATGGCGTGGGGCGTGCCGGTGATCGCCACGCCTCTGGCGGCCGAGGGCCTGGATCTGGTCGACGGGGAGGAGCTGCTGCTGTCGGATACCGATGAAGGGCTTGCCGGAATGGCTGTCGGACTCTGCCTGGATGCCGACCGCAGGGCACGGCAGCGCATCCGCGCGCATCAAGCGGTTTGGGCAAGGTTCGGCCCAGAAGCCATCCGCAATGCTGTCCGCGGCGGGCTGGGGCTGGACGAGGCTGGCACATGATCCGTCCCTCCACCAGATATGGAGGAGCCACATCGTTCCACATCGCTTGCAGGAGCCCCGCTTCGCACCACGTCCAGCCGGAATTTCGTGGTCTGCCCTATCAGGATGCGTGCTGAAGCTCTTGCCGAATGGGGCCGAGATAGGTTTGCGGATGCAAGCGTCCCCAAACATGGCCCCGGTCGGTCAGATGCGCGACCTGCTCTATCCAGCGTCTCGGCGCATCGGGGTCCCTCACCTCATGCCAGTCGTCGACGATAATGACAGGCAGGCCCTGGTAGAGCGGGTCGAGCGGCGAGGTCCTGGTGACGACGATGCAGCCGAGATAAAACAGCTCCCATGTCCTATGGCAGTCCAGGCCATTGCCTTCGGTGGACAGCACGAGCGGGTATTGCGAGTATAGTTGCCAGATCGAGCGCTGGGAGACCCGTTTCGTCAGGAAATCGACATGCGGACATCCGCCCAGGGCATCAAGCAGTTCCCGGCGCTGCCTCGAGCCATTGCTGATGCTGAAATCAGAGAACAGCCTGGGCGGGCGGCGGTCCACATGATCCTGCCGGGCGCGTATGATTTCCAGTTGCTTCACAAGCCCTGCCGGCGTGGCAAGGGACCGAGGCGTGTGAAGATCGAGCCCGATCGGGAAAGGCTTCACTCTGGGGTGAGTGCCGTCACAATTCTGGCTGTACCAAGAGACCAGGAAAGGGTTGGCGAGAAGTTGGTCGACGGTGTCCTTCGCCAGATCCGACGGCACCGAAGCATCTCCGTCGGTCGTCAGCAGCGTGAACGGTGCCGTGATCGTCGGCAGCACGATCCTGACGAACGTGTCGAGGTCGCAGGTTTGCGCATCCCTGGACAAGGTGCTCAGGCGCAGCCAGACGATGCCATGCGCGCCGCTGTAATGTTGGCGGAAAAATGCCTCGCTCTGCGTCGATGCAGTTGGCGCGTTGCGATACCAGCGCGGCCCGGCGAAATCGCAGAAATGCCCGATGCCCTGCGACCACAGCACGGGCGGAACGTCAAGAAACCTTAGCGCCCTGGAATAGACGACTCTTTTGACAGCCCTTCGAAACCTGCCCATCGGCAACTCCTAGCGCGGATGCCAATAGCGTTGCAACGTACTGCCTGGCATATTCGCCTTGAGCCGAACCCGGGCTAAAAATTTCGAGCCGTCTGGCGGCGTCGCAACTGGCTGACGATCTCGCCGGCTGCAGTGCCGCGACCAACTCCCGGCACGGACAGAGGCACGCGGCGGTCTACAGACTTGATCGCGGCAAAGGTCGAAGTGCTTGCGGTTCAGCGCAAGACCGCACATCTCAATCGTGCAATTCCCGCGATATCGGCGGACCGAGGGAGAAATCGGAGAACGTTACCTCAAAGCCCTCGCGTTGCGGCGAACAGCACATCATGCCGATATCGACCGTCTTCGAGGTCGGGAAATAGGCAAGCCGCACAGGCTTCCAGTGGCCGTCGGAAGCATCGAGGTACTGGACGCGGATCGCCTCGGCGTGACGGGTGAACCGGATCCTGACGCCGTTCGGATCGGCATGAATGGCGACCAGCGACCAGTCTGACGTGTCGTTGGTGACGACAACGGAGAAATAGGCAAGGCCGTCGGTGTACTCGATACCGGCCTTGATCCAGTGCGTTTCGCTGAGCCGGACCATCAGCCCGGCCTGATCATAGAGGACTTCGTAGTCGCCTTTGACCGTGACTTCGGCGCTGAAATCGCCTTCGACCGGCCGGTGCAGGAAGTGGCCGTTGTCGCGCCAGAAACCGTAGAAGGTCTCGCGCCAGAAATCGGTCTCCTTACCGGTGCGCACACGAACGCTGTCGCCGTCGATAGAATGGTGCGGCGGCGGGTTAAGCCAGATCAGATCTTGCACTGTCATCCTTTCGCGCCGTCCAATCCAGATGTGCATGGCGGTGTTGCCGGCATGATCGGCAGTGACCGATCAGTCAGGCTGATCGGTCGACGGCCGATCAGCCTGCGAACGTATAGGCCGTCTTCACCGTGGTGTAGAACTCCGCCGCATAGTGGCCCTGCTCGCGCGGCCCATAGCTCGAACCCTTGCGGCCGCCGAAGGGAACATGGAAATCGACACCCGCCGTCGGCAGGTTGACCATCACCATTCCGGCCTCCGAATTGCGCTTGAAGTGCGTGGCATGCTTGAGGCTCGAGGTGCAGATGCCGGAGGTCAAGCCGAAGGGCGTGTCGTTGGCGACGGAAAGCGCCTCGTCATAGTCCTTGACGCGAATGACGCTGGCGACAGGTCCGAAAATCTCCTCGCGCGAACTGCGCATGGCATTGGTGGCCTCGGTCAGCAATGCCGGCTGCAGATAGAAGCCTGGCGTCTTGCGGTCGAGCCGCTCGCCGCCGAAGGCGAGCGTGGCACCTTCCCTGACGCCGATGGCGATATAGTCCTCGTCCTGCTTCAGCTGCGTCGCGTCGACGACAGGACCGATCTGGGTCTGCGCGTCGAGCGCATCGCCGATGACCAGTTTGCTCATGCGATCCTTGAGGGCATCGACGAAACGGTCATGGATGGCCTCAGTCACGATCAGCCTGGACGACGCGGTGCAGCGCTGGCCGGTCGAGAAGAAGGCGCCATTGAGCGCGCAATCGACGGCGATCGCAAGATCGGCATCGTCGAGCACGACCAGTGGGTTCTTGCCGCCCATTTCAAGCTGGAACTTGCGCATGTGTTCGATGCTTGCCGCGGCAACGCGCTTGCCGGTACCGACCGAGCCGGTGAAGCTGATGGCGTTGACGTCGGGACTGTCGAGCATCGCCTGACCGACGACCGAGCCCTTGCCCATGACGAGATTGAGCACGCCCTTTGGCAGGCCGGCGCGATGCAGGATGTCGACGATGGTCCAGGCGCTCTCGGGAACCAGTTCAGCCGGCTTGAAGACGACGGTGTTGCCGTGTGTCAGCGCCGGAGCGATCTTCCAGGCCGGAATGGCGATCGGAAAATTCCACGGCGTGATGATGCCAACCACGCCGACCGCCTCGCGCGTCATCTCCACGCCGACGCCCGGCCGCACGCTCGGCATGACCTCTCCGGTCAAACGCAACGTTTCGCCGGCAAAGAAATCGAATATCTGGGCGGCGCGAATGGTCTCGCCGATGCCTTCTGCCAGCGTCTTGCCTTCCTCACGCGCCAGGTTGCGGCCAATCTCGTCCTTGCGCGCCAGAATCTCGTCGGAGGCCTTTTTCAACACCGCGTGACGCGCCAGCGGACCGGAGCGGGACCAAGCCGGGAACGCTGCCTTGGCCGCGGCGATCGCCTGCTTGGCCTGTTCGACACCCGCCGAGGCATAATCGCCGACGATGTCACCGGTATCCGAGGGGTTGATGTTGCGCGAACCGGCGTTGCCGACCCACTCGCCATCGATGAGGTTCTTTCGAAACAGCGTCATATCGTATGTTCCTGCTTGTTGGCCGCGCGGGCATCTGTCTGAACTGGTATTTGCCAGACAATTGCCTCGCGGGAAAGCAAACAGTGAACCAGCAGCCGCGACAAAAATCCCCGCTTGCGCCGCGCGGATGGCGGGCGACGACAATGCCCCATCGAGCCTCGATGCAGCCAACAGCCACGATGCATCATTCGGCTTGGGGCCGATTTGGTCTGTACACAAATGTCCATAGCCTTGATTTGCCTGAGGCAGCGTGTCATGCGTCGTGTCGATGGCAGCTCTCGAAACGACGATTCAGCGCGCCGGCGCCACCGGCAATATCAAGGCCACTCGCGAAGACTGGCTGAAGCTTGCGCTTGAAACGTTGATCTCTGACGGTGTCGAACGCGTCCGCGTGCTGACGCTTGGACAGAAGCTCGATGTGTCGCGTTCCAGCTTCTACTGGTATTTCAAGAGCCGACAGGATCTGCTCGATCAATTGCTGGATTACTGGCGGCAGACCAACACCAGGTTCATCGTCGAACGGGCCAGGCGGCCTTCCGCGACCGTGATCCGCGGGGTGATGAGCATTTTCGAATGCTGGGTGGACGAAAAACTGTTCGATCCGCAGCTGGATTTCGCGATCAGGGCCTGGGCCCGCCGCTCGCCCGCCATCAGGCGCGCGCTCGACGAGGCCGACGAGGAGCGCGTCAACGCCATCCGCGACATGTTCATGCGCCACGGCTATGAGGAAGAAGACGCGTTCGTGCGAGCCCGTGTGCTGTATTTCATGCAGATCGGCTATTACTCGCTTGAGCTCAACGAGCCGATGAGCAGCCGCCTGCCTCACGTCGCCGGTTATCTGCGCAGCTTCACCGGCCAGGAGCCTCCGGAGGAGGATGTCGAAGACTTCTCGCGCTATGTCGAGAAAACGCTTTCGCGCAACCGATAGTACGGCCCGCTCGGCCCCCGCAGCTGGCGACTTCGCGGGCGCATCGGCCCAAATAGCAAGCACGTTTGCTGCCGACAGCAGCGGAGACGCCCCTCTGCCGCATCGGCGCAAAGCGGCGTCATGGACCGTTCATTCCGTCCTCCGCCAAGCTCTAGACACATATGTACAATACCGATAGGGTACGCCACACTGACTGGGTGGAGTGCGACAGGATGAAATCCCAATACAGGGCGATCGTCATCGGCGGCGGCGTGGTTGGAGCCTCGGTGCTCTATCACCTGGCGAAGTTCGGCTGGAGCGACGTCGCGCTTATCGAACGCGAGGTACTGACAGCGGGATCGAGCTGGCATGCGGCCGGCGGGTTCCATGCGCTGAACGCCGATCCCAACATCGCCGCCCTGCAGGCCTATACGATCGACCTGCTCTCCGAGGTCGAGAAGGAATCGGGCCAGAGCATCGGCATGCACATGACCGGCGGCATCTCGGTCGCCTCGGCGCCCGAGCGCTGGAAATGGCTCAAGGCCTCCTACCGCATCTTCCAGACCATGGGCATCGACGATGTCCACCTGGTCGGTGTCGATGAGATCAAGCAGCGCTGCCCGATCCTCAACACCGACGGCATGCTGGGAGGCCTCTATGCCGCGCGCGAGGGCCATATCGATCCCTCAGGCGTCGTGCACGCCTATGCCAAGGCAGCCAGGCTGCGCGGCGCCGACATCATCGAGCACAACCGGGTGCTGGAACTGAACCGCCGCGCCGATGGCGGCTGGGACGTGGTCACCGAGAAGGGCATGGTGATTGCCGAGCACGTCGTCAATGCCGGCGGACTGTGGGCCAAGCAGGTCGGCAGGATGGCCGGCATCGACCTGCCGGTATCGCCGATGGAACACCATTATCTCGTCACCGAGGCATTGCCCGAAATCCAGGCGCTGGACATGGAATTGCCGCTGATCGTCGATCTCGAAGGCTTCACCTACATGCGCCAGGAGCAGAAAGGCCTTCTGCTTGGTATCTATGAGGTCAACCACAAGCACTGGAACATGGACGGGGCGCCCTGGGACTACGGCATCGAACTGATCCAGGAAGATACCGACCGCATCGCCGACGAGCTGGCGCTCGGCTTCAGCCGTTACCCCTGCCTAGAGACAGCCGGCATCAAGCGCTGGGTAAACGGCGCCTTCACCTTCTCACCGGACGGCAATCCGCTGGTCGGCCCGGTGCGCGGCGTGCCCAATTACTGGGTGGCGTGCGGCGTCATGGCCGGTTTCCTGCAAGGCGGCGGCGTCGGCAAGTCGCTGGCCGAATGGATGATCCATGGCGAGCCGGAAGCCGACGTCTACGGCATGGACATCGCCCGCTATGGCGACTTCGCCTCCAACCGCGAATACATCAGGCAGACCACCGGGCAGTTCTATTCGCGCCGCTTCGTCATGAGCTATCCCAACGAGCAGCTGCCGGCGGGACGGCCCTTGAAGACAGCCGGCGCGCATGACGCGATGGATGCCGCCGGCGCGCGCTGGGGCAATTCATGGGGCATGGAAGTGCCGCTCTATTTCGCGCCGCAAGGTTTCGTCGAGACACCGACGCTGAAGCGCTCCAACGCCTTCGACATTGTCGCACAGGAATGCCGCAAAGTGCGCGAAGGTGTCGGCCTGCTCGATATATCAGCTTTCTCGCGCTACGAGATCACCGGTCCGCGGGCCGAGGCTTGGCTGGACCGGCTGCTTGCCTGTGCGCTGCCCAAGCCGGGACGCGCCAAGCTCGCGCCGATGCTGGGCGAAAACGGCAAACTCAAGGGCGACCTCACCGTCTTCAACTGGGGAGATGGCTCCTGGTGGATCATGGGATCCTACTATCTGCGCCAGTGGCATATGCGCTGGTTCGAGCAGCATATGAGCGAAGGCGTCACCGTCCGCGACATTTCGGACGCCATTGTTGGTTTCTCGCTCGCCGGACCCAATGCGCGAATGCTGCTCGAGCGGCTGACACACCAGGATGTCTCGCACGAGGCTTTCGGCTTCCTCGCCTGCAAGACATTGGATGTCGGCCTGGTGCGGGCCAAGGTCGGTCGGCTGTCGGTCATCGGCGAGCTCGGCTACGAGATCCATTGCCAGGCCAATGAGCACGCGGGCCTGCGCCGTGCGCTGCTTGCCGCAGGCAGCGATCTGGGCGTCACCGAATACGGCTTCGGCGCGGTCAATTCGCTGCGCCTCGAAAAGAGCTTTGGCATCTGGTCGCGCGAGTTCACGCAGGACTATACGCCTGATGAGACCGGGATGGACCGCTGGATCGCCTTCGACAAGGGCGATTTCATCGGGCGGGAGGCGGCCCTGAAAGAGCAGAAGGCTTCATCGAGGCGCACGCTGGTGACGCTCGAAATCGACGCGGCGGATGCCGATGCCAGTGGCTACGAGCCGGTCTGGAACAGAGGCAGGCTTGCCGGCTTCGTCACCTCCGGCGGCTATGGCCATACGGTCGGCAAGAGCCTCGCCATGGCGCTGGTCGAGCGCGAGGCGGCCGAGATCGATACGCAGTTGACAACCCACATCGTCGGCGTCGAAAGAGGTGCGCGCGTCATCGCTTCGTCGCCATACGATCCACTGGGCAAGGCGATGCGGGCATGACCGATCGAACCGGCGGCATCCGTGCAAAAGACCATGCAATGATCCACGTTCCCTTCAGAAAATCAGATCTGTCCGGCACGCCATGACCAGACGCTATTCCGCATTGTCGCTGTTCAAGGAGGGCCTGGCCGGCCAGACCGGCTGGAAGCCGGCCTGGCGCTCGCCCGAGCCGAAGCCAGCCTACGACGCGATCGTCATCGGCGGCGGCGGCCATGGGCTGGCGACGGCCTATTACCTGGCAAAGAACCACAACATCACCAGGGTCGCTGTGCTGGAAAAGGGCTGGATCGGCGGCGGCAACACCGGCCGCAACACCACCGTGGTGCGCTCCAACTACTATTACCCGGAAAGCGTTGAGCTCTACGGGCTGGCGCACCGCCTTTACGAAGGGCTGGGCAAGGACCTGAACTACAATGTCATGCTGTCGCAGCGCGGCATGGTCAATCTGTGCCACTCGACCGTGGAGATGGAGATCGGGGCGCGCACCGTCAACGCTATGCAGATCAACGGCATCGATGCCGAATTGTTTTCTCCCGAGGATGTGCGCCGGGTGGCGCCGATCTACAATTTTTCGCCGGACGCGCGCTTCCCGGTGTTCGGCGGCATCTGGCAAGGCAGGGCCGGCACGGCGCGCCATGACGCCGTCGCCTGGGGCTACGCGCGGGCGGCGAGCCGGCTCGGCGTCGATATCATCCAGAACTGCGAGATCACTGATTTCATCATCGAAGGCGGCCGCTGTCGCGGCGTCCAGACTTCGCGTGGCGCGATCCGTGCCGAGCGCATCGGCATGGCGGTAGCCGGGCATTCTTCGGTGCTGGCGGCAAAGGCCGGCTTCCGGCTGCCGATCAATTCCTATGCGCTGCAAGCCTGCGTGTCCGAGCCGGTCAAGCCGATCCTCGACACGGTGGTGCTGTCGCCCGGCTGCGGCGTCTATGTCAGCCAGTCGGACAAGGGCGAGATCGTCATCGGCGGCGGCCTTGACCGCATCCCTTCCTATGCGCAGCGCGGCAATCTGCCGACGCTGGAGGGGGTGATTGCCGGCCTTTTGGAAATGTTTCCGATCTTCGGCCAGCTCAAGCTGATGCGGCAATGGGCCGGGATCGTCGATGTCGTGCCGGACTCCTCGCCGATCATCGGCGAATCGCCGCTGCCCGGCCTGTTTCTCAATTGCGGCTGGGGCACGGGCGGCTTCAAGGCCATTCCCGCCGGCGCAACGCTGCTTGCGAACCTGCTGGCGACCGGCAAGCACAACGACATCAGCCGCCCCTTCGACCTCGATCGCTTCGCCAGCGGGCGGCTGATCGACGAAGCGGCCGGCTCCGGCATCGCGCATTAGAGGCAATCATGCAGTTGTTCCCTTGCCCATTTTGCGGCCCGCGTGACGAGACCGAATTCCACTATGGCGGCGATGCCGGCAACATCAGGCCTGACGGTGCCGACGTGCCGATCGATCGCTGGGCTGAGTACCTCTATCTGCGCGGCAATCCGAAAGGCACGGCGCGCGAGATCTGGGTTCACATGATTTGCGGCGAGTTCTTCGTCATGGAGCGGGACACCATCACCCACAAGGTGCTGTCTTCGGCCGCTCTCGACGGGGAGCATGCCGCGTGACCGCCTCGCGTCTTGCCACCGGCGGCAGCGCTATCGACCGCTCGCGCCCGATCCGCTTCAGCTTCGACGGCGCCACCGTGCATGGCTTTGCCGGCGACACCATCGCCTCGGCGCTGCTGGCCGGCGACGTCGCGGTCGTCGGCCGCAGCTTCAAATATCACCGGCCGCGCGGCATCTGGGGTGCCGGCGTCGAGGAGCCGAACGCGCTGGTCGATCTCGGCGGCAGCGTGCCAGCGAAGCCCAACACGCGCGCCACGACCGAGCCGGCGCGCGACGGGCTGGTGGCGAAAAGCGTCAACGCCACGCCCAGCGCGCTGGCCGACCGCAACGCCTTTCTCGACCGTTTCGCACGCTTCATACCGGCGGCGTTCTACTACAAGACTTTCATGTGGCCGGACTGGCACAGGTTCGAGCCGCGCATCCGCGCCATGGCGGGATTGGGCACAGTCGACGCCGACTGGATCTCGCCGGGCACGGCGGACCAGATCAACCATCATTGCGATGTGCTGGTTGTAGGCGCGGGACCGGCAGGGCTGGCGGCGGCAAGGCTGGCGTCTGGTGCTGGCCTGACCGTCACACTGGTCGACGACCAGCATAGCCCCGGCGGATCGCTCGGCCATCGTGCCGCGGAGATCGACGGCAAGCCGGCGGCCGTATGGGTCAAGGAGACGATTGCCGAGCTTGCCGCTGGCGGTCACCTCATCCTGCCTTCGACCACCGCCTTCGGCATTTACGACCACAATCTGGTCGGGCTGAACCAGCGTCATCTCGACGGCCGGCCGGATACGCTGTGGCGGGTCAGGCCGCGCCAGATCGTGCTGGCGGCCGGCGCCATCGAGCGGCCGCTGCCCTTCGCCAACAACGACCTGCCGGGCATCCTATCGGCGGATGCGGCGCTCGCCTATCTCCGGCGCCACGCTGTGCTGGTCGGCCGCCGCATCGTCGTCGCCACCAACAATGACAGCGCCTATGAGGTGGCGGGGGCGCTTGCCGAGGCCGGCGCCGAAGTCAGGCTTGTCGACATCCGGCGCGACGGCACGCCTGCCGCGCCGGCCAATGTCCGGCTGGCCAAAGGGCGTTCTCTCATATCCGCCAGCGGCAGGCTGCGCGTCGACGGCGTAACGCTCGACGACGGCACGAGGTTCGATGCCGATTGCGTCCTGATCTCGGGCGGCTGGACGCCGACCATCCATCTCTTCGGCCAAGCCAAGGGCAAGCTCGCCTGGAGCGAGGCGCGCGCGGCCTTTCTGCCGGGCGATCCGGTCGATAACATCGCGGTGGCAGGTGCGGCTGCCGGCGCGGTTTCCTTGTCGGAGGTGTTTGCTGGCGCCAGCACCGCCGTTGCATCGCTCGGCCAGACGAAGGCTCCCCTACCGCGGAGCACCGGACCGGAGGCGACGGGAGGCATTCTGGCGGCATGGCCGATGCCGGGCTCGAAGGGACGCATCTGGATCGACTATCAAAACGACGTGACGGTGAAGGACGTCGAGTTGGCAGCGCGCGAAAACTTCGTCTCGGTCGAACATCTGAAGCGCTACACCACGCTCGGCATGGCGACCGACCAGGGCAAGACCTCCAACCTGCCGGGCCTGGCGCTGATGGCAGGCATCACCGGCCGCACCGTGCCGGAGGTTGGCACCACTACATATCGGCCGCCGTTCACGCCGGTGCCGCTGGCAAGCTTTGCCGGCGCGCGCGTCGGCGAATTGATGGTGCCGGTGCGGCGGTTGCCACTGGAGAACGTCCACCGCGCTGCCGGCGCTGTCTTCCAGGAATATGGCGGCTGGCTGCGCCCGGCTCACTATGGCGGCGCGGCAGATGCGGAGCGTTCGATCGCGGACGAGGCGCGGCGCGCCCGTCAATCCGTGGCGCTGTTCGATGGTTCGACGCTCGGCAAGATCGAGGTGATCGGGCCGCAGGCGGCCGCATTCGTGGATTTCCTGTACTACAACACCATGTCGACGCTGAAGCCCGGCCGCTGCCGCTACGGCTTCATGCTGTCGGAGAACGGCGTGGTCTTCGACGACGGCGTTCTGGTGCGGCTGGACGAGCATCGCTTCGTCGTCTCGTGCTCGTCCTCGCATGTCGCTGCCGTTCACGCCCGGCTGGAGGAATGGCGTCAGGACCGTTTTGGGCGCGACGCCGTCTACATCCACAACGCCACATCAGACATGGCGACGCTGACCGTCTCGGGGCCAAACTCCCGAAAACTGCTCGAAACGCTTGGCCTCGGCCTCTCGCTCGACGATGCCGACCTGCCGCATATGGCGATCGCTCATGGCACCTATGCCGGCGACGATGTCCGCATTGCCCGCGTCAGCTTCACTGGCGACAGGAGCTACGAAATCTCCATCCGGGCCGATCGCGCCGAGCCGTTATGGGCGCAACTGCGCCAGGCCGGCCAGGCCTTCGATGCCGTTGTCATCGGCCTCGAAGCGCTGATGATTCTGCGCGCCGAGAAAGGCTTTATCGTCATCGGCAAGGACACTGACGGCACCACGCTGCCGCATGATCTCGGCGTTGAAGGCCCTCGCGTCAAACGCCAGAGCGAGTTCGTCGGCCGCCGCTCGCTGTTCACCGAAGAGGCCTCGCGTGACAACCGCTTGCAGCTTGTCGGGCTGGCGGTGCCGCAAGGCGAAGCGCCGCTGCCGACCGGCGCGCATGGCATCAAACGGATCGACGGCGGATTGCGCAGCCAGGGCTTTGTCACCTCGAGCTACCAGAGCCCGACGCTCGGCCGCCCGGTTGCGCTTGGCCTGATCGAGCGTGGCGCGGCCCGGCACGGCGAGGCGATCGACATCCAGCATCTCGGCAAGATCAGCAAGGCGATGATTACCGCACCTTGCACCTTCGACCCGGCAGGAGACCGGCTGCATGCGTGATCTCGCGGAAAAATGGTCCGTTGCACCGGACTGGCAGGGCGCGGTCATCGCCACGCCGGGCCTTGCGATACGAGCAGCCCTCGGCCTCAACCAGTTGCTGGTCAGCGGCAACCTCGACGCGTGGGCACGGGCTTCCGGTGTCGACGGAACTGGCGTAGGCGCTTTTGGCCCCGCACAAGGCGACCGCTATGCGGCGCGGCTGGCGCGCGACCGGTTGCTCGTCGTGTCGAACAGCCCCTTCGTCATCGCCACGGGCTGGCATGCAGACGGCTTCGCGGCGACGGCGATCAGCGCCGGGTTGCAAATATTCGAGGCCGAGGGCACGGCACTCGACGCTTTCATCGCGCGTGGAACGACGCTCGATCCCAGCCAGCCAAGTGCCAGTGCAGCGCTTTCCTTCGCCGGCATCAGCGCCGTCGTCTATCGCCATGACGGCAAGCTGCGCATCCATGTCGATCGCGGTCTTGCCGCCTATCTCTGGACATGGATGGAAATTGCCGTCGGCAACATCGCCGCCGGATCAGCCGCTTAGCCGGCGGCAGTGCGATCAGAGCGTGAACGACCAGAACAGGCAGGCCAGCGTCGCGGCGGCAAAGACGACGAAGAACAGGCTGCGCAACAGCACGTTGCGACGCAGCTCGTTCATGACGAAGTGACAACCGACGATCGCCGCCGCAAACAGGAACCGCCAGTTCAGCAATGCCCACACGGCGCTGCCCTGCCCGAACGCCCATCTGGCGACAAGACAGCCGACGATGGTCGCAACCAGTGCAATCACGGTCCAGAAGAGGGCGTCGGCGGCATGGGTCAGGACGACGCCGGCCGCCCTGATCGGCAGGATCATCATCAGCATTGCGCTGAAGAAATAGACAGCGGCAATCGGGATGAACACGCCGGCGTCGGCGATGCCGTCAAGACGCCTGACGCCGATGGCACCATAGGGATAGCCGTGCCTGGCGACAGCCAGGCTCAACGCCATGAGCAAGGCGGTCAGCACGGCGACCAATGCGAAGGATGTGAGGGCTTTGCTCATGACGTTCCTGTCCTAGACGAATCAGACAGGAACGTTTTTAGCGGGCAGTCGTAAATTGCGTAAGCGAGATCAATCATTACGCGAATTTCGATTGCGGCGTAATCCGCCGACGGCGTCTATTCGGCGGCGATCCTGCCTGCCGAGCGGTTGGCCAGCACGAAGCCGACCTCGTCGACCGCCTGCGCGGCACGCTTAAGGATCGCCTCGGAGTGTAGCACGCCGTCGGTGAAATCCTTGTCGGTGGCGTAGACGGCGGTGGGCAGCGCAAAGGCCTCGAAGAAGCCGAACAGCGGCCGCAGCTGATGTTCGACAATCAAGGCGTGGCGCTCGCCACCGCCGGTCGCCGTCAACACGATGGGCTTCCCCCGCAGCGCTGCCGGATCGATCAGGTCGAAGAAGTGCTTGAACAGGCCGGTATAGCTGCCCTTGTAGGTCGGCGAGCCGACGACGAGCACGTCGGCGGCGAGGATTTCCTCCAGGATCACGCGCGCCTGGCCGTCGAGATCGCGGGCCCATTTCGCCGTTCCCAGCGACGGACCGAGGTCCTCGATATCATAGGTGCTCGCCGACAGGCTGTGGCTGGCGGCGATGTCCCTGGTGACCAGATCGACGAAGGCGCGCGTCTTTGACGGCCGGGTGATGTTGCCGGAAAAGCCGACGACTGTTGGATTTGACATGGCAGTGAACCTCTTGGGGTATAGTGGCCGAAAAATTTTGCTGTGGCGAGCCTCTCGCCCGCCGGTGAGAAATCAGCTCCAGGCGTGCAGCGGCGGGTTTTCGCCGTTGAGGAAATATTTGCCGAGGATCGAATATTTCCAGCGCACCGGATCGTGCAGCGTGTGCGTGCGCGCGTTGCGCCAATGCCGGTCGAGATTGTGTTCGGCCAGCGTCGAGCGGGTTCCCGCAAGTTCGAACAGCCTGTTGGTGGCGGCAATGGCGATCTCGGTCGACAGGATTTTTGCCTCGGCGGTGACGATCTGGGCGTGCGCCACCGTCTCGGCGGTCGGCTCGATCACCGCCCGGTCGATTGCCAGGCCGGCCTTTTCCAGCAGCGCCTGCGCCGCGTGCAGGCGCAGCGTCAGGTCGCCGATGGCCTGGATGGTGTAGGGATCGTCCCAGGCATTGTCGACGCCACTGTCGATCCAGGCTCGGCTCTTGGTCCTGACGAAATTGACCGTCTCGTCGATCGCTGCCTGGGCGATGCCGGTGTCGACCGCCACCTGGATGATCTGGAAGATGGCGCCGTCGGCGGTTGGCCTGTCAAAACCCTTGTAGCCTGGCACCAGATGCGTCTTCGGCACCTTGACGTTGTCGATGATGACGGTGCCGGACAGCGTCGTGCGCTGGCCGAAGCTCGACCAATCGTCGATGACGGTCAAGCCGGGCGCGCCGCGGTCGGCGATCGCATACCAGGCACGGCCTTGGTCATCGAGCGCGACGATCGGCACGAGATGAGCGAGCAGCGCGCCGGACGAATAGAATTTGCGGCCATTGACGACGACATGGTCGCCGGCATCGGTGAAGCGGGTTTCGAAATCGGCGGCGCGTTTGGAGCCGAACTCGGAAAAGGCGTTGCCGAACCGCGTGCCTTTCAACGCTTCGGCAAACAGCAGCTTCTGCTGGTCCGCGTCGGACACGGTGCGGATGGCGGCGACCACGCCGAGATGGTTCTGGGCAATCTGGCCGATCGAGGAATCGGCCGCCGAGATGATCTCGATCACCTTCGCCAGCGTCGCATAGGACAATTCCGGCCCGCCGAATGCCTTGGGCACGTTGATCGACCACAGGCCGCTTTGCGAAAAGGCATCGAGTTCGGCAACCGGCCAGATCCGCTCGCGGTCGCGCCTTGAGGAGTCCTTGACGAATTCGGCGGCGAGCGCGTGGGCGATAGCAATCGCCTCGGCGGCGTCCTTGATGATGTGCGCCGGCGCGGTCGGTCTTGCGACTGCCGGCACGGCGGCGGAAGCCTGGTCGGTCTTGACGGTCGAAACGGTCATTTCACTGCTCCTTGGGATTTCATTTCAGGCAACGGCATGGAGATGGGCTGGTTTGACGGCGGGCGAAGGCTGTTGCCCGGCGGTCGATTGACCGAGGTAGAAGGCCCTGATGTCCTCGCGCTGGCGAAGCTCGGCGGCCGCACCAGTGAGAACGGAGACGCCGTTTTCGAGCACAGTGGCGTGGTCGGCATAACGGAGCGCCACCGCCGAATTCTGCTCGGCGACCAGGATCGACAGGCCGGTCTCGCGGTTCAGCTTTCTGAGCGTCTGGAAGATGTCCTGGACGATGAGCGGCGCGAGACCCATCGACGGTTCGTCGAGGACCAGCAGGCGCGGCCGCGACATCAGCGCCCGGCCGATGGCGGTCATCTGCTGTTCGCCGCCAGAAGTCAGGCCGGACGATGTCCGGCGCTTTTCCCTGAGCCTCGGGAAATAGCCGTAGATCCGCTCGAGATCTTCGTTGATCTCGGCGCGGCGGCCACTGCGGCCAATGCCGCCGGCAACCAGATTTTCCTCGACGGTGAGGCTCTTGAAGCAATGCCGGCCTTCCAGCACCTGGACCAGGCCGGCGCGCACGAGATCGCCCGGCTTGCGGCGCGAGACATCCGAGCCTTCATAGCGGATGGTGCCTGCATTGACCTGGCCACGCTCGGCCGGCAGCAAATTGGAGACGGCCTTGAGCGTCGTGGTCTTGCCGGCGCCATTGGCGCCAAGCAATGCCAGGATCTGGCCGCGCCGAAGTTCGAAGCTGACGCCGTGCAGCGCCGTGATGGCGTGGTTGTAGGTGGCATGAACCGTATCCACGGCAAGAATGACGTCATCGTCCGGCATGGGGCTCTCATTTTGTGGTTCGATGAACCGAACAGGCCGGGCGCTGCGGAACCCTATCCGCTGCGCCCGGCTCTGCCCTGATCAGTTGGTGGTCACTGCGTTGGCATCATCCGCGGTGCGCAGCTTGATGCCCTTCTCGGCGGCGTAGGCCTCGGCGGACTTCTCGATGATTGGCCGCAGCAGCGCCCAGTCCGGCGCGATCCAGTCGGAGACGACGTTCCACTTCTTGCCGTCCCACTGCTGGAAGGTCACGTAGCCCTCGCCTTCGTGATTGTCCCAGCTGACATTGATCGAGTGGAACAGGTCCTTGGCGCCAAGCGCCTCGACTTTGGCCGGATCAAGCTTGAGGTGCTCGAAGCCCCAGCGGACCTCGTCGCCGGTCAGCGTGCGGTGGCCGAACTTCTCCTGCGCGACGCGGATCGCCTCGACATTGAGGATGCCGTTGACGATGCCGAGATTGTGGTAGACCGAGCCGATACGCGCCTTGTCTTCGAGGTTACCCTTGCCGGCGCCGTAGACCGTCTTCACGATCTCCTGAACCACCGGGTAGGAGTTGCCGGAAGCCTGGGTGGTGATGGCGGTGTAACCCTTGGCGGCGTCGCCGGCCGGGATGACATCCTCTTCCGAGTTCGACCAGACATTGCCGACGATGTGATCGACGGGAAAGCCGACCTTGACCGCCGTTTTCAACGCCACCGGGTTCATCACGCCCCACCCGCGCAGGACGACGAAGTCCGGCTTGGCGCGGCGGATCGTCAGCCACTGCGACTGCTGCTCGTTACCGGGATGCGGCACCTCGATCTGCTGCACGGTGAAGCCGTATTTCTGCGCCAGCAATTCATAGATCGGGATGGTTTCCTTGCCGTAAGGCGAGCCGTGATAGAGCACGACGATCTTCTTGCCCTTCAGTCTGTCGATGCCGCCTTCCTTGGAGGCGATGTAGTTCACGATGCCTGATGTCTCGCTGTAAGGATTGAGCAGCAGCGGGAAGACGTAGGGGAAAACGCGTCCATCTGTGGAATCGGTGCGGCCGTGGTTGACGGTGATCAGCGGCACCTTGTCGGCGGTGATGCGGTCGATCATGGCGTAGGCGATGCCGACCGAGAGCGGGTTCCAGGCGGCGGCACCGGCATGGCTCTTCTGCCGCTCGTAGCATTCGACGCCGCGCTCGACCTCGTACTGGGTCTCGCATTCGTCCCAGGTCAGCTTGACGCCGTTGACGCCGCCGTCGCGGATGTTGATGAGGTTGAGATAATCGATGAAGCCGCCGAAGAAGCCGGTGCCGCCGGCCGCATACGGCCCGACACGATAGCTCTGCAGCGGGAAATACTGTTCGTCGGCGTGCGCGGCGGGCAAGGCCACCGACACGATCATCGCCGCGGACAGCGCCGCCGCCTTGATTGTGTTCAGGAAATTCATGGTTGAGGTACTCCCGGTATGGGCCGTCTTGGGTTCGGCCTCTGGTTCATTTTCGGATGCGTCAGCTCAAGTCGACTGCCAGGCGGACAGGAGCCGTCTTCGGACCCTGTCCCACAGCGCCACCAGCCCGTCGGGTTCAAGGATCAGAAACAGGATGATGAGCGCGCCCAGCGCGATGCGCTGGCTCATGTCGAGCACGCCCGAATCGAAAAGATCGCCAAGCAGGAAGCCGCCGAGGCGCGAAAGAGCGAGCGGGAAGACCACGATGAGGGCGGCGCCGAAAAATGCGCCGCGGATCGAAGCCAGGCCACCGATGATGATGATGAACAGTATCTGGAACGACCGGTCGAGGTCGAAGCCATCCGGCTCGACGGTCCGCAGATACGCGAAGGCCCAGATGACGCCGGCGACGCCGATGATGAAGGACGAGATGGCGAAGGCCAGCAGCTTGGTCTTCAGCACCGGGATGCCGATGATGCGGGCAGCGGTTTCATTGTCGCGGATGGCGATGAAGTTGCGCCCGGTCTGCGACGAGACCAGCCGATGGGCGAGGAAGGTCAGCACGGTGACGATGGTTAGCGCGAAGAGATAGCGGCCGATGGCGCCGTCGAGCGCGAAGCCTGAAATCGACAATCTCGGCGCGTCGATGACGCCGGAAGCCGAGTTGTTGGAGAACCAGCTGAACTTGGTCAGCGCCCATTGCACGAAGAACTGCGCGGCGAGCGTCGAAACCGCGAGGTAGAAGCCTTTGAGCCGCAGGCTAGGCAGGCCGAAGACGATGCCGATCGCGGCGGCGACGATGCCGGCCAGGAAAATGCTGCCGATCAGCGGCAGGCCTTCGACGCGCAGGTTGAAATTATAGGCGGCGAAGGCGCCCGCCGCCATGAAGGCAGCACTACCCAGCGAAACCTGGCCGGCATAGCCGGTCAGGATGTTCAAGCCCACGCCGGCGAGGCTGAGCGCCAGGAACGGCAGCAGGATGGCCTCGAACAGATAGCTCGAGCCGATCAGCGGCACGACGCCATAGGCGAAGGCGAGCAGCAACACGGGCACGACCCATTTCGGCAGCACCGGCGCGGACGAGAAATCGCTTGTTATGGCGGTCATGGCTCAGATCCTCTCGACGAGCTTCTGGCCGAACAGGCCGGAAGGACGGATCAGCAGGAAGGCCAGCGCGACGACATAGGCGAACCAGCTCTCTATGCCGCCGCCGAAATAGTCTCCGATATAGACCTCGGCGAGCTTCTCGCTGGCGCCGATCAGCAACCCGCCGACGATGGCACCGAGGATGGAATCGAAGCCGCCGAGCACCAGCACCGGCAGCGCCTTGAGCACCACCAGCGACAGCGAGAACTGCACACCGAGGCGCGCACCCCAGAGCAGTCCCGCCACCAGTGCGACAAGACCGGCAGCAGCCCAGACGGTGGCCCAGATCAGCGGCAGCCTGAGACCGACCGCGAGGGCCGCGAACTGATCGTCGGCGACGGCGCGAAAGGAGAGGCCGATGCGGGTGTAGCGGAAAAACAGCGACAGCAAGAGGACCATGCCGGCGGCAACCACTGCGGCAAAAATGTCGAACTGGCTGATCAGCACGCCGCCGATTTCCAGCGGCACGTCCTCGATGCCGAGATCGAGGCCGTGGACCTGCGTGCCCCAGATCAGCTGGGCGGCGCCCTCGATGATGTAGGACAGGCCGAGCGTCGCCATGAACAGTGTGATCGGCGGCTTGTTGGTCAGCGGCCGCAGCACCGTGCGCTCGATGGCGACACCCATGGCGACCATGATGGCGAAAGTGATCACCAGCGCCAGCGCGAACGGGATGCCGCGCTCGATAAGGCTGACGAAGGTGAGTGCCGCGAACAACAGCATCGCGCCTTGCGCGAAATTGAGCACGCCCGAGGTCTTGTAGATCAGCACGAAGCCGATCGCGACCAGCGAGTACATGACGCCGGAGAGCAGGCCGCCGACGAGCACTTCGATGAAGAACTGGTAGTCGAAATCGGCGATCATATGCCTGCCCCGTCCTCATTGTCCGAGGCGACGCCGAGGTAGGCATCGATGACGCGCTGGTCGTTCCTGACCTCGTCTGGCGTGGCGTCGGCGATCTTGCGGCCGTAGTCGAGAACGGCAATGCGGTCGGACAGGCCCATGACGACGCCGACATCGTGCTCGATCAACACCACGGTGGTGGCGAAACGATCGCGCGCGGCACGGACGAAAGCCGCCATCTCGCTCTTTTCGCTCGCGGTCATGCCGGCCATCGGCTCGTCGAGCAAAAGCAGACGCGGCTCGGCCACCAGTGCGCGGGCCAGTTCGACACGCTTCTGCAGTCCGTAAGGCAAGGTGCCGACAAGACGGTCGCGAATGGCGGTGAGGTCGAGAAATTCGAGGATCTGTTCCGCGCGGCTGCGTGTTTCGCGCTGCTCGCCGCGCGAGCGGCCGATGCCGAGCACCTGGCCGGCAAAGTTGGAGCGAACCTTGTAGGCGAGGCCGGAAGCGACATTGTCGAGGACGCTGAGACCCTTGAACAGTGCAAGGTTCTGGAAGGTTCTGGCGACACCGAGGTGAGCCAACTGCTGCGTCGGCACCTGGGCATAGAAGGTGCCGTCGAGCCGGACGTGGCCGCGATCCGGCCGATAGACGCCGCTGATGACGTTGATCAGCGAGCTTTTGCCGGCGCCGTTCGGGCCGATGATGGCGCGAATTTCGCCTGGGTGAACCGACAGGTCGATATCGGCCAGTGCGACGACGCCGCCGAACGACAGGCCGATGCCCTGGAGCGAAAGCAGCGGAGCGGCGACACCAGTAACGGAGCCGATCGCCTCGCTGCCGGCTTCGGACTGCTGCTCCCGCGGGCTTGACGGCAGGCCGCGCGCAAAGACTTCCGGCGCATAGACCGAAGCGTCCATCACTCCGAGAGTATAACTGGGCAACGGCATTCCAATCGTCCTTGATTAGGCGCGCAAAACCTCATTGCCGCTCGACGGATCGAGCGCGCCGGCAACCTTCATGCGTGTGCTGGCCGGACCGTGGCGGGCCAGGCTGCGGGATGGCTACTCCGCCGCCAGCGACGCCGCCGCCTCGGCGTTTTCCAGTTCGCGGACCAGCGGGATGACATGCTTGCCGAAATACTCGACCTCTTCCTGGAAGTGCAGGAAGCCGAGCAGGATGAGATCGGCGCCGGCGCGCTTCAGGTCGACGATGCGCTCGGCGACTTGCCTTGGCGTGCCGATCAGGTTCGAGCGGAAGCCGTCATTGTACTGGACCAGATCGTCGAAGGAGGATTTCGCCCAATTGCCCTCGCCTTCCGGCGAAGCTTTGCCGGCGTTCTTGACCTCGTGGCCGAAAGCGTTGACCGCCTCGGGGTTGGCCTTGGCGATGATCTCGGCGAGCACCGCCCTGGCCTCATCCTCGGTCTCGCGGACGACGGCGAAGGCATTGACGCCGACCTTGACGGAATGGTTGTTGGCCTTCGCCTTGGCCTGGATGTCGTCGACCTGTTTGGCGATTTCGGCCGGCGTGTTGCCGTTGGTGAAGTACCAATCCGAGACCCGCGATGCCATGTCGCGCGCGGCGCGCGACGAGCCGCCCTGGAAGATTTCGGGCAGCGGATGCGGCGGTTTCGGCTTCAGCGAATATTCGTTGAAGCGGTAGAAATCGCCACGGAAGGTGAAGCTGTCCTCGGTCCATATTCCGCGCAGCGCACGAATGAATTCCTCCGAGCGGCGATAGCGCTCGTCATGGTCGAGCCAATGCTCGCCGATGGCATGGAACTCGCCACGGAACCAGCCGGAGACGAGGTTGATCGCGACGCGGCCATTGGTGAGATAGCTGATGGTGGCGATCTGCTTGGCCGCCAGCGCCGGGTTCCACGGTCCGGGCAGGATCGCCGCGATGACCTTGAGCGTTGTGGTCGCCGCCAGCAGATCATGGCTGAACGCCACCGATTCATGCTGCTCGTCGGCGCCGTAGCCGGCGGTGAAGCGGATCTGGCTGAGTGCGTAATCAAAGCCGGACTTCTCGGCGATCTGCGCCAGCTTGCGATTGTACTCGGCCGAATGGTTGGTGCGCTGCTCGATGTTGGAGATCACAAGGCCGCCCGAAACATTCGGCACCCAGTAAGCAAACTTGATCGAGTCGGTCTCTGCGTGTGCCATGAACTGTCTCCCATTCAGGCCATCTCGTTGATCGATCCGACCGCAGCCGGTTTCGTCGGTATTTATTATGTTTATAGAATCTATATACAAAGAAGGATTTTCCGTTTTTGAGCCCCTCTTGGGACGGAAATACCAATTTTGCTCGGCCAACCCGGTTTGCCGGTGTCAGCTCATGACCGGACCCTGCGCGGCATTGGCGCCGATGGCCTGCGCTGACGGCAGCGTTTCCAGCAGCTTGGCAATTTCAACCGCGACCGCCTGGGCATGGCGGGCGACTTCCGGCAGACCCATGAGCTCGCCGAAAGTCCCTCGTGCCAGCGGGCCGGCGACCAGGAGTGTCGCGACCGCCTCACCGTCCCGGCCGATCGCGCGGCTGTCGAGACCTGTCTCGATGCCAAGCCCATATTGGTCCGTCCTGATCAAGCCGGTTTGCGCCAGCGAGCTCAGCGCCGGGTTCAGCTGCAGCGCCTGCCCATGGGCCGGACCGGTGGTGTTGATGACGGCAACGAAGCGCGCCGTCTCGATCCGGGTCTGCCCGCGCCGTTGAAAGCTGACAGCCAGGCTGCCGTCCTCATCGTTCGACGCAACAAGCCTGGCGGCAATGGTGTCGACTGTACCGGCGGCATGGCGCCGGTCGAGCACGGCGGCGACCTGCGGGGCGATCCTGAAACGATGCACGTCCCAGAACACGCGCAGCTGGCGGACCAGCCTTGCCCGCTCCGGCGGGGCAAGTGCGGCCCACAGCACCGGCCCCTGCAGGCGCAGCTGATCGAAGACCGACTGCCAGTTGACATTGGCCGCTCTTGCCGCTGCCAGCGTCGCGCGAATGGTCCTGAGCAGGCCGAGCGCCGTCGTCGCCGGCGCGGATGCAAAATCGCCAAAAGGCTCGCCCCTGACATCGGGGTGTCCGCGCGAGCGTAAGCCGCGGCGCGACAGCGTGAGGATGCGGCCACGATGGCCACGACGGTCAAGTTCGGCGACCATGTCGGCCGAGGTCAGCCCGGAGCCAACGATCAGCACCGAGGCGTCCGGCCCGATCCCGGCAAGCGCCGCGGCTGCGTATGGGTCGGCGATGAAACCCGGCGCTTCCGTCAGGTGGATCAACGCGGCTGGAATTGCAGGCTGCGGATGCGTTGCTGCTAGAACGACGATGTCGGAGGCGACCGGTCCGGCAGAGGTGTGCACGGTCCAGCCCGCGCCACTGGCATCGCGTGTCACGCGTGTGGCGGAACCTTCAACATGATGGACAAGGCCGGAATTGAGATGCGGCGCGAGATGCTCGGCAACATAGCGACCGAACACGCGCCGGCGCGGAAAAGCGTCGCCGTTCATCCAGATCGCATCCGGGTCGTGTTCGAGTTCTCCGCTGCCAGTCAACCAGCGTGCAAAATGCTGCGGGTCGTCGGGAGCCATGCTCATCCTGACCGCGGGAACATTGACCCGATGAGAGGGTTCCTCGCTGGAATAGGCAAGGCCACCGCCAATCAAGGGTCGCGGCTCGATCACGGAAATGGAAATGCGCTCCGGTCGAGGCATTTGCGCCAGGTGCCACGCCACCGCCGCACCGGAAAAGCCGCCGCCAATAATGGCGACGCGCAACCGCGAGGACGCAGGAAGCAAGTTCACGAGGCGCTGGCGAGCGACTTCGGCCGGTGGTCGCCGGCGATGGTTTCGCCGAACGGACCGGTGTTTACGGACGAGCCGGCTGCCTTGACCGGATGGTCGGTCGGCAGTTTCGGCAGCACCAGCTCGCCGAAGCGATAGGCTTCTTCGAGATGTGGATAGCCGGAAAGGATGAAGGTATCGATGCCGAGGCGCCGGTACTCGTCGATGCGCTCGGCGATCGTGTCGGGATCGCCGACAAGTGCGGTACCTGCGCCGCCGCGCACCAGGCCGACGCCGGCCCAGAGGTTGGGGGCGATCTCGAGCTTGGCGCGATTGCCGCCATGCAATGCGCTCATCCGCGCCTGGCCGACCGAATCCATGCGGGCAAAGACCTTCTGCGCCGAGGCGATCGTCGCGTCGTCGAGCCGGCTGATCAGCCTGTCGGCAGCGGCCCAGGCCTCCTCGGTGGTTTCGCGGGCGATGACATGCAGCCTAATGCCGAAGGAGAGCTTGCGGCCAGCCTTCTGCGCCAGTTCACGCATGCCGTCCAGCTTGCGCTCTACATCGGCTGGCGGCTCTCCCCAGGTCAAATATTTGTCGATCTCCTGCGCCGCCACCACGGACCCAGTGTCGGACGAGCCGCCGAAATAGAGCGGGGGGTAGGGCGTCTGCACCGGCGGAAACAGCAGCCTTCCATCCTCGATGCGGAAATGCTTGCCCTCATGCTCGACCGTCTCGCCGCTCAGCACCCGCTTGTAAATCCGAAGGAATTCCTGCGTCACCTCGTAACGTTCGGCATGCGACAGGAAAATGCCGTCGCCCTTGTTCTCCAGCGGATCGCCGCCGGTGACGACGTTGATCAGCAGGCGGCCATTGGAGATGCGATCCAGCGTCGCAGTCATGCGCGCGGCCAGCGTCGGCGACTGCAAACCGGGCCGCACGGCGACAAGGAAACGCAAGCGTTCGGTCATCGGTACGAGGGCCGATGCGATCACCCAGGAATCCTCGCAAGAGCGGCCGGTCGGCAACAGCACGCCATAGTAGCCGAGCGTGTCGGCCGCCTTCGCCACTTGCGTCAGATACGGCAGATCGACCGATCTGCCGCCCTCGGCTGTGCCGAGATAGCGGCTGTCGCCATGCGTCGGCAGAAACCAGAGCACCTTGATGCGGTCTGGCACGATCCGGCTCATGGCCTTTCTCCCGCTGCCTGGCGACTGGATATGTCTGCTTTGGTCGAAGGCGAGCGTAAGAGAGTGGGCATGGCGTGGTCCTGTCCGGGTGGAAACCAGATCGCCAGTGCAGATTGCTTATTCCACAAACTCTGTAGAGTTAGTTTATTCCAATTCTGTCGCCGCTATTAGAATTTCTCTCTCCAACGCGTCGGCGGTGAGGCCGACCCGAGTGCACCGGGCCGGCCTTCCTGAATCAGAACGCGGGTTCGACCGCGTTGACATTGTCCTTGGTGACGACGGTCAGCGGAATGGGCAGCCGGTCCTTGACCTGCTTCCCGTCGATGATTTCGGCCATCGTGTTGATCGCCAGGCGGCCATCCTCGACGGGCGACTGGACGATGGTCGAGTACATCTCACTGGTGCGGATCGATTCGAACGCGTCTTTCTGGCCGTTGATGCCGACGATCGGCGGTGCGGCCTTGGAGGGGTTCGCCTCCTTCCATGCGTCGATGAAGCCGCGGGCCATCGTGTCGTCATTGGCGTAGACACCGCTGATCTGGTCGCCGAAGCGTGTGATCAGATCGCGGCTGACCACCAGCGCCTTTTGCTGGTCGAAGTCGGCATTGACCGTGTCGAGCACCTTGATGTCGGCATTGGTTTCCTTGAGACGGTCGGTGAAGCCGCTGACACGTCCGATCGTGGTGCCGTTGCCGGCCTGGCCGGCGATGATGACGACGGAGCCCTTGCCGCCGAGCGCCTTGCTCAGCGAGTCCGCCGCCAGCTTGCCTTCCTCGTAGACATCAGGCCCGGTGAACGACTTGATGAACGGCTTGGCATCGTCGCTCATCGGCGAATTGATGAGGATCGCCGGAATGTTCGCCTGCTGTGCGCGCGCCAGCCCCGGTATGTATGCCTGCGGGTCGAGCGGCCACAGGATGATGCCGTCGACCTTGCGCGCAACGCAGGTGTTGAGCTGCTCGGTGCCTTTCTGGACGTAGAAATCCTGGCTGAGGCTCAGGATCTCGATGCCGAGTTCCGCGGCGCGCGCCTGAAGCGCCTTGTTGGCCGGCGTCGCGTAGGCATGCGAATCCGCTGCCGTCACGTAGCAGACCGTCTTGGCGCTGGCCCAACCCGTCGATGCCAGCACAGCCGCCATAGCGGCGACGTGAAGCATGCTTTTCTTGCCAATCATGTGTTTCCTCCCAATCATGTGGTTCCTCCTTGAGTGATTGGATTGTCGCGAACGAGCGCCGGGCGCGTGCCCGGAGCCCTCCCCTTGGTGGTAACGGCCCGATCGAGCACGACGAGCAGGATCAGGATAAGCCCGGACACGACCTGCTGGACGTATGCGGGAACGGACTGGAACTCCATCGCGATGGTCAGCGAGCCGATTGTCAGCACGCCGCCGAGCGTGCCGAGCGCGGATCCCCTGCCGCCTTCGAGACGAGTTCCGCCGACAACGACCGCGGCAATGACGGCGACCGTCAGTTCCGAGCCGAAGACAGGCGAGCCGGTGTTGGTGACGAGGCTCTGGAGAACCCCCGCCAGGCCGGCAAGCGTGCCGGCAAAGACAAAGCCGAGAAAGACGATACGGTCCGAGGCGATACCGCTTTCCTTGGCAGCCGCCGGGTTGGACCCCACCGCAAAGACGTTGCGCCCAGGTATGGTGCGCGTCAGCCAGAAATGCAGCAGCACGATCAGGGCGATGAACAGCGCGCTGCGGAGGGTGAAGACATCGAGATAGATCTTGGCCAGCGCCAGGGAGAGCATGATGTCGGTTCCGGTCACCGGCTGGCTGTTGGTGATCCAGTGCGCGAGCGAGCGGAAGATCAGCATCGTCGCGAGCGTCAGCACGAGCGAATTCACCTTCAGGCCGACGACCAGCATGCCGTTGACGGCGCCTGCCAGGGTACCGACCAGGATGCCGACGATCGCGGCAGGGAGGATGCCGATCTCTCGCTGCAGGATGACCGATACGATGCCGGCCAGGGCAAACACCGCGCCACCGGAGAGGTCGATCTGGCCCGATATCAAAAGCACCGTCAGGCCGATCGCGATCAGGCCGATTGTCGCCGCCCTATCGAGGCCGAGGCCGAGGGTCGATGCCGAGAGGTAGCCGGGGACCACCAGCGCGGAAATGACCAGCGTCAGACCGAGAATGACGATGACGCGATACTGCGAGACAAGCGAAAGAAAACGCATCACGACACGCCCCGCTTGCGCAGCGCCGCATCCATGCCGACGGCGCCGACGATCAGGATGCCGAGCACGAAACCCTGGATCGGCGTGCGCACACCGTCGAGCACCATGACGTTGGTCAGCAGTTGCACGAAGATGAGGCCGGCAATGGCCCGTGGCACCGATCCGAAGCCGCCGACGATCGACACGCCGCCGACCACCACCGCCGTGATGGCACTGAATTCGTAGCCGCCGCCGATGAGCGGCCGCGCGCTCTGCAGCGTCAGCCCGAGCAGGCCGCCGCTGATGCCGGAAGCGAGTGCTGTGATCACGAAGGCGCCAGCCTTCACGGCCTGCACCGGAACCGCACTTGCCTCGGCGGCGCTGTAATTGCCGCCGGTGGCAAGCGTCCATCTGCCCCAGAAGGAGCGGGACAGGACGAAATGGCCGACAAGAGCAATGACCAGGAAGATCAGCACCACGACGGGAATGCCGAACAGCCGGCCCTTGGCGAGTTCGGCGGAGGCGGGATTGCTGCCATAGACGATGACCCCGCCGACAGCCGCCTGGACGATGCCCAGTCCGATCGTGCCAATGCCGAGCGTGGCAATGATTGGATTGATGCCGACATATCCGACCAGGACCCCGTTGAGCAGGCCTATGAGGCCCGCGAGACCAACCGCCAGCACGAAGGCCGGCAGCGGCCCGATCATCGGCTGCAGCCCGAGCGACAGGATGGCGCCGCAGGCGATGGTGGCCGGCACCGACAGGTCGGCCAGGCCGCCGACCACGAGCACGAAGGTCATGCCGACTACGACGATGCCGACGATGGACATCGAGGTCAGGACGTTGAGCAAATTGCCTGATGTGAAGAAGGCGGGGCTGACGAAGGAGCCGTAGAGCATCACGGCGAGGATAGCGAAGGCCAGCCCCGCCTTCGACAGGACATCGACAAGCCTGCTGCCACGCGTAAAGCGGTCGTTGCGGTTCACGCCGCCGATCTCCATGGCAGCTTCGGTCACGCCGTCTCCTCCCCCGTGGCTAGCGCCATGATGCGCTCCTCGCTCAATTCGCTGCGCAGGAGAGGCTCGGAGGCATAGCCATCGCGCATCACCACCACGCGGTCGCAGACGCCGAGGATTTCGGGCAGCTCCGACGAGATCATCACGACCGCCATGCCGCCGGCGACGAGTTGGCCGATGATGTGGTGGATCTCGGCCTTGGCGCCGACGTCGACGCCCCGCGTCGGCTCGTCGAGGATCAAGGCCGAAGGTTTGGCGGCAAGCCATTTGGCGATGACCGCCTTCTGCTGGTTACCGCCCGACAGAAGGCTGATGCGCCGTTCGCCGTCGGGCGGTGAAATCGAAAACTGCTTGACCGAGTCCGCGGCAAGCGAGTGATCGGCGCTGCGGCTGATGCGCCCGAAACGGCTCAGGCGGCGCAGTATGGGCAGGCTGATGTTTTCCCGGATCGACATTCCAGGCACGACGCCGTCGCCCTTGCGATCTTCCGGAACATAGGCAATGCCTGCCCTGACCGCCTGGGATGGCGAGTTGATCGAGACCTCGCGTCCGTTGACGCTGACCGAGCCCTCGACAAGCCGCGACAGGCCGAAGATTGCGCGGGCGACCTCGGTGCGGCCAGCGCCCACCAGCCCCGTCAAGCCCAGTATCTCGCCGGCGCGTACATCGAAGCTGACATTGCGGAAGCGCGTGCCGTCGCTGA
This sequence comes from Mesorhizobium sp. M0140, assembly GCF_040322475.1. NCBI lineage: Bacteria > Pseudomonadati > Pseudomonadota > Alphaproteobacteria > Hyphomicrobiales > Phyllobacteriaceae > Mesorhizobium > Mesorhizobium sp. M0140. The sequence continues at coordinate 38,335 of NZ_JAMYTM010000016.1, read as the reverse complement.
TGCGTTCGACGCGCAGCACCGACTTGCCGATCTCGGCCGGGCTTTTCGGGAAGACATTGCTGACTTCGCGACCGACCATCAGCCTGATCATGTGAGCGGCATTTATGCCTTCGATCGGACGCGTCTCGATCATTGAGCCGTCGCGCAGCACAGTCACCTCGTCGGCGATTTCGAGCACCTCCTTCAGTCGGTGGCTGATGTAGATGATGGCGATGCCGTCATCGCGCATCTTGCGCAGGATCCGGAACAACGACGCCGTCTCATGCTCGCTGAGGCTGGATGTCGGTTCGTCCAGGACGATGATCCTGGGCTGCGCCGCGTAGGCCTTGGCGATCTCGACGAGCTGCTGCTGGCTGATCGACAGGTTGCCGAGCCGTTCACGCGGGTTGATGGCCGCTCCGAGCTCATCGAGGACGGCGGTCGCAGCCCGGATCATCTCGCCCTTGCGCAGAAAGATCCACTTGCCCGGCATGCGGCCGAGATAGACGTTTTCGGCGACGCTCAGGTCGGCGACCAGATTGATTTCCTGATGCACCATGCGGATGCCGAGCGCCTGGGCGTCGGCGGGCCGGCGCATGCGCACCTCGGCGCCGCCGACCCTGATTGTGCCGCTGCTGGGTGCGTAGGACCCGTTGAGCACTTTCATGAGCGTCGATTTGCCGGCGCCGTTCTCACCCACGACCGCATGAACCGTGCCGAATTTCACGGCGAAATTGACGTTGGACAGAGCCTTCACGCCCGGGAACGTCTTGCTGATGCCTCGCATGTCCAGGGCGCAATCGGCGGCGACAGTCATATCTGGCTAGGTTCCTCCTGGCGGGTGGCCGATCATCCTTGGTATCGGCCGTCGATATGTTAGTATAATAGTCGCTTCAAACGCAATTCGACCCTCTTCGAACTGGCTTGAACGTCCGCGCTTTTGAACACGCGGCTCAGTCCAGGCTCTCGGTTGCGGATTGAATTTCTCGCCGCGGACGATGACTATTGCACTAATATAACAGTTCTGGCAAGCTGGATTCCGGCGGTCGTTATGGACATCAGGTGTCAACCGACCTCACCCTTGCATTGGGTGCATTCTAATTGACATTCTAATATAATCTGACCATTTCTGGTGAACGAAGACACGGATTTGCAATGGACCTGGATCCTTCGACGCTCAATCGGGCTCTTCCGCTCCGCGATCAGATCTATCACAAGATCCGCAACCTGATCGTCGTCGGGCAGTTGAAGCCGGGGGAGGTCATCAACGAGGTCGCCATCGCGGAGGCCCTGGGTGTGTCGCGCACCCCCGTTCGCGAAGCGGTCAAGCGCATCAGCGACGAGGGTCTGGTCAAGATCCTGGCGCAAACGGGCACCTATGTCGCTCCGATCAGCCGGGCCGACCTGGAAGAAGCCTATGTCATCCGGCGGGCACTGGAGATGGAGAGCGCCCGACGCGCGGCCGCCAAGTTCACACCGGCCGCCAGCGAATTGCTGGAAGACAACATGGCGGCGCACCGCCTCGCCATATCGCGAGGCAGATATGCCACCGCGATACAGCTCGACGATGTCTTTCACCGCACCATCGCCGAGATCTGCGGCCTGCCGATGATCTGGAGAGCCGTCGACATCTCAAAGGCACAGATGGATCGCGGCCGCTATCTCGCCATCCCCAAGCCGGGCTATGGCGAACAGACGATCGAGCAGCACGAGGCCATTTTCGACGCGCTGAAGCGCCACGACGCCGAGGGGGCGGCAAGGGCCATGGAACATCATCTCGAGACGTCGTTCCGCAACACGCTCGAAGTCGCCGCCGACCTTCTCGACTGAAACACCGCGAGCCACCGGCATGCAAAGAATGGGACTTTGTATCGGCGTGAAAGCCGAGGCGATCGCGGACTACAAGCGCGTCCACGCCGCCGTCTGGCCGGAAGTGCTCGACGTCATCAGTCGCGCCGACATCCGCAACTATTCGATCTTCCTGCGCGAACCGGAGAACCTTCTGTTCGCCTGCTGGGAGTATCACGGCAGCGACTTCGCCAGGGATGCGGCGCGGATGAGCGAGTCGCCGGCCATGCGCAAATGGTGGGAACTGTGCGACCCCATGCAGACGCCACTGCCGACGCGCGCCGACGGCGAATGGTGGGCGGCCATGGAAGCGGTCTTCCATCTCGATTGACCGTGTCCCGCGTGCGGCGGTCCGTTGTTTCATCCAGCCGTTTGCCGCCCTCAAACTGCGCCGCAAGGCGCACTCATTGCACGCTCACCTAACCGATCCGCCACTACGCCCCTGCAATCCAAGCCTTTCGCAACCGCACCTTGACCACTGACATTCTATTATATTAGTATTCCAAATCACTTTTGCCTCTCGGCGCTCCTTGTCGGGGGGAGCTTTTTCAGAGTTTGGGTCATGGCACGGTTCATCAAGCTGTCGGATATCGACAACATTCTTCTGGCGGTCGATCCGTTGAAAATCGGCGACAAAGCCGGGGACGTGGCGGCCAGGGCACGCATACCGCGCGGGCACAAAATGGCCTTGCGCGACATCGGCTCGGACGAGCCGATCGTGAAATACGGCCAGACCATCGGGTTTGCGCGGGAACCCATCGTCGCCGGCGACTGGGTTCACGAGCACAATGTGTATCTGCGCAATTTCGAACGCGACTACGTCTTCGGCACCAATACCAGGCAAACCGAGGTCGTTGCCGAGGCCGAGCGCGCTACTTTCATGGGTTACCGCCGGCCGAGCGGCAAGGTGGGCACGCGCAACTTCATTGCCGTCCTGACCTCGGTGAACTGCTCTGCCAGCGTCGCCCGGTTCATCGTCGACGAGGTCAACCGGTCTGGCATCCTGCGCGACTATCCCAATGTCGACGGCATCATCGCACTCGTCCACGGCACTGGCTGCGGCATCGACACCAAGGGCCCCGCTTACGACCTGTTGAAACGGACGCAATGGGGCTTTGCCACCAACCCCAATGTCGGCGGCGTGCTGATGGTCGGACTCGGCTGCGAAGCGTTCCAGATCCCACGCTGGATGCAGTCGTACAACATCGAGGAGAGCACGATTTTCCGCACGATGACCATCCAGGAAACCGGCGGCACGCGAAAGACAGTCGAGGCCGGCGTCAAGGCGATCGTCGACATGCTGCCTACGGTGAACGCCGCCGAAAGGACTCCGCAGCCGGCCTCCGAACTGGTGCTTGCGCTGCAATGCGGCGGATCGGACGGCTATTCCGGCATCAGCGCCAATCCGGCACTGGGTGCTGCGGTGGACCTGCTTGTCGGGCAAGGCGGCACGGCCGTGCTCTCGGAGACGCCCGAGATCTATGGCGCCGAACATCTTCTCGCCTTGCGCGCCGAGAGCCGCGCGGTGGGTGAAAAGCTGATCGAGCGCATCCGCTGGTGGGAGGATTATACCGCCAGGCACGACATGGAGATGAACAACAACCCTTCGCCCGGCAACAAGCTGGGTGGGCTGACGACCATCCTGGAGAAATCGCTCGGCGCCTCCGCCAAGGGCGGCACCACCAATCTGCGCGCGGTGCTGGAATATGCCGAGCCGATCAACGAGCGCGGCCTCGTCTTCATGGATACGCCTGGCTACGATCCGGTCTCGGCCACCGGGCAGGTCGCCGGCGGAGCCAACATATTGTGCTTCACCACCGGCCGCGGTTCGGCCTTCGGCTGCAAGCCGACGCCCTCGATCAAGCTCGCCTCCAACAGCTTCATCTTCGAGCAGATGCGCGAGGACATGGACATCAATTGCGGAGACATACTGGACGGCGTCTCGCTGGCCGAGAAGGGCGAGGAGATCTTCGCCGAGATCCTGCGCGTCGCTTCCGGCGGGCGCACCAGGTCGGAAGCGCTCGGCTATGGCGACAACGAGTTCGTGCCATGGAGCCTCGGCGCGACGATGTAGCGATATCGCCCGCCTGCACAGGCCGGCCTTTATCCCGGAAGTAGCTCAAACGGAAAGAACCGCTCGACATGAACAGGATTGATCTTGACGGCCAGCACGCTGTGGTCACCGGCGGCGCCCAAGGCCTCGGCTTTGCGATGGCCAGACGCTTCGTCGCCTCCGGCGCGACGGTAACCTTGTGGGATCTCGATGAGGCTCGCCTCGAAACCGCCAAGAAGGAACTCGGCAACGCCGCCACGACAGAGATCGTGGACGTCGCCGATTGGGTGTCGGTGGACGCGGCGCGCGCCAGGACCGAAGAGCTGGCCGGCAACATTTCCATTCTGGTCAATTCCGCCGGAATCGCCGGCCCGGCCGTCCCGCTCGACGTCTACGACATCGAGACGTGGAAAAAGGTCATCGACGTCAACGTCAACGGTACGTTCTACGTCAATCGCGCCGTGGTTCCCGGGATGAAGGAGCGCAATTACGGGCGGATCGTCAACATCGCTTCGGTCGCCGGCAAGGAGGGCAACCCCAACGCCTCCGCCTATTCAGCCTCGAAGGCGGCGGTCATCGGCTTGACCAAGTCGCTCGGCAAAGAACTGGCGCAGTACGACATCGCCGTGAACTGCATCTCGCCGGCCACGGCACAGACGCGCATCCTTGAACAACTGACGCCGGAGCATATCGAATATATGCGCTCGCGCATTCCGCGCGGCCGCCTGTTGGAGGTCGATGAGGCCGCTGCCATGGTCGCCTGGCTCGTCTCCAAGGAGAACAGTTTTACAACCGCCTCCACGTTCGACCTGTCGGGTGGGCGGACGACCTATTGAAAGGCAGTTGACGTTCAGCCAGGCAACCGACCGAGACCAATCGCAAAGCGCTCCACCATCGCGAGGCCAGGCTCGCTGGGCCGCATCGCCGGAGCCCGGGCGTGTATCGGGATGCCTGCGCGGGCGCCGAACAGCCGCTTGCCATAGCAGATCAAGTTTTCGATGCCTTGCATGACGAAGACCGCTGCCGGCAACATTCTTGCATATTCAGCCTCGGCCGTGGCTTCGCCTCCGGCGCGGAACGCATGATAGGCGCGCACGGCATAGTCGGCGCAATCCGGCGCCAGGATCATGCCGCGGCAACCGATGCGGAAATTGTCGATCAGTTCCAGGCCGCCACGCCCGTTGAAAACCGGTATCCGGCCATCGGTGCGCTCGATCAGCCCGGCGATGTCGGTAACCGGACCCTCGCCCTTGATCAGCCTAACGTTGGGATACAGCGTGACGAGGTCGCGGATTTCGTCTGATGAAAGGCCGCGCCCGAAAAACGCCGGCGCGTTCTGGATCGCCACCGGCAGATCGGTCGCCTCGGCAACGCGGCCGAAGAACTTGATGTATTCCGGCGCACCATAGGACCCAACCGGCGGCGGCTGCAGGATCACCCAATCCGCTCCCACGCTTTCAGCATGGCGAACCTGTGCGACCTGCTCGGCCACCGAAGCGCCGAAGATGGTGAAAGCGAGTGGCACTTTTCCGTCGGTGTCTTCCGCCGTCCAGTCCATGATCGTCCGGCGCTCGGCCTCGGACAGCTTGGCGACTTCCGTCGCCAAGCCGAGCGCCGCCATGCCGTGCACGCCGCTCGCCAGGCAGATCTCGACCTGCCTGCGCATCGCCGCGCGGTCGAGTTTTTCGTTCTCATCAAAGAGCGCGTAGAGAATGGCGTGAATGCCGTGGAAATCATAAGGTTTGAATTTTGTCACGCGGACCTCAATGGCTTTCGCGTTGAATGGCGTGGCCACGGCATCCGACGAGAAAATCGAGGTCGGCGCCGCGATCCGCCTGCAGCACATGGTCGACGTAAAGACCCTGATAGCCGCCGCGCATAGCCGGCTGCGGCGGAGCCCAGGATGTCCGCCGCTTTGCGAGTTCCTGTTCTGACACGTCGAGATGCAGCTTCCTTGCTTCGACATCGAGCTCGATCATGTCGCCGCTCCTCACCAGCGCCAGCGGGCCGCCGACAGCGGCTTCGGGTGCGGCATGCAGCACGACGGTGCCGAAGGCGGTGCCCGACATGCGGGCATCGGAGATACGGATCATGTCGCGGACGCCTTGCTTCAACAGCTTCTGAGGCAGCGCCATGTTGCCGACCTCGGCCATTCCCGGATAGCCCTTGGGGCCGCAATTCTTCAGCACCATGATCGAGCCCTCGTCGATGTCCAGCAAGGGATCGTCGATGCGCGCCTTGTAGTCGTCAATGTCCTCGAAGACGACGGCGCGGCCGCGATGCTTCATGAGAGCTGGCGACGCGGCTGACGGTTTGATGATGGCGCCGTCGGGCGCCAGATTGCCGCGCAGCACCGCGATGCCGCCGTGCGATGTCAGCGCCTTGTCGCGCGGGCGGATCACCTCCGGATTGTAGTTTTGGGCGTCAGTGATGTTCTCGCGCACGCTCTTGCCGGTGACGGTCAGCGCATCGAGATCGAGCATGTCGGCGATCTCTTTCATGACGGCCGGAATACCGCCGGCGTAGCAGAAATCCTCCATCAGGAAACGGCCTGACGGCATCAGGTCGAGGATGGTCGGCACGTCGCGGCCATATCGATCCCAATCATCCAGGGTCAGCTCGGTGCCGACGCGGCCGGCGATGGCCAGGAGATGCACGACCGCATTGGTGGAGCCGCCGATCGCGCCATTGACGCGGATGGCGTTGGCGAAAGCTTTTCTCGTGAGGATAGCCGACGGGCGCAGATCCTCATTGACCATCACGACGATGCGCCGCCCCGTCATGCGGGCGATGCGGCTGCGGCGCGCGTCGACCGCCGGATAGGCAGCGTTACCGGGCAGCGCCAGGCCGAGCGACTCGACCATGGAAGCCATGGTCGAGGCCGTGCCCATGGTCATGCAGTGACCGGGCGAGCGCGACATGGCGCTCTCGGCATTGGCGAAATCCTGCTCGCTCATCACACCGGCGCGAACGTCTTCCGAAAATTTCCACACATCGGTGCCGGAACCGATTTCGTGGCCCTGGAAGCGGCCATTAAGCATCGGCCCGCCGGAGATGGCGATCGACGGCAGGTCGCAGGAGGCCGCGCCCATGACCAGCGACGGTGTGGTCTTGTCACAGCCGGCCATCAGCACGACGCCGTCCATCGGGTTGCCGCGGATCGCCTCCTCGACATCCATCGAGGCGAGGTTGCGAAACAGCATCGCCGTCGGCCGCAGATTGGACTCGCCGCAAGAGAAGACCGGGAATTCGAGCGGCAGGCCGCCGGCTTCCAGCACGCCGGCCTTGATGTGCTCGATCAGAGCACGGAAATGCACGTGGCAAGGCGTGAATTCGGAGAATGTGTTGCAGATGCCGATCACCGGACGGCCGTCGAAGGCATCGTCGGGCAGGCCGTTGTTCTTCATCCAGCTGCGGTGGATGAAGGCATCCTTGCCCAGCCCGCCGAACCAATGCTGCGATCGTCTCTTGGTCATGGTCTTTCCGGCGTTCAGGCGGGATGCTGCAGCTGGCTCAGCCCGCCATCGACGACGAGCGTCGCCGCGTTCATGAACGGGCATTCGTCGGAGATCATGAACACCGCAGCCCGCGCGATCTCGCGCGCCGTGGCGATGCGGCCGCCGGGATGCAGCGCCATGGTGTTGGCGCGTGCTGCGGCCGGATCGGCAAAGCTGTTCCAGTAGTCGATCGCCTTCTGCGTCTCGACATAGCCCGGCGCCAGCGCGTTCACGCGCACGCCTTGCGCCGCATATTCGAGCGCCAGCGATTTGGTCAGGCCGAGCAGCGCGTGCTTGGCGACGGGATAGGGGAAGGTGTGCGGAATGATGGTGAAGCTGTGCGTCGAGGCGATGTTGAGGATGGCGCCGCCGCCGCTTGTAATCATGCCCGGCAGCACAGCCTTGCTGCAATTCCAGGCGCCCTTGACGTTGACGTCGAAATTGCGGTTCCACTCTTCCTCGGTCGCCTTGAGCGGCGTCGAGAACACATTGACCCCGGCATTGTTGATCAGCGCGTTGATGTGGCCGATTTCGTCGGTCGCTTGGCCGACGGCAGTGGCAATCGCGGCTCCGTCGCTGATGTCGGCTGCCGCATGCCCGACATGGCCGTGCGGCGCGGCAAGGCCGGCGACGGCCTTGTCCAGCAGTGCGCCGTCGCGGTCGACGAGGAACAGTCTTGCACCTTCGGCAAGGCAGGCCTCGGCGATGGCCAGCCCGATGCCTTGCGCGGCGCCGGTCAGGAAGATGCGTTTGCCGGAAAGGCGCTCAGCCATTTTTGTCCCTCCAGCTTAGCGCCGGCCCAGTGCCGACGAGCGCAGATTGTCGAGCAGCACGGCCAGCAGCAGGATCACGCCACGTACGATGTACTGGTAGAAGGCCGGGATGTTGAGAAGGTTCATGGCGTTTTCGGCGATGCCCATGATCAGCACGCCGACGATGACGCCCGACATGGTGGCGCGGCCGCCGGCGAGCGAGACGCCGCCGAGCACGCAGGCCGAAATGACCGAGAGTTCCAGCCCGACCGCCGCGTTGGGCTGGCCCGAGGTGATGCGCGACGCCAGCAGGATGCCGGCGATACCGCAGACGACGCCCTGCAGCGCAAAGATCCAGATGCGCGTCCAGTCGACATTTACACCGGCCAGACGCGAGGCCTCAGGATTGCCGCCGATGGCCAGCGTGTTCTTGCCGAAGACGGTGCGGTTGAGCACGAAACCGAAAATGCAAAACAGGATGGCAAGCACCCAGACCGGCGTCGGTATGCCGAGCAGTTTCGACAGCGCCAGCTGATAGAAATCCGAGCTGTTGATGCCGACGGCGCGGCCGTCGGACGCGATGAGCGCGAGGCCGCGCACGATCTGCATGGTGGCCAGCGTCGTTATCAGCGCGTTGATGCGGAATTTGGCGATGACGAGGCCGTTGATGAAGCCGACGAAAGCGCCGCAGGCGATTGCCGCCAGCAGGCCAAGCAGGATCGAGCCGGTGTAATTCGACGCCATCACAGCGACCATGCCGGCAAAGGCGACGATCGAACCGACCGACAGGTCGAAGTCGCGCGCGGCGAGGCAGAACATCATGGTGCAGGCGACGATGCCGACGGTGACCACCGACTGCAGCAGGCCGAGCATGTTGCGGTCCGTAAGGAAGTTCGGCACCAGAGCCGACACCAGCGCGAAGGCGACGACGAAGATGACGACGAGGCCCTGTTCGCCGAGCAGGATTTTTTTCAACTGGTCGGTCATGCCAAAGTCCTCAGGATGCGATCGCGTCGGGAGTTTTCTGATCGGGGAGAGCGGCGGCCAGGATCGCCCTTTCGGCGAACTGGTCGCGGGTGAGTTCAGCGCTGACGCGGCCACCGCACATCACCAGAATACGGTCGCAGATGCCCATCACTTCCGGCAGTTCGGACGAGACCACGACGATCGCCATGCCGTCCTGCGCAAGCTGGTAGAGCAATTCGTAGATTTCCGACTTGGCCCCTACGTCGATGCCGCGCGTCGGTTCGTCGACAATGAGAACCCGCACCCCTTGTTCGGACAGCCAGCGGCCAAGGATGACCTTCTGCTGGTTGCCGCCGGAGAGATTGATGATGTCCTGCTTGCGCGACGGCGTGCGCACCTTGAGCTTCTTGATGAAGGTTTCGGCGGTGGCGATCTCGCTGGCGCGGTTGAGCACGCCGAAGCGCGTGTGATGGCGCCGCGACGAGATGTTGATGTTCTCCTCGACCGAGCGGCCCTGGATGATGCCGTCATGCTTGCGATCCTCCGAGCACAGCACGATGCCGGCCCGGATCGTGCCACGCGGATCGGCGGCACGGACCAGCTTGCCGTCGACGGTGATGCTACCGCCCGAGCGCGGATCGGCGCCATAGACCAGCCGCATCAGTTCCGAGCGCCCGGCGCCGATCAGGCCGAAGAAGCCGACGATCTCGCCTGCCCTCGCCTCGAAACTGGCCGGCGTCTTCAGTTTGGGGCCGCTGAGAGCGTCGACCTTCAGGCGGACATCGCCCGTTTTTCGTGCGCGAAAACCCCAGATATCCGAAATCTCGCGGCCGACCATCTCGGCGACGACCTGGTCGCGGGTGACGCCTTTCAGCGACGCATGGTGCGCCGCGAGCTTGCCGTCGCGCAGCACGGTCAGGCTGTCGCAGAGCCGGAACACTTCGTCGAGCCTGTGCGAGACATAGATGATGACCTTGCCTTCGCCGCGCAGGCGGTCGATCAGGGCAAACAGGATTTCGCTTTCGCGCGAGGAAAGCGACGAGGTCGGTTCGTCCAGCGCGATAACGCGTGCGTCGAGCATGACCGCCTTGGCGATCTCGACCATCTGGCGTTCGCCGATCGACAGCGTCTTGACCTTGCGGCGCATGTCGATGTCGATACCGGCCGATTTCAGCTTGGCGCCGACGTCGTCCAGCATCCGGCGGCCGGCGATGATGCCGGCGTTGGCGGGGAAACGACCGAGGCTGAGGTTTTCGGCAACGGTGAGTTCAGGAACGAGTTGCAGTTCCTGATGAATGACAATGACGCCATTGTCGAAGGCATCCCGGGTCGAGGTATAGGCCTGAACCCTACCGTCAATGCGGATCTCGCCCTGATCGGCATGCTGGTCACCGGACAGTATCTTGATCAGGGTGGATTTGCCGGCGCCGTTCTCGCCCATCAAACCATGCACGGCGCCTTTGTCGACACCGAACGAGACGTCCGACAGCGCCTTGACGCCCGGATAGGTCTTGGTGATGTGCGAGAAGTCGAGAAAGGACACGGGCAGCGATCCTCTTATGGAATGGCAAACAGGCGGCGGGATGAGCCGCCGCCTGTTTGTACAGGGAGGATTATTCGATGCCGAGACCCTGGCGGACCTTCTGGTAGTCGTCGCGCTTGGCGAGTGCACCCGAGGTCAGGATCAGCTTCTCCGGCTCCTTGTTGTTGGCAACCCAGTCATACATGTTGAGCGCCGTCTCGTAGCCATGACGCTTCGGCGAGATGATCACGGTGCCGACGAAGCCGGTGGCCGTCGGCTTCTTAAACTCGTTGATCGCCGAATCCGCGCCGCCAATGCCAACACCGATCATGCCGTCCGCCGGAATGCCAACGCTTTCGGCTGCACGCACGGCGCCGAGCACCGCTTCGTCGTTGAGGCCGAAGGAAACCCACTTCTTGATGTCGGCATGGGCGTTGAGCACGACCGTCGCCGCATTGAGGGCAGCTTCCGTGTCGGTCTTGGCCTGCGGGGCGTCAAAAATGTTCTCGGCCTTGAAGCCGTTTGCCTTCAGCACCGAGATGGCACCTTCGACGCGATCGACCGCCGTCGGCAGCTGGTCGTAGGAGACGCGGATGGCGCCAACCTCGTCGGCTTTCCAGCCGCGCGCCTTCATTTCGTCGACGATCGCCTGGCCGACGGCTTCGCCGATCTTGGTGGCCGAAATGCCCATATGCGGGACGTCTTCCAGCGCCTTGCCGTCGGCGCCGACCAGACGGTCGTCGACAGTCATCAGCTTGAGATTGTTGGCGGCGGCCTTGGCGACGATGCCGGGGCCAAGCTTCACGTCCGGTGTGCAGACGATGAAGCCCTGGGCGCCCTGGGCGCCGAGATTGTCGATCGCCGACATCAGCTTCTCACCGTCCTCGGCGCCGATCTTGACCAGGGTAAAGCCCTTCTCCTTGGCGGCCTGGTCGGCGAACTTCCATTCGTCCTGGAACCACGGCTCCTCGGGCTGCTTGACGATGAAACCGATCTTGGTGTCCTGAGCATATGCAGCGATGGTCGTGACGGACAGCACGGCAAGCGCGCCCGCGACGAGCGCGGTCTTCAAAAGTCGCATGATTACCTCCCAGCGATAGACCGGGCGCTCAGCCCGGATGCCGGAGTGTCTAATCGTTTTTATCATACTCGTCAATTGATCTGGTATGATAATTAATGTACATGCTCTGACCAGCAATCGCTGGCGCAATCAGTCCGCATCCGTTAATGGCGGATCGGTTGTGCGAAACCAGCGGTTCGCCGCCTTGGAGGAGGGCTGAGGTGACCGGGACTTTGAAGAAACCGCAAGGCGACACAGCCACTCGCCGCCCGCGCGTCATGCCCGATGTGACCAAGGCAATGGCCTCAGACATCTTTTCCGGGCGCTACCCGGCCGGATCCTCCTTGCCGACCGAAAACGAACTCGGCGTCGAATATGGTGTCAGCCGCACTGTCATCCGCGAGGCCCTGAAAGTGTTGGCGGCAAAGGGGCTAGTGCTGTCGCGGCCGCGCGTCGGCACGATCGTCTGCAACGAGGACGACTGGAACATCATCGACCCACAGGTGCTGGCCTGGCACGCGCCGCATGCACTGGACGACAAGCTGTTCGACGCCATCCTCGAAACGCGCCGCGCCATCGAACCGCTGGTCGCCGAACTGGCGGCCACGCGCGCAACGCTGCAGGAAATAGCCGATCTCGAAGCGGCATGGCGCGGCATGGCCGGCGCCGGCGAGGATCTCGCCGCCTTCTCGCGCAGCGACATCGCTTTCCACCAGATCGTCTATGCCGCGAGCCATAACCCGATCTTTCGCCAGATCGGCAATCTCATCGACACCGGGCTGAAATTCTCGCTCGAGGCGACGGCGGTGATTTCGCTCGACCGGCGCATGGAGGCCGTGGCGGCGCACCGCGAGGTGGTCGAAGCGCTGCGCATGCGCAATGCCGAGGCGGCGCGTGGGGCCGCAAACAAGATCCTCGACCTCGCGGCGCGCGACCTCGTCAGCGCCAAGAAACTCAAAAGCAACTGAGACGCGCATGAAAATCATCTCGCTCACCACCTACATCGTCCCGCCGCGCTGGCTGTTCCTGAAGATCGAAACCGATGCCGGCGTCACCGGCTGGGGCGAGCCGGTCGTCGAAGGCCGGGCGCTGACCGTCGAGGCAGCGGTCAAGGAGCTTGGCGATTATCTCATCGGCAAGGACCCGCGCCTGATCGAGGACCACTGGACGGTGATGCATCGCGGCGGCTTCTACCGCGGTGGGCCGATCCTGATGAGCGCCATTGCGGGCATCGACCAGGCACTGTGGGATATCAAGGGCAAGGCGCTCGGCGTTCCCGTGCATGAATTGCTCGGCGGCAAGCTGCGCGACACGATCAAGGTCTATTCCTGGATCGGAGGGGACCGGCCGGCCGAAGTGGCCGCTGGTGCGAAGGAAATGGTTGCACGCGGTTTCCTGGCGTTGAAGATGAACGGCACCGAGGAACTGCAGATCGTCGACAGCCACGACAAGATCGACGCCGCTGTCGAACGCGTCGCCATGGTGCGCGAGGCTGTCGGACCCAACATCGGCATCGCCGTCGATTTTCACGGCCGCGTGCACCGGCCGATGGCGCGCGCCCTGGTCAAGGAGTTGGAGCCTTACAGGCTGATGTTCATCGAGGAACCGGTACTCAGCGAAAACCGAGAAGCGCTGAAGGAGATTGCCGCGCTTGGCTCGACACCGATCGCGCTCGGCGAGCGGCTCTACAGCCGCTGGGACTTCAAATCCGTGTTCGAGGAAGGCGTCGTCGACATCATCCAGCCCGATTTGTCGCATGCCGGCGGCATCACCGAATGCCGCAAGATCGCGGCGATGGCGGAAGCCTATGACGTCGCGGTGGCGCCGCACTGCCCGCTCGGGCCGATCGCGCTTGCCGCGTGCCTGCAGCTCGACGCAGTCAGCTACAACTGCTTCATCCAGGAGCAGAGCCTCGGCATCCACTACAATGCCGCCAATGACCTGCTCGACTACGCCGCCAACCAGGATGTCTTCCGCTACGAGGATGGTTATGTCGCCATTCCCGACGGCCCGGGCCTGGGTGTCGAGATCGACGAGGAGTATGTCAAGGAACGCGCCAAGGAAGGCCACCGCTGGCGCAACCCTGTCTGGCGCCACAAAGACGGCTCCTTCGCCGAGTGGTGATCGGGCTGGCTTTCAGTCTCTAAGCGCTCCATGAACAGTGAAGACTTTGTCCGGCGAGCAGTTGCTCTCGAGAAATGGCTGGTTCGTTCCGTTTGATGGGGGCGCTTTCAGCGGCGTTGCCTGAACTGACCATCAAACGCAGATGACCGCAGTACGGCACATTCATCGGCTGCGAATTGCAGAGGGACTGTTTGGTGGAGCCAATCGGGATCGAACCGACGACCTCTTGAATGCCATTCAAGCGCTCTCCCAACTGAGCTATGGCCCCACTTCCGGCAGTCAACCGGCGCCGTTTCCGGCGAAGAGATCCGGCGCGGGTTGGAGACCGCGCCGTTAGTGCAGGCGGCTTCTAACCCCGCCCTTCTCAGATATCAAGCCTTCAAGAGCCGCTTTTTCTTCGCAGGCCGCGAAAGCCTGCAAACGCCCGCTTTCAACGCCCGATCAGACCTCGTCGTCGTCGTCGCCGACGCCGATCATGTCGGCAACGTCGTCATCTTCTTCCTCTTCGTCGGCGAGGAAGGTGTCATCCTCGTCGTCGCCCAGGTCGACGTCATCCTCGTCGTCGCCGAGATCCGGCAGGTCGTCGCCCTTGGCGTCCTCGTCGGCCTCTTCAAGCGAGACGACCTCAACGCCCTCTTCTTCCTCGGCGTCCACTTCCTTCTCGGCCACTTCCTCTTCCTCCTCGAGAGCGGCAATCTTGCCTTCCTCGAAATAGGAACGCGGATAGGTCTTGCCGGTGTAGGGCGAGACGATCGGGTCCTTGTTCAGGTCGTAGAATTTTCGGCCCGTCTCCGGGTCGATACGTTTTGTGCCAAGTTCGGTTTTTGCCACGGCAAGCCTCGTCAATAAAAGAGTGGTCCCCTTAACCACAGTTTGCAGCGCTGTCAAAGCGAAAAGCCGGCGTCACAAAACCATACGTTGAAAGGCGTCGCGTCAGTGACGACCATGGGGGATGACCATTTCGGCCCGCCGTGATACGAGACCGCCGCAACAAATGAAAAGCGCCGGCCCGCCGGCATTCCGTCCAGGGAAATTCCATGTCTCACGCCGCCGCGCCCAAGCCGGCCACCGCCCGCCAATCCCCAGCCCTTTCTGGTATCGCGCGCGTGCCGGGCGACAAGTCGATCTCGCACCGCTCCTTCATGTTCGGCGGCCTCGCCTCGGGCGAGACCCGCATCACCGGCCTGCTCGAAGGCGAGGACGTGATGCGCACAGGTGCTGCCATGAAGGCTATGGGCGCACATATCGAGAAGAACGGCGACGAGTGGGTGATCCGCGGCACAGGCAATGGCGCACTGCTGCAGCCGGAAGGCCCGCTCGATTTCGGCAATGCCGGCACCGGCTCGCGGCTCACCATGGGCCTTGTCGGCACTTATGACATGGAGACGACCTTCATCGGCGACGCCTCGCTGTCGGGCCGGCCGATGGGCCGCGTGCTGGAACCCTTGCGCCAGATGGGCGTGCAGGTGCTGAAGGCGACACCGGGTGACCGCATGCCGATCACGCTGCATGGGCCAAAGCATGCCGCGCCGATCACCTATCGTGTGCCGATGGCCTCGGCGCAGGTCAAGTCGGCGGTGCTGCTTGCCGGGCTGAACACGCCGGGCATCACCACCGTCATCGAGCCCGTCATGACGCGCGACCACACCGAAAAGATGCTCAGAGGATTCGGCGCGAACCTGTCGGTCGAAACCGACGAGCGCGGCGTGCGCCACATCTTCATCGAAGGACAGGGCAGACTGACCGGCCAGACCATCGCCGTGCCGGGCGACCCGTCCTCGGCCGGCTTCCCGCTGGTGGCCGCACTGATCGTGCCGGGTTCGAACATCACAATCGAAAACGTGTTGATGAACCCGACCCGCACCGGCCTGCTTTTGACGTTGCAGGAGATGGGCGGCAAGATCGACATCCTGAACCCGCGCAATGCCGGCGGCGAGGATGTCGCCGATCTGCGCGTGCGCTACTCCGAACTGAAGGGCGTCACCGTGCCGCCCGAGCGGGCGCCGTCGATGATCGATGAGTACCCCGTGCTTGCGGTCGCTGCCAGCTTCGCCGAGGGTGAAACGCTGATGCAGGGGCTGGAGGAACTGCGGGTGAAGGAATCCGACCGGCTGTCGGCCGTCGCCAACGGACTGAAGCTCAACGGCGTCGACTGCACCGAGGGCGAGGCTTCGCTTGCGGTGCGCGGCAAACCCGGCGGTAAGGGCCTTGGCGGCCATCCGAACGGTCAGGACACCACCGTGCAAACCCATCTCGACCACCGCATCGCCATGAGTTTTCTCGTGATGGGCCTGGCGACGGAAAAGCCGGTGACCATTGACGACGCCGCCATGATCGCGACCAGCTTTCCGGAGTTCATGGGCCTGATGAAGGCGCTGGGCGCGGAGATCGGCTAGTCGATGGCTTGGGACCAGACTGCAACGCTGGCGGGACAGCACCCCCCTCTGTCCTGCCGGACATCTCCCCCGCAAGGGGAGAGATTGGCGGCTTTGGCGCTCCATTCAATCCTGCAATATTGGCGATTGGCTAAGTCAGCGGTGATGGCTGATCTCCCCCCTTGCGGGGGAGATGTCCGGCAGGACAGAGGGGGGTGTGAAGAATCTCGGCGCCCGTCTTCTTCATCGCACCTGTCAATCGCGGCGGCCCGCCAATGACTCACACCTTCACCATCGCCATCGACGGCCCCGCAGGCGCCGGAAAAGGCACGCTGGCCCGGCGGCTCGCCGACCACTACCGGCTGAACCTGCTCGACACCGGTCTCACCTATCGCGCCGTCGCCTATGCGCTCATCCAGCACGCGCTGCCGCTCGACAATGTCTCGGCCGCCGAAACCGCGGCCCGCCAGGTCGATCTGGCGAAGCTCGACCGGGCGGTCTTGTCAGCGCATGCCGTCGGCGAGGCTGCCTCCAAGGTCGCGGTGTATCCGACGGTGCGGCGCATCCTCGTCGAAAAGCAGCGCGACTTCGCCAAGACGCCGCCGGGCGCGGTGCTCGACGGGCGCGACATCGGCACCGTTGTCTGCCCCGACGCCGACATCAAACTCTATGTGACAGCGAGCGCCGAGGTGCGGGCACAGCGCCGGCTGTCGGAGATCGAGAGCATCGGCGGGACCGCCGATTTCACCGAAATCCTCGCCGATATCGTGCGCCGCGACGAACGCGACATGAGTCGAGCGGACTCACCGTTGAAGCCGGCGGCCGACGCGCACTTGCTTGATACCAGCGAAATGGCTATAGAAGCCGCGTTTCTTGCAGCCATGGCGATCATAGACGACGTGCTGGCCAAAAGAGACAACGCCTGATCCGGGTTTTCCCTCGTATTTCCGTTGTCGGAGGCGAAGAAAATACCCATATCGGGCACGAACCAGCCTGCCAGCATTCTTCATGCGCCGGAATTGCCGTTTAAAGAGCGGCCCAGGGTTTTTGTAGCCCGGAACGCCGGTAGGCCAAACGCAACGCTAACCCACGGCGCCCGTCCCGCTTTTAGATGCGGGGCACTCCAGGAGAAAC
Organism: Mesorhizobium sp. M0140; assembly: GCF_040322475.1. Lineage (NCBI taxonomy): Bacteria > Pseudomonadati > Pseudomonadota > Alphaproteobacteria > Hyphomicrobiales > Phyllobacteriaceae > Mesorhizobium > Mesorhizobium sp. M0140. The sequence continues at coordinate 21,025 of NZ_JAMYTM010000016.1, read as the reverse complement.
AATGTCAGCTGCAAATCCCACTCGCGACGATTTCGCGAGCCTGCTCGAAGAATCTTTTACCGCCGGCCATTCCGGCGAAGGTCAGGTCGTCAAGGGCATCATCACCGCCATTGAAAAAGACATGGCTATCATCGACGTCGGCCTCAAGGTCGAAGGCCGCGTGCCGCTGAAGGAATTCGGCGTCAAGGGCAAGGACACCACCCTCAAGGTCGGTGACACCGTCGAAGTCTATGTCGAGCGCATCGAAAACGCGCTTGGCGAAGCGATGCTTTCACGTGAAAAGGCCCGCCGCGAAGAGAGCTGGGTCCGCCTGGAAGAGAAGTTCACCAAGGGTGAGCGCGTCGAAGGCGTCATCTTCAACCAGGTCAAGGGCGGCTTCACCGTCGACCTCGACGGCGCCGTGGCCTTCCTGCCGCGCAGCCAGGTCGATATCCGCCCGATCCGCGACGTCTCCCCGCTGATGCACAACCCGCAGCCGTTCGAGATCCTCAAGATGGATCGCCGCCGCGGCAACATCGTGGTGTCGCGCCGTACCGTGCTTGAGGAGAGCCGCGCCGAACAGCGTTCGGAAATCGTGCAGAACCTCGAAGAAGGCCAGGTTGTCGAAGGCGTCGTCAAGAACATCACCGATTATGGTGCGTTCGTCGACCTCGGCGGCATCGACGGCCTGCTGCATGTCACCGACATGGCATGGCGCCGCGTCAACCATCCGACCGAAATCCTCAACATCGGTCAGACGGTCAAGGTGCAGATCATCCGCATCAACCAGGAAACCCACCGCATCTCGCTCGGCATGAAGCAGCTCGAGAGCGATCCGTGGTCCGAGATCGGCACCAAGTTCCCGATCGGCAAGAAGATCAAGGGTACCGTCACCAACATCACCGACTACGGCGCGTTCGTCGAACTGGAGCCGGGCATCGAGGGTCTCATCCACGTTTCGGAAATGTCGTGGACGAAGAAGAACGTGCATCCCGGCAAGATCCTGTCGACGACCCAGGAAGTCGACGTGGTGGTGCTCGAGGTCGATCCGGCCAAGCGCCGCATCTCGCTCGGCCTCAAGCAGACGCTCGAGAATCCGTGGCAGGCTTTCGCCTCGAGCCATCCGGTCGGCAGCCAGGTCGAGGGCGAGGTCAAGAACAAGACCGAGTTCGGCCTGTTCATCGGCCTCGAAGGCGACGTGGACGGCATGGTGCACCTTTCCGACCTCGACTGGACCCGTCCGGGCGAGCAGGTCATCGAAGAGTACAATCGCGGCGACATGGTCAAGGCGCAGGTGCTCGACGTCGACATCGACAAGGAGCGCATCTCGCTCGGCATCAAGCAGCTGGCCAAGGATACGGTCGGCGAAGCGGCGACTTCAGGCGAACTGCGCAAGAACGCGGTCGTCACCTGTGAAGTCATCGGCGTCAAGGATGGCGGTCTGGAAGTGCGGCTGGTCGACAGCGGCATCGAAACCTTCATCAAGCGCTCCGATCTGAGCCGTGACCGCGACGAGCAGCGCCCCGAGCGCTTCACCGTCGGCCAGAAGGTCGACGCGCGCGTCATCGCCTTCGACAAGAAGACCCGCAAGCTGCAGGTCTCGATCAAGGCGCTGGAAATCGCCGAAGAGAAGGAAGCGGTCGCTCAGTACGGCTCGACCGACTCCGGCGCTTCGCTGGGCGACATCCTGGGTGCCGCGCTGAAGAAGCAGGGCAGCTAAGCCCTTCGCACCGCGAAGCCCTTCGAAGCGAAGTTTTCGCACAGGCTCGAAAACAAAACCCCGCCGGAACAATCCGGCGGGGTTTTTCTTTGACCGCGGTAAAGGGTGGAAGGTTACGCCCTGCCGTAAAGCGGCACCAGCGTACCACTCATCGCCAGATTGGCCGGCGATGCCAGATAGGCGATGGCCTCGGCGGCGGCTTCGAGGCTGACCCATCTGGTGACATCGGCATCCGGCATGTCGGCGCGGTTTGCCGGCGTATCGAGTGTCGACGGCGCCACGGCATTGACCAGGATGCCCTTGTGCTTCAGCTCTTCGGCCATCGCCACCGTCATGGCTGCCACCGCCGCCTTGCTGGCGGCGTAAGCGACCATGCCGGCGCCGCGTCGCGGATCGAGCCCGGCGCGCGCGGTGACGTTGACGATACGGCCCGCGGTATCCGATGCGAGCATAGAGCGTACCGCGGCGCGGCAGCACAGGAAGGCTGTGCGCGCATTGGTGTCCATCATCTCGGCAAAGGACGCCGACTCGATCTTTTCAACAGGTGCCGAGGTGAAGCCGCCGGCCAGATGGATCGAGCCCCAAAGGCCTGGAACCTGGCTGTAGAACGCTTCGACCTTGGCAGGGTCCGAGAGATCGACGTTGTGCACCAGCTGGACACGGTCATGCGTGGTAAAGGGGAAATGCGTGGGGGCGGCAGCATGGGCGTTGGGCACATGGCAGATCGCGCCGTCACTCAGCAGTTTGCCGACAACCGCACCGCCGAGCGCACCGGTTCCACCGGTCACGACGATATGCTTGCCTTCAAGTGTTTCCGTCATCTTGGACGCTCCTGTCATTTTTTTGTCGTTAGGTCGTTTCTGTGCCGCCGACGCGAAGCGTCGCGCCTTTTGCGCCATCACTCAATTGACATCTCGACATGGCAGTTGTCGCGTCTTTGCATGCGTCCGCCCACCGGCCGGCCGTGGTTCAGGGCCGTCGAGACGGGAAATACGTAGCACCGTCCTTCAGTCAACCGTGATTTCGATGACGCGCGGCAGTCCGGTGGCCCGGGCGCGCTTCAACGCGTCCGCGAGAGCGTCGATATCGGCAAGCCGTTCGGCGCCGATGCCATAGGCCTCGGCCAGCTTGCAGAAATCGGGCGGCGCCGGCGATACGCCGACGGGCTCGACACCGACATCGAGCATGGAGGTTTCGATCTCGCGGTAGCCTCTATTATTCCAGACGATGAAGATGACCGGCGCCCGCGCATCGAGCGCGGCGCCCAACTCCGGCAGCGTGAACTGGAAGCCGCCGTCGCCGGTCAGGCAGACAACCGGCGCATCGGGTATCGCAAGGGCCGCGCCAATCGCCGCCGGCGGGCCATAGCCGAGCGCGCCGAAGCCGGTGGCGGCATTGAACCAGCCGCCTGGGCGGTCGTGGTCGTAATAGAGGTTGGCCGCATAGATCGGCTGCGTCGAATCGCCGACGATGAGCGCGCCCGGCAAGGTGTCGCGGATCATCTCGACGGCACGCACTTGCGCCTGCAGGGTCGGATTGAGCTCGGCAAAGGCTGCTTTTCGTGTAGCAGCGGCGCGCGACGGACCGCCCTCGCTTGCCCGGACATGGCCCGTTTCCAGAAGCAGCGCTTCGAGCGCCTCGGCGCAATCGGCCTGGATCGAAACGGTTGCCGGGCGGCGGGCAATCTGGTCCGCGCCGATATCGATGCGGATCAGATTGGCGGGCAGGACGAAGCCGCCATCGCTGTAGCCGTCATAGTCGGTCGGGCCGAATTCGGTGCCGGCGGCAATGACCAGATCGGCTTCGGCCATCAGCGCCCGTACTGTCTTCAGGCTGGGACTGGCCGGCACGCAAAGCGGATGACCATGCAGCAGGCCGCGCGCATTGGTGGTCTGGACGACCGGCGCTCCCAGCCGCTCGGCCAGACGCCGCAATGGCGCCCCGGCGCGTTTGGCGCCGCCGCCGACCAGGATCAGCGGGCGGCGCGCGGCAGCGATGAGTTTGGCCGCGCTGGCAATTGCGGCACCTTCCGGCGCGGGTGGCGTCACATTGCTCAGCATGGCAGCGATGCCATCCGCCGGCTTGACCATGACGTCGGTCGGGATCTCGATATGCACCGGGCCGGGCCGGGCCAATGAAAACAGGGCGAAGGCCTGCGCCAGAGCAGCGGGCAATTCGCTGGCCTCGGTGACGCGCTTCGAAAACAGCGCCACCTTCTCCATCATGCCGCGCTGATCCGGCAGTTCATGCAGATGGCCGAGGCCCTTGCCCAGCGTCGGCATGGCGTTGACGCCGGATATGACCAGCATCGGCACCGAATCAGCGCGTGCCTGCCCCATGGCGGTGATGGTGTTGGTCAGCCCCGGTCCGGTGATGACGAAGGCGACGCCCGGCCTGCCGCTGGCGCGTGCGTAGCCATCGGCCATGAAGCCGGCGCCTTGTTCGTGGCGCGGCGTGACGTGGCGGATCTTCGAGCGCGCCAGCCCGCGATAGAGTTCGACCGTGTGGACGCCCGGAATGCCGAACACCGTGTCGACGCCATGCGCTTCAAGCAGCGAAATCAACGCCTCGCCGACGGTCGTCCCAGTGGTGGTCCCAGTGGCGATCATTGGCGCAGCACCGGGCGCGTCAGGCAGGTCGGACCGCCCTCGCAGGCGATGCAGAGCGCATCCGCATCGAAGGTGGCGACCGTGCAGCCGGCCGCTTCCATGGCGGCCGCCGTCCTGGGAAAGCCGGCAACGGCAATGATCTGGCGCGGCGCGGTCGGCAGCACATTGAGACTGAGCCCGCTGGAGGCGAAGAACTCGTCGGCATCGCCCTCGACCAGCTTGATGCCGCGCGCCCGCAGCATCTGGTAGAAGGCGGCCGGCAGCAAGGGCGCATAGACCAGCGCCAGATCGTCGGCGAGCGGGCTGATCACCGACATCAGATGCAGGCAGGCTTCCTCGCCGTGCCAGAGCGGCAGATCGAAACCGAAGACCGAAATGCCCTTGGGCGAGAGCAGGTTCGAAAGCTGCTGGATGCCGTCCTGGTTGGTGCGTACGCCACGACCGACGGCCAGCGTGGTTGCGTCGACCCAGACACAGTCGCCGCCTTCCACCTGGCCCGGATCGTCGATCCGGCCGAGAATGGGGATCCCCATGCGCTTGTAAGCTGCCTCGTGCAGACCGGGCTCGGCACGGCGCAGCGCCTTGCCCATCGAAAGGATAATCGCGCCATGATCGGTCATCAGCGACGGATCATGGGTGAAGACGGAATCGGCCAGCCCGTCATCGGCGTCCGTCAGCCATTCGATCTCGGCGCCGGAAGCCGCGACCATGCTGGTCAACTGCTCATGCTGGGCCGCCGCCTTCTGCGGATCGAACCCCGGACCATAGTGCCATTCCTGTGCCCTGGCATGACGCATGGCGCTCGTGGCGGACCGCATCAACACGCGTTTCAGGGGTCCGGCCATGGACTGCGACCCGTATGATTTGCCCACTAAATTCTCCCTGAACGTCGGTTGGCGCCACTAACCACTACAGCAAGCTGTGATCAATAGTCCAAAAACCATGGTTGACGGAGGCAAGCGGAACGGTCCATCCTGAGCGTGGGAACTCTGTCCAGTGACGGGTAATGGGTAAAAGATACCAGCAGCGACGAGCTCGAACGCTCCGCAGAGCGTGGAAGGAATGACGGCCATAAGCGCCGCATCCGGGATGACAGCGCAAAGCGCCGCACCCGCATTGAAACATACGGCGCAGGACGGCGCCGCCGAAGCCATCCATGTCGAGAACCTGCACAAGAGATTCGGTGAGCTGCATGTGCTGAAGGGCGTCTCGCTGTCGGCGCGCGACGGCGAGGTCATCGCCATCATCGGCGGCTCGGGCTCAGGCAAATCGACCCTGCTGCGCTGCATCAACTGCCTGGAAAACCCCACCAGCGGCATCATCCGCGTCAATGGCGAGGAGATCAAGCTCAAGGCCGACAGCCATGGCCACACGGTCCCGGCCGACCGCAAGCAGATCGAGCGCATCCGCTCCAAGCTCGGCATGGTGTTCCAGAACTTCAACCTGTGGAGCCACATGACGCTGATCGAAAACGTCATCGAGGTTCCCGTACATGTGCTTGGCATCAAGCGCGATGTGGCGATCGGCGAGGCCGAGAAACTGCTCGCCCGTGTCGGTCTGGCCGAAAAGCGCGACGTCTATCCGGCCTATCTGTCGGGCGGCCAGCAGCAGCGCGCGGCGATCGCCCGGGCGCTGGCCATCAATCCGCGCGTCATGCTGTTCGACGAGCCCACCTCCGCACTCGATCCCGAGCTGGTCGGTGAGGTGCTGAAGGTGATCGGCGACCTGGCGCGCGAAGGCCGCACCATGGTGCTGGTCACCCACGAGATGAAGTTCGCCCGCGAGGTCGCGACGCATGTCGTCTATCTCTACAATGGATTGGTCGAGGAAGAAGGCCCGCCGGAGCAGATCTTCGGCGCGCCCAAATCCGAAAGGCTGAAGCAGTTCATCCGCAACATCGGCTAGGACAGGCCGGGACGGAAGAAAACCGGGAACCAACAACAAACTGGGAGTCGTGACATGAAGACTGTTCTGAAAACATTCGCCGCAGCGCTGCTGCTCGGCGTCGCCGCCATGGGCGTGGCCAAGGCCGATCCGGTCAAGATCGGCGTCGCCGCCGAGCCTTATCCGCCCTTCACCTCGCCCGATGCTTCGGGCAAGTGGGTCGGTTGGGAGATCGACTTCATCGATGCCGTCTGCGCCGAGGAGAAGCTCGATTGCGTCATTACCCCGGTCGCCTGGGACGGCATCATCCCGGCACTGACGACCAAGAAGATCGACCTCATCGTCTCCTCGATGTCGATCACCGCCGAACGCGCGAAGACGATCGATTTCTCGGACAAGTACTATAACACGCCGACCGCGATCATCGGCCCCAAGGACCAGAAATTCGGCTCCGCCCCGGACGACCTCAAGGGTAAGATCGTCGGCGTGCAGGTTTCGACGGTGCACGCTGTCTACGCCAAGAAGCATTTTGGCAGCACAGCCTCCGAGATCAAGGAATACCAGACCCAGGACGAAGCCAACAACGATCTTGCCGCCGGCCGCCTCGATGCGGTTCAGGCCGATTCCATCGCGCTTGGCGAGTTCCTGAAATCCGACCAGGGCAAGGCCTGCTGCGACTTGAAGGGGATGGTCGCTCCGGACGACGAAGTGCTCGGACCGGGCGTCGGCGCCGGCGTGCGCAAGGAAGACACCGAACTGAAGGGCAAAATCAACGCCGGCATCAAGGCGATCCGCGCCAACGGCAAATATGACGAGATCTCGAAGAAATACTTCGATTTCGACATTTACGGCGGTGGCGGCGCACAGTCGAACTGACGATCCTCGTATGAGCAGGGGCATGGCGCCAGCGCCAAGCCCCAGCTCGATCTTTCCCAGGCATGTTTGCCGCCGACGCAGCCGTCGGCGGTTGGCCAGCACTTCGGGGGCGACGCTGATCGACGCACTTCTTTCGGCCTCCGCGGCCGGCATCACCGAGCTTCTCTCGCCCTACCCGCCAGGCTGGGGCGGGGCTCTTTTGGTTGGGCTGCTCCATTCGATCGAGATCGCGCTGGGCGCCACGTGCCTCGGCCTTCTGATCGGCACCGGCGGCGCCTATGGCAAACTTTATGGCGGCCCGGTGGTGCGCGATCTCCTGGCGGTCTACACCACCATCGTGCGCGCCGTGCCCGAGCTGGTGCTGATCCTGCTGCTCTATTACGCTGGAACCGACCTGATCAATCAGGCGCTGACGGCCATGGGCTATCAGCGCGTCGACGTGAGCGGCCTTGCCGCCGGCATCGCCGTGCTCGGCTTTGTCCAGGGCGCCTATTCGACAGAGGTGATACGCGGCGCGATCCTGGCCATTCCGCAGGGCCAGATCGAGGCCGCCCGCGCCTATGGAATGTCTCCGGGCCTGATGTTGCGGCGCATCACCTTGCCGTCAATGCTGCCCTTCGCCATACCGGGCCTCGCCAATCTCTGGCTGATCGCCACCAAGGACACCGCGCTATTGGCGGTCGTCGGTTTCTACGAGCTGGCGCTGGCGACGCGGCAGGCGGCGGGTGTCACCAAAGCCTATTTCACCTTCTTTTTCGCGGCGGGCGTGCTTTATCTGCTTTTGTCGCTGTTCTCCAACCTCGTCATCGGCCGTGTCGAGACCTGGTCGCGGCGCGGCATGCCTTCGCTCAAGGAGGCGCGCTGATGGCCAACGAGGCTGCCATCATCAACGTCGTCGCGCGAACGTCGCTGTGGCTGCAGCCGCACCGCATCGTGCTGATCCTGATCGCACTCGGCCTGGTTCTGTCGGCCGCCTTTTTCATGCGCTGGGACTGGCTGCCGCAATATTATGAAATGGGCTTGATCGGCATCTGGCGGTCGCTGTGGATCCTGGCCGTCACCTGCGTCCTGGGCTTCCTGCTGGCCGTGCCGCTAGGGCTGGCGCAAGCCGCCGGCTCATTCTGGTTCGCCGCGCCCGCCAAGGTGTTCTGCACGGTGATCCGGGGCACGCCGCTGCTGATCCAGCTATGGCTGCTTTACTACGGCCTGGGCTCGCTGTTCCCGCAATATCCCTGGATCCGCGAATCCTGGATGTGGCCATATCTGCGGCAAGCCTGGCCCTATGGCGTGCTGGCGTTGACCCTGTCGTTCGCCGGCTATGAGGGCGAGGTGATGCGCGGCGCCTTTGCGGGCGTGCCGAAGGGGCAACTCGAAGCCGCCCGCGCGTTCGGCATGAGCCGCTGGAAGGCGTTCCGGCGCATCTGGCTGCCGCAAGCCATCTATCGGGCGTTGCCGACGCTGACCGGGGAGACCGTGCTGCAGTTGAAATCGACGCCGCTGGTGGCGACGATCAGCGTCATCGACATCTTCGCCGTTTCGTCCAAGGTGCGGCAGGACACCTATCTCACCTATGAACCCCTGCTGCTGCTGGCGCTGATCTACATGATGATCACCGGTATTCTGGTCTTTGCGTTCAGCAGGATAGAAGCGCGGATCCCCAACAAGATTGGTTAGAGGGGAGTAGGGGAGTAGGGGAGTAGGGGAGTATCCGGCTACTATCCACATTCACATTTCCATCCCCATTCGCTATTCACTGCTCACTGTCCCCTACTCCCGTACTCCCCTATTCCCTTACTCCCCTAGGACGGCCATGATGCAACTCAGTCTCGACCAGGCAAAAGGACTGTGCCGGATGGCGGCACTTGGCGCCGGCGCCAATGAGGAAGCGGCACAATCGCTCGCTGCTTCGATCATATCAGCCGAGGCCGAAGGGCTTTCCTCGGTCGGTCTGTCGCATTTCATCGACTATCTTGAGGCGCTGGAAGCCGGACGCATCGACGGCAATGCCGATCCGGTGATCACCCGGCCGGCGCTTGCGGTCTATCTCTCCGATGCACGCGGCGGGCTGGCGCATACCGGCTTCGACCGCACCATCGACGACCTCGCCAAGGCGGCAAAGCTGTTCGGTGTCGCCATCTTCTCGCAGAAGAACGCCTATACATGCGGCGCGCTCGGCTATTTCACCGGAAGGCTGGCAGCACTTGGACTGGTGTCGTTCGCCGCCACCAACGGCCCGGCCGTGCTTGCCGGCTCGGGCTCGGTCAAGCCGGTCTATTGCACCAACCCGATGTCGTTTGCCGCACCCGCCGCCGACGGCGCGCCGCTGGTCATCGACCAGTCGTCAAGCGCCACCGCCTTCGTCAACATCCGCAAAGCGGCCGAAGAGGGCAAGACAATCCCGGAAGGCTGGGCGCTGGACGCCAGCGGCAACCCGACCACCGATCCGGCCGCCGCCATGAAGGGCGCCATGCTTGCCTTCGGCGGCCAGCGCGGTGCCAACATCGCGTTGATGGTCGAAGTGCTGGCAGCCGGCCTGTCAGGCGCCAACTGGTCGCTCGACGCGCCATGGTTCAGCGGCGGGCCGGACAGTCCCGGCACCGGCCTGTTCGTGCTTGCCGTCGAGCCCAAGCTGCTCGATCCGGATTTCGAGCAGCGAATGAAGGACCAACTCGACCGGCTGCGGCGGCGCTTCGGCGTGCACGTGCCGGGCCGCGCCCGTGCAGAGGCGGCAGAGAAGGCGCAAGCGCGGGGCATCACCGCATCCAAGGCGGTGGTGCAGCGCATTTCCGAATTCGCCGCACGCTACTCTTCCTGAATAATAATTAAATATCAATTGGTTATCTGAAATCAGCCCGCCCCAGGCGCGGTGCGGTGCGATTTTCTTTGCGCGCCGCTGAACCTTTCCGCGCCTTGCTGCGACACAGCTTTGTCCAGGGCAAGGCGAGCTTGCCCGATCCACACCGGGGGAAGCAGCAAACCGAAATCGAAAGCCTGCATCACGCGATGGCCGGTCCTTCGCGCCTCGGAAACTCAACCCAAATCAAAGGAAATTGTCATGACCAACACCAAGATCACCATGCTGACCGCCGTCCTTCTGCTCGGCTCGTTCATGGGTGCCACACAGGCAGCCACCTTGAAGGCCGCGCCGGCCAAGCCGTCCAGCCCGGGTGTCATCACTGCCCCGAGCGGCGGGGCCACCGAAGATCACTACTGCAAGAACGGCCATGCAAAATTCGCCAATTGCAGCGCCGATTTCGTCGCCGCCTGCAAGAAGGTTGGTGGCACCATGTCGGATGTTCAGGGCTGGGGTGGGCGTACTTGCTTCACGCCCTCCTGATACCGTCTCAGGTCAGGCCGCTCCGTCGGCACCTGACTTCACATGGACGTCGCCCGGAAAACCCCGCTTCTGCGGGGTTTTCTGCGTTTGGCCGCGCAATGTTAAAACATTCGTAGTTTGGTCAACTTTTGTTTATTTGACTTCGTCCGACCTGATCGGCCGTTTGCGCTGATCAAGCAAAACAGAGGAGCTACAATGTCGGCAAGCACGGACAATCCCCGCAACGCCCTTATCATTCCGGCCCTTGGCAGGGTTTACGCCGCTCTGCACGATGGTGCCGAAACGGTTCTTCGCGTCGTCGCCGGTGGGTTTCTAGCCATCCACGGTTCGCAGAAGATCACCAATCCTTTCGGCGCCGCCGAGATGGTCGAGGGTCTCGGCTTTTATCCGGGTGCGTTGTGGTCCTTGCTTTTGGCCTGCACTGAATTCTTCGGCGGCATCTTCATCGCCATCGGGTTTTTGACGCGGCCGGCCGCCTTTGCCGGCCTGTTCGTGCTGCTGGTCACGGTCTGGTTCCACTGGGTTACGATGGACCAGGGTTATTCGGGCGCGGAGAAGTCGCTGCTGTGGGCGGCGATCCTGCTCTTCTTCGTCATTCGCGGCGGCAACCGCCATTCGGTCGACGCCCGTATCGGCAAAGCGTTCTGACAGGCTGATAGCGACGACGCGTCGCCCTTTGCCTTTGGCACGAAACGGATTATGAAACGGCTTCAGCCAAGCTTGCGAGCGCCGGAGCCAGCCATGACCGAAATCCTGCAGACCCCAAAGCTCGTCGTCGTCTTTGGCGGGTCAGGCTTTGTCGGGCGCCATGTCGTGCGTGCGCTGGCCAAGCGCGGCTATCGCATCCGGGTCGCCTGCCGGCGGCCCGATCTTGCCGGCCATTTGCAGCCGCTTGGCAATGTCGGCCAGATCCAGCCGGTCCAGGCCAATGTGCGCGTGCGTTGGTCGGTAGACCGCGCCGTGCAAGGCGCCGACCATGTCGTCAATCTGGTCGCCATCCTGCATGAGAGCGGCCGGCAGAAATTCTCCGCCGTGCACGAATTCGGCGCCCGCGCAGTGGCCGAGGCCGCGCGCTCGGTCGGCGCCGGCCTGACCCACATTTCTGCGCTTGGCGCCGATCTGGACTCCGAATCGGACTACGCGCGCACCAAGGCGCTTGGCGAAAAGGCTGTGCTGGAGACGATCAAGGACGCCGTGATCTTCCGGCCGTCGATCAATTTCGGACCCGAAGACGGCTTCTTCAATCGCTTCGCCAACATGGCGCGCTATTCGCCGGTGCTGCCGCTGATCGGCGGCGGCCAGACCAAGTTCCAGCCGGTCTATGTCGGCGACGTTGCCGAAGCGGTGGCGCGCTCGGTCGACGGCAAGGTGGATGGCGGCCATATCTATGAACTCGGCGGGCCGAAGGTGCTCACCTTCAAGGAATGCATGGAAGAGCTGCTCGAGGTGATCGAGCGCAAGCGCCTGCTGGTGCCGGTGCCGTGGTGGGTGGCCAACATCCAGGCCTCGATCCTCGGCCTCTTGCCCAATCCGCTGCTGACCAAGGACCAGGTGATGCAGCTGCGCGAACACAACATCGTTTCGGACGCGGCCGCCAAGGCCAACCGGACGCTTGCGGGGCTCGGCATCCAGCCGCAATCGATCGCGACGATCCTGCCCAGCTATCTCTGGCGCTACCGCGCCGCCGGCCAGTTCCAGCAGCGCAAGCCTGCAGCATAGTCGTTACAGCTACCTGAAGGGGTCACGCCTATCTTGGCGTCACCCGCATCGGCAGACCGCCTTGTGGCTGCGTGGTGAGTTTCTGCACCGGCCAAGGCTTGGTTTCGGCGGTGGTGTCGAAGCGGAAGCGCGACAGCATGATCGCCAGCGCGATGATCGCCTCCTGCATGGCGAAGCTGGCGCCGATGCAGACGCGAGGACCGGCGCCAAACGGCAGATACTGGAAGCGGTCGATCTTTTCGCGATTTCCCGGGTGGAAGCGCTCCGGCAGGAAGGCATCCGGCCGGTCCCAAAGCTTCCTGTGGCGATGCACGACCCATGGCATCACCAGCACGGCGGCATGCTTGGGGATATGAAGATCCTTCCACATTTCCGGTTCGATCGGCTCGCGGTTGATCGACGGCGCCGGCGGATAGAGCCGGAGCGCCTCGTCGAAGGCGGCGCGGGTGAACGGCATGGCATCGAGCCATTTCGTCGGATCGGGCTCGCGCGCCAGCACCTGGTCAATCTCCTGCTCGACCCGGTTGCGCTCCCACGATGATTCCGCCAGGCAATACAGCGTCCAGCCCAAAGCCCGCGCGGTCGTCTCATGGCCGGCGCCGATGAAGGTGATGATGTTGTCCTCGACCTCGGCCCGTGTCAGTCCGTCGGGTCCCTCGGCCTTGAGCAGCAGTGTCAGGAAATCCTGCGGCACGGCATCAGGGTCGCGCTTGAATTTCGCTTCGCGCATCGTGACCGTGTCGGTGACGATCTTGCGGAAATAGGCCATGGTCTTGCGGCCGCGGATGCGGGTCAGCCTCGGCAGCCAGTCGGGCGCGCGCAACAGATCGAGCGGATCGACGCGGCCCATGGTCTCGAACAGGCGGTCGATCTCGTTGGCGAAACTGCCCGGCTCGCCCGATATCTCGCCGGAAAATAGCGTCTCGGCCAGGATGTCGTAGGTGAGCAGCGTCATGTCATGAGCGATGTCGGACGTGCCGCCGTCTTCATAGCGGGTGACGAAGTCCAGCGTGCGTCTCAGCATCGGCTGGGCGAAGCCGAAGATGTGGCGCGGCGTGAACACCGGCGCCATCGCCTTGCGCGACCGCTTCCAGACCTCGCCCTCGGCGGTCAGCAGGCCGTCGCGCAGGATCGGCCGCAGGATCTTCTGGCGCACCGTCGCCATCTTGTAGTTCCTGGCGTTGTCGACCAGCACATGGCGGATCAGGCCGGGATCGTTGGCGACGATCAGATGTCCGCCAACGCCATTGGCCGAAATCCAAGGCTCGTTGTAGGTGTGTTCACCCCACAATTCGAGCGGGTTGCGGTAGACGATGCGGATCATCTCCAGCGTCGAGGGCGGCGTCGTGCGCGGCTTCGGCGCCGGGGGAATGAAGGGGGCGGGCTGGATGTCCATGCTGTGCTCCGCTGATGACCCAATGTAGTGGGCCGCAAAGCAGGCGTCCATGTGACCGTACGGCAAGGCCCTGCTCTCCGGAACGTGACCGGTTACCGTGAGGTGCCTTCTTGTTGCCCCGAGCGGCATGCCCTAGGTGGCAGTCACCAATGGATACCGCTATCGCAGGAGCCCAGCTTGAAGCACCAGTTGAACATCATCATCGGCAGCACGCGGCCAGGCCGCGCAGGGCCGGTTTTTGCCAAGTGGCTGGAGACGTTCGCGCGCGAGCATGGAAAATTCGAGCCGGTACTGACCGACATCGACACGTTCAAGCTTCCGGTGCTGGACGAACCGCACCATCCAAGACTCGGCAATTACCAGAACGACCATACCAAGGCCTGGTCAAAAGCGATCGATGCCGCCGATGCCTTCGTCTTCGTGGCGCCGGAATACAATTATTTCGTGGCGCCGGCGATCGTCAACGCGATCGATTATCTCTCGCGTGAATGGAAGTACAAGCCTGCCGCCATTTTCAGCTATGGCGGCGTCTCCGGCGGCCTGCGCGCGGCGCAAGCGCTGAAGCCGCTGCTGACCTCGGTGGGTGTCATGCCGATCTCGGAAGGCGTCGCCCTGCCGATGTATCAGAAACTGCTCGACGAGAACGGCGCTTTCAACGCCGGCGAACAGGTGCAGGGCGGAGCCAAAACCATGCTCGACGAGCTGTTGCGCTGGAGCGAGGCTTTGAAGCCTATGCGGGCTGCCTGAAAACGCTGGTCTTCCGCAAAAAGCCCGGCTTGCTCATGGCATAAAGAGGTGGAATGTTCGCGCAAAGGGACAAGCCGGGGGGCGGTTCGACTTGCGTTTGCTTTTTGCCTTGCTGCTGATGCTCATGACCACCGCCACCGCGGCGGCTGAGCGGCGCGTGGCCTTGATCATCGCCGACGACGACTACCGCCTGATCCGGCCGCTTGCCAACCCGGTTCATGACGGCGAGGCGATGGGAGCGGTGCTGAAGAAGCTCGGCTTCGAGGTCGTCCTCGAAACCAACCGCGACCTGCGGCGCATGCGCCGCGCGCTCGACGATTTTCGCCAGGATGCCAAAGGCGCCGACGTGGCGCTGGTCTACTTCTCCGGCCACGGCGTGGAAATCTCGGGCGATAACCGGCTGCTGCCGGTCGATGCCGACCCCTCTTCGCTCGATGCGCTGGAGAAGACCAGCTTGCCTCTGGAGGAGGTGCGCAAGACCGTGGCCGCCACCGCCAAGGTCGGCCTGATCATGCTCGACGCCTGCCGGAGCGATCCGTTTTCGGGCACGGTGGGTGACGGGCGCGGTGCGACGTCGCTGGTCAAGGATGTCGTGGAAAATGTCCGGCCGGGGCTTGGTCGGACTGGCCGCGCCGAAAACATCCTGTTCGCTTTCTCGGCAGCACCCGGCGAGACGGCGGCCGACGGAACCGGCCAGAACTCGCCATTCACCACGGCGCTGACCAAATATCTCGGCACCAGCGGGCTCGAAATCCGCTCGGTGCTGACGCTGGTGCAGCAGGAGGTCTACGATTTGTCGCGGGGCAAACAGCTGCCTTACGTCGAGAGCGGCCTGCCGAAGCTGTTCTTTGCCGCGGCCGCCATGGAACAATTGCCGGAGCGCGAGCGCCTGTTGCTTGCCATGGCCGACGTGACGCCGGAAATGCGCGGTGAGGTCGAGCAGGTTGCCAGCGATGCCGACATGCCGCTGGCGCCTCTCTACGGCGTGCTGATCAGCTCCGACGCCAGCCACCTTTCGGCGGACAGCCTGAATGCCCGGTTGCGCGAGGCGGCGGACGCCTTCGTCAAGGTGCGCGGCGAAATGAGGACGCTGGCCTCCGATGATCCGCAGGTGACGGAGCTGCGCCGGCAGGCCGAGGAGCAGCTTTCGCTCGGCGCCTTCGATGGGGCTCGCGCCATCCTCGCAAAGGCCGCCGACATCGACAATGTTTCGCGCAACGCCTTGAAGGCCAATTTCGTCGGCCGCACGCTGTCCGAGGCGGCGACGCGTTTCCTGTCCGGCGGTGCGGCGCGCGCCGACCTCGACTACGCCACGGCCATCAACGATTATGAATCGGTCCTGGCTCTTTACCGCGAGGCCGGGCAGACCGATCTGACCCTGGACCAGGCCGACCGCCAGATCCGCACGCTGGACGAACTCGGCAAGCTCTACACCCTTGTCGGCAACACCGATGCGGCAGGCCGCGCCTTTGCAGCGCTGGTATCCAATCTCGAGCTGCGTTCGGCCCGGGAAACCGACCCGAGCGTCAAGCGCGATTTTGCCGTCAGCCACATCAAGCTCGGCAACGTCAAGCTGGCGCAAGGGGACCTGCCGGAAGCGCTGGAAAACTATCGGACCGCCAGAACCATGCTCAGGGATTTGACCGCTGCCGAACCCGATCGGCTGCCATGGTTCGGGGACTTCGCCATGGTCGACGACAAGATCGGCAACGTGCTGGTGACGCAAGGCGATCTGGCCAGCGCCGCACAAGTCTACCAGGAAAGCCTGTCGATCAAGAAGCAACTTGCCGATAATGAACCGGAGCGCGCCGAGCTGCAGCGCGACCTGACCATCACCTATGACGAGATCGGCGGCCTTGCCCGGGTCATGGGGCGACTGGACAACGCCCAGATGGCCTACGAGGAGAGCCTGAAGGTCCGATTGGCGCTGGCCGAGAAGAAGCCGTGGGACGCCGAGCGGCAACGCGATGTCTCCGTCAGCCATGATACGATCGGCGACCTCAAGCGCGAGCGCGGCGATGCGGCGGGCGCACTCGCGTCCTATAAAGCGGGCCATGCGATCGTCGAACAATTGGTGGGCCGCGACCCCGACAACAGTGAGCTGAAGCGCGACCTGTCGGTCGGCAACGCAAAGATCGGCAATGCGCTGAGCGATCAAGAGGACTGGCCGGCAGCCCTCGCCGCCTACAGGCAAGCCCTCTCGATAGCCGGCGTGCTGGCGGCCAGTGACCCTGCCAACGCCGACTGGCAACGCGACCTCTCGGTCAGCTTGGAAAAAGTAGCGGGCATTCGGGCGATACAGGGCGACCGCGCTGGAGCGCTCAAGGCCTATACAGACAGTTTCGCCATCGCCGACCGGCTGGCCAAGCTCGACCCTGCCAATGCCGACTGGCAACGCGACCTGTCGATCACTCTGTCCGAGATCGGCATGCTCAAGGCCAAGCATCGCGACGTCAAAGGCGCGCGGCAGGCTTTCCAGGACAGTCTCGACATCCGCCAGCAGCTCGCCCGGTCCGACCCAAACAACGCCACCTGGCAGCGCGACCTGGTGGTGGCCATGATCGACTACGCTCAGGTCGCCAAGAACCCCAAGGCCGTGCTTTCCCAGGCGCTGGACATGACGCTGGAGCTCGACCGCAGCGGGCGGCTGGCGCCGCGATATAAGTTCATGATCAAGTTTCTCAGGGACCGGCTGGCCAAAGTGAAATAGGGCCTGACGGGAGGCTGTCATGGACAGCCGGCTCATTCCCCGTGAAATGCCTGCAAACCTTGGAAAAACCGCCTTTTGCGCCTATATCTAGTGCATATCAGAGGCGCGATTCGAAGCGGGTTTTTCGCGCCGTGCAAGCGGCATCCAGACAACAGGTTTTCATGAGCGATCAGATCGACAACAACAACGGCGCTGAAGCCGAATACGGCGCCGATTCCATCAAGGTTTTGAAGGGGTTGGATGCTGTCCGCAAACGCCCCGGAATGTATATCGGCGATACCGACGACGGTTCGGGCCTGCATCACATGGTCTATGAAGTGGTCGACAACGCCATCGACGAGGCGCTGGCCGGTCACGCCGATCTCGTCACCGTGACGCTCAACCCCGATGGTTCGGTCACCGTGATCGACAATGGCCGCGGAATTCCAACCGATATCCACACCGGAGAAGGCATTTCGGCGGCCGAAGTGATCATGACGCAGCTGCATGCCGGCGGCAAGTTCGACCAGAATTCCTACAAGGTCTCGGGCGGCCTGCATGGCGTCGGCGTCTCGGTGGTCAACGCGCTGTCGGCGTGGCTGAAGCTGAAAATCCGCCGCAACGGCCAGATCTTCGAGATGAGTTTCACGCATGGCAATGCCGACGCGCCGCTGAAGGCCACCGGCAGCTATGAGCAGGACAAGCAGCCGGGCACCTATGAGGGCCGCAGCGGCAGCCAGATCACCTTCTTCCCGTCGGCCGAGACCTTCACCATGGTCGAGTTCGACTTCGGCACGCTGGAACACCGGCTGCGCGAGCTTGCCTTCCTCAATTCCGGCGTGCGCATCATTTTGACCGATGCCCGTCACGCCGATGTCGTGCGCCATGAACTGCACTATGACGGAGGCCTCGAAGAATTCGTCAAATATCTCGATCGGGTCAAGAAACCGCTGATCGACAAGCCGATCGCCATCAAGGCGGAGCGCGACGGGATCACCGTCGAAGTGGCGATGTGGTGGAACGACAGCTACCACGAGAACGTGCTGGCCTTCACCAACAACATCCCGCAGCGCGATGGCGGCACGCATCTGGCCGGCTTTCGCGGCGCGCTGACGCGCCAGATCACCGGCTATGGCGAATCGTCGGGCCTGACCAAGAAGGAAAAGGTCTCGCTGATCGGCGACGATTGCCGCGAAGGCCTGACGGCGGTGCTTTCAGTCAAGGTTCCAGATCCGAAATTCTCCTCGCAGACCAAGGACAAGCTGGTCTCGTCGGAGGTCCGTCCTGTCGTCGAAGGCCTGGTCAACGAAGCGCTCGGCACCTGGCTTGAAGAACATCCGAGCGAAGGCAAGGTGGTCGTCGACAAGGTGATCCAGGCCGCGGCGGCGCGTGAAGCGGCGCGCAAGGCGCGCGATATCACCCGCAAGAGCTCGCTCGGCGTCACTTCCCTGCCCGGCAAGCTGGCCGACTGCCAGGAACGCGACCCGGCGAAGTCCGAAATCTTCATCGTCGAGGGTGACTCCGCCGGCGGCTCGGCCAAGGGCGGCCGTTCGCGCCAGAATCAGGCCATTCTTCCGCTGCGCGGCAAGATCCTCAATGTCGAGCGGGCCCGCTTCGACCGCATGCTCGGCTCCGACATGATCGGCACGTTGATCACGGCGCTCGGGACCTCGATCGGCAAGGACGAGTTCAACGCCGACAAGCTGCGCTACCACAAGATCATCCTGATGACCGACGCCGATGTCGACGGCGCCCATATCAGAACCTTGCTGCTGACCTTCTTTTTCCGGCAGATGCCGGAGCTGATCGAGCGCGGCCATCTCTACATCGCCCAGCCGCCGCTCTACAAAGTGACGCGCGGCAAGAGCTCGCAATACATCAAGGACGAGAGCGCGTTCGAGGAGTTCCTGATCGGCTCGGGACTGGAGGAAGCATCGCTTACCCTCGGCTCGGGCGAGGTTCGCATCGGACAGGACCTGCGCGGAGCCATCGACGACGCGCTGGCGGTGCGCCAGCTGATCAACGGCCTGCACACGCGCTACAACAGAGGCGTCGTCGAGCAGGCGGCGATCGCCGGCGGGCTCAACCCGGACGTGTTCACCGATCTCGGCCGCGCCAACGACATGGCGGAGCGGATTGCAAAACGCCTCGACATCATCGCCGAGGACACCGAGCGCGGCTGGACCGGCCGCATGTCGACCTCGAATGAAGGCGTCGGCGGCTATGTGTTCGAGCGCACGGTGCGCAGCGTCAAGGAATACGCGCATCTCGACCTGGCGCTGATCAATTCGGCCGACGCACGCCAGCTCGACCGCTACGCACAGCGCCTCAGCGAGGTCTACGGGTCGCCGCCGGTGCTGCGCCGCAAAGATGTCTCCGAAACCATCTCGGGGCCGCTGGCGATGCTCAACGCGGTCTTTGCGACCGGCCGCAAGGGCCTGACGATGCAACGCTACAAGGGTCTCGGCGAGATGAACGCCGAACAGCTGTGGGAAACCACGCTCGATCCGAACGTGCGCTCGCTGCTGCAAGTCAAGGTCAATGACGCGACCGATGCGGATTCGCTGTTTTCGCGGCTGATGGGCGATGAGGTCGAACCCAGGCGCGAGTTCATCCAGGACAACGCGCTGTCGGTCGCCAATCTGGACATCTGATCTGGACATCAAATCTGAATTGGCGCGCTGCGGCGCGCCAATGTTCCGCTGGCGGCAAGAAAATCATTTTACAACGCGCCGGAACGGAAGTTCCCTTGGAACATTGTGACAACATCGATTCACAATATTCTAACAGGAGGCCTCCATGGGACGTGGCATTTTGCTCTGGTTGCTCGGCATTCCGATTCCGATCATCATTCTGATCATGCTGTTCGTACGATAGGGGGCTTCCATGCAGTCCACCCTGTCGGCGGTCGATGTTTCCGCCTCAACCGAGTCCTCCTCCACCGCCGTCAGCTGGGGACCGATCATCGCCGGAGCCTTCGCGGCCTCGACATTGACCCTCATCCTCATGCTGCTCGGTTCGGGGCTGGGATTGAGCATGGTGTCGCCATGGTCGGGATCGGGCGCATCTGTGACCACTTTCGCGGCGTCCACCGCGATCTGGCTTGTCATCGTGCAATGGCTGTCCTCCGGCGTCGGCGGCTATCTTGCCGGACGCCTGCGCACCAAATGGGTCGGCATCCACACCGATGAAGTCTATTTCCGGGACACCGCACACGGCTTTCTTGCCTGGGCGCTGGCCACGTTGCTCGTCGTCGGCGTGCTTGGCTCCGCGCTTTCCGCTGCGATAGGCTCAGGCGTGCAGGCGGTGTCCACCATCGCGTCTGGCGCGGCCATGGGCGCATCGGCGGGAGCTTCGGCCAATGCCGACAGCACATCGGCAGACAATGCGACCTCCTACCTGGTGGATTCGCTGTTCCGTCCGGCTGATCCGGGCAGGCTGGCTGCCGCCAATCCGGACAGCGATGCGGCTGCGGTCGGTCAGGCTTCGCGCATCCTGATCGCCGGTGCAGCGGCAGGCGAGGTTTCCGCAGACGACAAAACGTATCTGTCGCAGCTGGTCGCCGTCCGCACAGGGCTTTCTGAAGCAGACGCCAGGACCCGGGTGGATGCCGTCCTCGCCAAGGCTCAGGACGCCAAAGTCAAGGCGCAGCAGGCCGCCGACACCGCCAGGAAGGCCAGTGCGACGTTTGCCCTGCTTGGTGCGCTCTCGCTGGCCATCGGCGCCTTTATCGCCAGTGCCGCCGCGGCCCTCGGAGGCAGGCAGCGCGACGATGAGGAAGCGGTTTTTATCGCCAACCGCTGAACTGCACTTGCAACAAAGCCACTCCGGCCCGCCCGGAGTGGCTTTGCTTTGAATTGTCGCACAGCGTTGCCTCGACCCCGTTCGCTGAAGTCCGTTCCTATTTTCGGGGAGGAATCGTCGGTGCTTCGGCTTGGCTCGGCTCCAGTTTGCGACCGAGGTCGACCGCGTCGCGCAGCACGGCTAGAGCGTTTCATATTTTGACGGAAGCGTAGCCTGCGTTTTCGAAGTAGTTCTTGCATTCGGCTGCCTCGATGGTTTCGACGAG